>CAZSXX010000116.1:0-11662 GCA_964611245.1 uncultured Verrucomicrobiota bacterium | reverse complement strand
GATTTTGACGAAGTCGGAGAGGCCGCGCGCGTCGAGGTTGTCGAGGATGGACTGCAGCTCGGCGGTGGGCTGGCCGGCCTGGACGAAGGCGAGGACCTCGGCGGAGTCGATGCCGAGGGCGGAGAGTTTTTCGGTGGTCTTGGCCGGTTCCTCGCGCTCCATTTTGTCGATGACCTGGTAAAAGGCGTATTCGTGGGCGGGGTTGGAGGAGCGCTGGTTGAAGAATTCCTGCCAGGCGTTGCGGCTGCTGAGGCGGATGACGAAGTCGGCTTCGGTGAGGCCGAAGGAGCGCAGGACGTCGATGAGGAGGGCGATGAGCTCGGCGTCGGCGGCGGGGTCCGACTCGCCAAAGATGTCGGCGTTGAGCTGGAAATGCTCGCGGAGGCGGCCTTTTTGCTGGCGTTCGTAGCGGAACAACTGGGGGATGGCGAACCACTTGATGGGCTTTTTGTAGCTGCGCTCGGCGGCGGCGACCATGCGGGCGAGGGTGGGGGTCATCTCGGGGCGCAGGGCGATGGAGCGGTCCCCTTTGTCGGTGAAATTGTAGAGCTGGCCGACAATTTCGTCGCCGCTTTTGGTGGTGAAGAGGTCAAGGGGCTCGTGGGGAGGGCCGTCATACTCGCGGAAGCCGTAGCGGCGCGCGACCTCGCGCCATTGGCCAAAAATGTAGGAGCGCGTGTCGGCGCTCCACTCGTCCTTGTTGGGGAGAGGTTCGGGGTAGAAATCGCGAAACCCGGGCAGGCTTTCCATAAAAGCGGGTCACTTTACTGGATTAAGGCGCATTGTCCATAATGGTTTCCCCGGCATCGCGCGGTCCGGGGAAGGGATGGGTCAATGGTTGAGTTGGAATTCGGCGCTGGCGAGGAGGGTCCAGAGGAGCTCGGGGACCGTTTTCTCGGGGGGGCCGGACTGGAGGAAGGCGGTGGATTGGGCGAGTTCCGCGCGGTCGGGGGCGCGGTGGAGCAGGCGCTTGAAGATCAGGGCGGCCTGGGCCTGGGGAGTTTTTTCGGCGAGGGCCAGGGCGGCGGTGTTCTGGCCGGAGGGGCGGAGCAATTCGTCGAGCTTTGGGTTGTTGGAGAGGAAGGTGGCTTGGTGAAGGGTGGTGTTGTATTCGGCGGCGAAGAGGTCGGGGAAGCGCTCGATGAACGCCGAACGAAGGTCGGCGCCCACGGAGTTGTTGGTTTGGCCCGTGGCGGCGACCAAAAAGGAGCGGTGGAGGGCCTCGGCGGGGAGGGGTTTGTCGAGCGCGCGGGCGAAGGCGGCGGGAGGGGCCTGGGGACTGCCCCCGCGTGAGTCGAGTTGATAGGCGCGGGAAAGGGCGATGGAACGGATGAGGCGGCGGATGTCGAAATTGTTTTTGGCGAAATCGGCGGCGAGCCATTCCAGGAGTTCGGGATGGCTGGGGGGATGGCGCGAGTCGAGGGAATCGACGGGATGGACCAGGCCGCGGCCGAGGAGGAGGGCCCAGACGCGGTTGACGAACGCTTTGGCCAGCATGGGATTGTCGTGCGCGACTGAGTCGGCGAGGGCGGCGCGGCGGGAGAATTTGGGAACGGCGGGCTTTTCAGCCCGGGCTTTTTCGGCGGGCGGGGGGACGAGGTAGTTGGAGGGTTGGTCCTCTTCCTTGGCGTCGGAGGCGGGGCGGGTTTCGGGCACGGATTTTCCGTTGGGGAAAATGAGGGCGGCCGGGATGGTGCGTTTGCGGAGGTCCGAGAAGCTGACAAAGCCGCCGATGGCGGATTCGGAAAGGCCGCGGCCGGAGGTGGCGTCGACGTTTTTGCTGCGGTTGAAGGCGGCGACGATGCCCCAGTAATGCCGCTGCTCGATTTCGGGGGCGAGGGGATGGCCATGGCATTGGGCGCATTTCACGTTGACGCCGAAGGCGATGGGGGCGATGGCCTCGGCGATGGCCTGGTGGTTTTCCTTGCGCGCGAAAAGGAACCACTCGGCGCCGGAGTCCTCGGGCGAGGCGGGCCTGGCGACGATGATCTGGCGGACGATCTCGTTCCATGGACGGTTTTTGGCGAAGGAGGACTGGAGAAACTGGGCCCACTTGTCGTCCGCGTTCCGCTGGTTGCGATGGGGCTTGGCGACTTCGTTGACGCGGCCCATGAGAACGACGTCGAAGATTTCGGCCAGATAAGTGGCGTGTTCGGTGGAGGCGAGCAGTTGGTCGACGAGTTGGGCGCGGCGGGTTTTGGCGGGGAGGGCTTCGAAGGCGGCGAGTTCGGTTTCGGTGGGAATGCGGCCGATGAGGTCGAGGTAGAGGCGGCGGGCGAAGGGCGGATCGGCGACGCGCGGAGCGGGCTTGACCTTGCGCTCTTTCCAGCCGAGCTGAATGAACCGGTCGATGGCGACGCCGGGTTGGACCTCGGTGGCCCAAGGGGGCATTTTCAGGGGGCGGGTGGCGGCGTAAACGGGCGCGCTCCAGTCGATGGGGCCGGCCGGCTGGTTGGTGGCGGGGAGGCGATCGATCCAGCGCTCGAGGATGGCGATTTGTTCCTCGGAAAGCTGCTTGCTGCCTTCGGGGGGCATGTGGGGATCGGATTCCGCGCGGAGGACGGAGAAGAGTTTGCTGTTTTTGGAGTCGCCGGGGATGACGATGGGGCCGTCGTCGCCGCCTTTCAGGATGGTCTGGGGGGTGCGGAGATCGACGCCGGCTTTTTGCTTCACGCCCGCGTGGCATTTGGTGCAGTGGTCGGTGAGGATTTGCTCGACATGCGCGGACCAGAGGGTGCGGGCGGGGGCTCCTGGATCGGCGTCGGCGGCCAAGGAAGGGGAGAGCAGCGCGAGGCTTGTGGCCAGCACGAGGCGCATCAAATGTGACGTTGAGGTTGGGTGGCGCGGGGAAGGCACGTTGGGATGGCGGATTGAGGTTAGGTGGAGACGCTTTTGGTGAGGGTGTAGGTTTTGACGCGGCCGAAGCTGGGGAACTGGCCGTTCTTTTTGTTCTCCTGGCCGGTGGCGCCGACGAGGATGAGGCGTCCGCCGTCGGGGGTGAAGCGGGCGTGGGTGACGCGGAATTTGGCGTCGAGGTGGGTTTTGAGGGAGCCGGTGGCGGCGTCAAAGATGGCCGCGTTCCATTTGCCCTGGAAGAGACGGCCGGCCATGACGAAGAATTCGTGGGAGGGATGCCAGGCGAGGGTTTCCATGAGGCCGGCGCCGCTTTCGCCGTCCTTGGTCTCGGAGACTTTGCGGGGCGGGGATTCGGTCCAGGCGAAGCGCTGCCAGAGCTGGCGGCCGTTGCCGGCGGCGGGGTCGGTGGTGGAGCCCATGCCGGCGGCGTAGATTTCCCTGGAGTCCGGGGTGAACATGAGGGCGAAGACGCCGCCGGTGTAGTAATGGCCCTTGATGACGCCCCAGCCGGTGAAGTTCGGGGTGGTCCAGGCGGCTTTTTGTTCGCCGGTGGCCAAATCCCAGACGCGGATTTCGCCCATGAGATTGCCGGCGGCGAGGAATTTTGAGTCGGGGCTGAAGGCGAGGGCTTGGACCGGGGGGACGTGGTCGAGCTGGCGCAGGAGTTCGCGGGTTTGGGCGTGGAACACTTTGACAGCGGGCTCGGAGGCGGGCGCGGGCTCGTATTTGTAGCCGCCGCAGAGGTATTGGCCGGTGACGGAGGCGGCGAATTGGCCGTCCTTGGAAAGGGCGCTTTGCCAGGACCAGAATTGGTGGGCTTTGAGGCTGGAAGCGGAGCGGGCGGCAAGGTCATGCCAGAGCAGGCAGCCGTCGTATCCGCCGCTGATGGCGTGTTTGCCGGAGGGATGAAGGGCGACGCTGGAGGCGTAGCTTTCGTGGCGGCCGAGCGGGGTGAGGGCGCCGGAATCCAGGTCGATTTCCGAGACGCCACCGTCAAGGCAGGCGACCAAGCCACGTTGGCCGTCGGGAAAAAGATCGAAGCCGAGGATGGCGGTGGGGACGGAATGCTCCTTGAGCTTTTCCGTTTTCAATTCCGCGGTCTTTTCGTCAGGCATGGGCGTGTTTTGGCGCTCCCATTAGTATCATCGAGAAGCGCGCTGGGGAAGGCCGAGTTTAGGCGGGATGGGCGCATTCGCCTGGACGGGCCTGGGGACGATTTGGGGAGAGCGATTGTCTATCAGGATGGGCAAGGGTAGAATGCCGGGATGGAACCTGTGGCGCGGAAGTTGAAGCTGGGCGAGGAGGGGATCGCGCCGTTGATCGAGGACCCGATCCTGGCGCGGGAAACATTCGAGGCGATCATGGTTCGCGGCTGGTCATTTTATCCATCCCATGGACCCGAAGAAGGATTTCCGAGAGTTTATCGAATTGTGCCTCTCAGCGAAAGTTGAGTTTCTGGTGGTGGGCGGGTTTGCGCTGCTGGCGCACGGGGCGCCACGATTCACGGAGGACATCGATTTGTTGGTCGCCATCCCGGAAGAGAACGCGAGCAAGAGATTGCGCCGGAACAAAGCGGCGTCGGGCCGGCCGCATGATTGAAGGCGATTGACCGGCCCAAGGGTTGAGGCAACCAAATGGTCGGCCCAGGCTTTCTGTGGGGACTCAGGCGAGGATTTCGCGGATGGGCTCGGATTTGTTCTCGACGCGGTGGAAGGTCGGGAGGTTGGGGAGGTTGTATTGGGCGTAGGGATCGATGCCCAGGGCGGTGAAGATGGTGGCGAAGAGGTTCATTTCGTCGAATGATTTGTCGACGCAGTTGATGCCGTCCTGGTCGGTGGCGCCGACGACGACGCCGCGCTTGACGCCGCAGCCGGCCATGGCGAGGGACCAGGCGTCGGGGTAATGGTCGCGGCCGCGGGCGGTGTTGATCCATGGGGTGCGGCCGAATTCGCCCATGATGACGACGAGGGTTTTTTCGAGGAGGCCGCGCTCCTTGAGGTCCGTGATGAGGTGGAAGATGATTTTGTCGAGGTCGGGGACGAGCATTTGGTAGACCTCGTTGTGGAAGACGTGGGTGTCCCAAGGCATGCCGTTGGCGACCATGACGAAGGGGGCGCCATTTTCGACGAGGTGGCGGGCCTGGAGGGTGTTGAGGCCGAAGACGCCGGGGCCGTATTTTTCCTTTTCCTTGGCGGGGAGCTTGTCGAGGTCGAACAGGTCCGCGCAGCTCATCAGGCCCTTGACGCGGGCGAAGGCGGCGTTTTGGGATTTGGCCGCGGCGCTTTGGCGTTCGTTCTCGTACTTCTTTGTGAAGAAGCGGCGGAGATTTTCGCGGGCCTCGTGGTCGGCGGCGGAGATGCCGGGGAGGCGGGCGACGTCGGGGATTTTGTAATCGCCGCCGACGCGGACCGGGCCGTACTGGGCGCCGAGCCAGCCCGCCCAGTTGCCGGCCTTGAATTCCTTGAACTCATTGCCTTCGGGGCAGGGGTCGAACAGGACGAAATTGGGGATTGGGCTGTTGAGTTGGCCGAGCTGTTCGGCGAGGACGCTGCCGAGCGTGGGGCGGATGAACGGCTGGCGGGGAGGGGCGCCGCGCTGGAGGAGGTCGATGCCCTGGAGGTGCTCGGATTGCTTGGTCTTCATGTTCCGAACGACCGCGAGCTGGTCCATGATGGTCGCGGTCTTCGGCATGAGCTCGCTGATGTGGATCCCGGGGATTTTGGTGGGGATGCTTTTGAAGGGGCCGCCGGTGGGTCGGCCGGGCTTGGGATCCCAGGTTTCGAATTGGCTGGGGGCGCCGGTGAGCCAGAGGAGGATGCAATGTTTTTGCTCCTTTTTGACCTGATCGGCGAAGATTTTGGGGGTGAACAGGCCGGACCAACTCAGGAGCGAGGCGGCGCCGGAGGCGGTCAGGCCTTGGAGGAAGAGGCGGCGATGCAGGACGTGTTCCGGGGTGGGGCAAAAGCCGGGAGGCAGTTCTGGATCGGGAAACGGACGCACACGGGACTTTTAGCGCCGATGGGAAGGGGAGGAAAGCGGCTATTTCTGGGCGTTCATCAGGGCTGGACCGGCGACGGCCATGGCGAAGGCGACGAGGGTGATTTGAAACACGAGATAAGTGTTGAGCAGGAAAACAGCGAGGGCGAGGGCGGCGCGGCGGAGGCGGGCCCAGCCTTGCCAGGAGAATTCGAACGCGATCAAGGCGACGAGGATCAAACCGATGATGAGCTTGCTGTTATGAACACCGAATTGGAGCCAACCCATCAGCCACCACGAGGCGTCGGAGGTGGGGATGTTGGCGTCGCGCCACATCTGCTGGACTTTGGGGAACACGAAAACGGAAACGACGGCCCAGAAGAAAAGGGCCGGGGCCATGAAGCTGACAGCGGCGAGATAGGATTTCCAGGCGGGTTGCGGAGCCGACGGCGAGTTCATGACGATTGGACCGTGGAGGGGGGATTGCGTTTTGCAGGGATGAGGCTGGAAATCGGGAGGAGCCCGAGGGAGGGATGCGCGGATTTCGGATTGAAGAAATGGCGCGGCCCGCTAGATTGGAACGAGTGAGCGCGCCAGACCAGAGCGTAGTTGCCATCCTCCTGATGATGATTTTGCTGGCGTCGATCATCCTCGGGGCGTTCTTCGCGTGCCTGGCGGGATATTGGGTTCGCAGGAAACAGGAGGCCGGGCGGGGGGAGGCTTTTGGCTTGAGGCGGGACTCCTTTGACCGTCCGCACCAGCCGTTCCTTTTCGACCGCCCGCAGCGATGGCTGGCGATCAAGACTTCGGACATTTCCAAAGTGCAAGCGGCGCTGGGGCTGCACAATCCCACGCCCTGTTCGGTGACGGATGGGATGGGGAAGATGGGAGACGGAAAGCTGTTTGTGTCGCCGCCTTTGGATGGGTGGATCTTGGTGGTGGGGCAGGGGTTGCCGGATCCGGCGGATGACATTGACCGGGTGTTCCATTTTGTGATGCGGCTGAGCCACGCGCTGGGAGCGGTGCAGTTTTTTTGCTGGAACCGGGCGGTGAACCACCACGCGTGGATACGGGCGGAGAACAACCGGATTTACCGGGCGTACGCGTGGGCGGGCGAGACGCTGTGGAATGAGGGGGAAATGACGGCGGCGGAGCGGGAGCTGGGGTTGAGGTGCTTTGACTATGGGGAGCAGCCGTCGATCTTTCCGTTTTCGGCGCGGGAGGCGCATTTCGCGAACGCGGAGAAAGTTTGCGTGCTGGCGTCGCGGTGGAGCCTGGATCCAGGGGCGATCGCGCAAACGGGGTACGACCCACATTCCGGGATTTCCGGGGACATGTCGAACCGGTAGGGTTGAGGGATGACGCCGGAGATTTGCCCAAATTGCGGCGACGTGGTGCCGCCGCGCGCGAAGGCGTGCCCGGGGTGCGGGGCATGCGAGGAGACGGGATGGTCGGAGGACGCGAAGGCGGACAGCCTGGGGATTCCGAGCGAGGATTTTGATTACGAGGAGTACGTCCGGCGGGAATTCGAGGGGGAGGCGCCGAAGCGAAAATGGGGCTGGGTGTGGGCCGTGACGGCGGCGGCGCTGTTGGCGGTTTTCGCGTGGGCATTTTTCCGGCCGCACCTTTGAGCCGGCCCGCGATTTAAGGCGCGTATATATTGAATGTTCGCCGCGGCGGGGCAGTCGAACCGTTAGCCGAGTCCGCAAAATTCTGGCTCGCTTTGAGGAGCAAAAGGCGCTAGAGTCGGCGTTTGATCGGCCGTCTGGCGGCTTGGAAGGGCGGATTCGGGTTCGCAGAGAATGAGCATAACGGAAATATTGCTGGATAAAGGCCTGCTGACGTCCAAGCAGAATGAAGAAGCGCAGGCGTTGCAAAAGGCGGAGGGACTGAGGTTGGATCGGGCGTTGATCCAGCTTGGGATGTTGTCGGAGAAGCAGTTGCTGGAGGTGATGTCGGAGCATTTGCACCTGCCGATGATCAATTTGGAGGAGGTGCAGTTTGAACCGGATTTGCTGAGGTCGCTGCCGCCGCGCATTGTGTACCGGAAGCGGTTGGTGCCGGTGAAGCGGTTCAATGGAACGCTGCAGGTGGCGACCAGCGACGCGTTCGACCTTTATTCCTTTGATGAAATCAAGCTGATGACCGGCTTGAACATCCAGCCGGTGCTGGCGCCCAAGGATGACATCGAGAAGGTGATCAAGACCCATTACGGGCTGGGCGGCGACACGTTGGATGAAATGGTGGGGCCGGAGGAGTCGGGCGGATCGAGCGCGGTGGAGGCGAGCGAGGATTTGATGGAGATGGCGCAGGAGGCGAGCGTCATCAAGCTGGTGAACGAGATCATCGTCGAGGCGGTGCACGAGCGGGCGAGCGACATCCATATCGAGCCGTTTGAGCACCACATGGCGATCCGCTACCGGATTGACGGGGTGTTGCAGGAGGCGCCGGTGCCGCAGCAGATGCACCGGTTCGCGGCGGCGATCATTTCGCGCATCAAAATCCTGGCGAACATGAACATCGCGGAGCGGCGGGTTCCGCAGGACGGGCGCATCAAGTTCCAGGTGGGCGGGCGGCAGATCGATGTGCGCGTGAGCGTGATTCCGATGCTGTTTGGCGAAGGGGTGGTGATGCGTTTGCTGGACAAGGCGAACGTGCTTTTCACGCTGCCGGAGCTGGGGATGGACGAAGTGATGTACGAGCAGTTCCGGGAACTGATCGACCGGCCGCACGGGATATTCCTGGTGACGGGGCCGACGGGGGCGGGCAAGACGACGACGCTGTACGCGGCGCTGAACGCGATCGTTGGGCCCGGGATCAAGGTGCTGACGGTCGAGGACCCGGTGGAGTATCATTTGGCGGGAGTGAATCAAATTCCGGTGAATCCCCAAGTGGGAATGACCTTCGAGCGGGGGCTGCGGTCCATTTTGCGGCATGACCCGGACGTGGTGATGATCGGGGAAATCCGGGATTTGGAGACGGCGCGGGCGGCGACGCAGGCGGCGTTGACGGGCCATTTGGTGCTTTCGACCCTGCACACGAACGATTCGGCGTCGGCGCCGATGCGGTTGATCGACATGGGGGTGGAGCCGTTCCTGGTGAGCAGCACGCTGATCGGGGCGATGGCGCAGCGGTTGGTGCGCAAAGTTTGCCCGAAATGCAGGGTGGAATACACGCCCGAGAAGCTGCCCAAGGACATGAAGCCGGTGGAGGGGGAGAAGTTTTACCGCGGGGTGGGCTGCCAGCATTGCCGCAACACGGGGTACCGTGGGCGGAGCGGGGTGTACGAACTGATGGTGATGAACGACGAGATTGGGGCCAAAGTGATGGAGCGGGCGCCCTCGACCGAAGTGGTCCGCGTTTCCAAGAAATCGGGGACCCGGATGTTGCGGGAGGATGGCTGGCTGAAGGTGCGCAAAGGGTTGACGACCATTGAAGAGGTCGTGATGTCGACGGCGGTTTAACCGACCTGCGGCCTGCCTCCACAACGGCAGGGCGGCGTTTTTTCCGGATGGCGAATTTTAATTACACAGCGATGACGGAGGGGGGGCAGAAGATCTCCGGCGCCCTCGAAGCGGAAAGCGCGGCGGCGGTGGTGCGCGCGCTGGAGGAGAAGCGGCTGTTCCCGGTCAACATCTGGGGGAAGGACGGCGCCGGGGAGAAGGATGGGCGGGTGCGGCGGAAGGTCAAAGGCCGGGACCTTGGGATGATGTATGGGCAATTGGCGGATTTGATTGGGTCCGGAGTGCCGTTGTTGCGGGCGCTTGATTCGCTGATCCGCAGCACGGCGAGCCCGGGGCTGAAGGAGCTGCTGAAGGAGATTCGCACGTCCGTCTCGGAGGGAAAATCGCTCACGGACACGGTGCGGGAATACCCGGAGGTTTTTCCGCCGCTGCATGTGGCGATGATCCAGGCCGGGGAAAGGGCGGCATTTTTGGAGGAGGTGCTGCGAAGTTTGGCGGGATTCCTGGAGCGGTTTGAAGAGCTGCGGAGCAAGGTGATCGGCGCCATGATCTATCCCATGGTGCTGGTGGGGCTGGGGATGTCGGTGATGATTGGGGCCTTGATTTTCTTTGTGCCGAAGTTCGAGCCGCTGCTGAACACGGCGAAGAAACCGCTGCCGACGGAGATTCTTTTTGGGGCGAGCGTGGTGACGCGGAAGTATTGGTATTTATTGATCCTGGCGGCGGTGGGGTTGGGCGCGCTGATTTGGATGAACCTGAAAAGCGAGAAGGCGCGGCGGACGATGGAGAAATGGCGGATGAAGATTCCTGTGGTCGGGATGGCGCTTCGGCTTTTGGCGATCACGCGTTTTTGCCGGATACTTGGGACGATGCTGGCGAATGGGGTGCCGCTGCTGCACGCGTTGAAGATCAGCAAGGACGCGACGGGGTCGAACATTTTGGCGGAGAAGGTGGCGCAGGCGGCGGAGGCGGTGCGGGACGGAAAGCGGCTGTCGGAGCCACTGGCGGAGGGGGGCTTTTTTCCGGACCAGATCCTGGCCATGATCACGGTGGCGGAGGAGTCGAACAAATTGGACAAGGTGCTGGTGCAAATCGCCGACACGGTTGAGCGGCGGACGAACCGGCAGGTGGACCAGGCGGTGCGGTTGATTGAGCCGGCGATCCTGGTGGCGGTGGCGGCGTGCATCGGGTTTTTGGCGTTGGGATTGTTGCTGCCGATTTTCACGATGGCCAGCCAGCTAGGGTCCAAATAGGCGTCCGGAACGATGTTGCAACAAATGGCGTGAACGTTAGAGTTGTTTTGTGAAAACGGAAGCGGCTTCACCCACGCCGGTGCGGAGCGGCCAATTATGGCCGTTGTCCATTGAAGCGTACCATGTGCTTGGCGAAGCTGGGCTGATTCCAAAGAATTCCGAGCTCCTTTACGGCCTCGTTTACAAAAAGATGCCAAAGTCCCCTTCCCACACCACCTTAGTCTTGCGGCTGCTGCAGGCTTTCCAGGCGTTGAATCCGCCGGGGGTGCATATCCGCGTGGAACAGCCGGTGATTTGCCGTGAATCCGAGCCGGAGCCGGATATTTCTGTGGTGTCTGGAACGATACAAGACTATGCGCGGGCCCATCCGACGACCGCCGAGCTCGTGGTTGAAGTCTGCGTCACCAGCCATGAGTACGACCGGTCAAAATTGAGGGCCTACGCGGCCGCGAATGTCAAGGAATGCTGGTTGGTATTGGGACCTGAAAAGCGCATTGAAGTCCACCGCACGCCAGCGGGAGAATTATTCTTGGAGAAAACTGAGTTTGGACCAGGAGGGACCGCCGCCAGCCAGAGTGTCCCGGCATTGCGCCTCAGTTTAGAGAAATTTTTCCTCGAATAGCGAGGAGCAAGACACAAAGCTTTTTTGAATGTTGCGGATGCGGAAGGCGTCCCATGGAACACGGTTGAAGAATTTTTATGCGATTAAATGACGTCGTCCAGTCGAAGCGAGCCGCGGGTTTCACGCTGATCGAAATCCTGTTGGTGATTGTGATCATCCTGCTGTTGGCGGGCGCGCTGGTGGTGTTTGTGTTGCCACAGCAGCAGGGGGCGGAAAAGAACACGACGAAGCTGATGCTGCAGAACGTCGGGACGGCGCTGGACACGTACCGCTTGAACGTGGGCCATTACCCGAACGAGCAGGAGGGGGGCCTGGACGCGTTGTTGAGGAAGCCGACGTTCGAGAACGAGAAGCTGGGCGAGAAATGGCAGGGGCCGTGCAGCGGATCTGCGAAGTCAGCGAGCGGCTGCGGGCCGATCCTGCCCTCGACGATGCGGAGCGGCGCGAACTCTTCGCGGATCTCTTTGAGCCGTCGATCGCGGTATGGCGCG
>CAZSXX010000115.1:0-11887 GCA_964611245.1 uncultured Verrucomicrobiota bacterium | reverse complement strand
CGAAAAACGTGGTCGTGCGGCTGGACGGCGCGACGGAATTCACGGGCGACGTGGCTTGGGGCGGAAATTGGTTTTTCCTGACCTCCGGGAACTTGCCCATGGATGGCGTTCAGTCCGTCGAATCACTGACGGAAGTGGCCTGGCGGATCCGGATTTCCCTCAATTCCAGTGGCCACCCGGAGATTGACCACGTCGAATTGTTCGGCCCGCCCTCCGGTTCGGCCGCCCATTCCAAAAATTTCGTGCTTTGCCCGGGCAAGGCCTACGACCGCTCCCCCTGCGGCACCGGCACCAGCGCCAAGTTGGCCTGCCTCGCCGCCGAGGGAAAACTGGCCGAGGGCGAAACATGGATTCAAGAGAGCATCATCGGCAGCCAGTTCAAAGGAACGTTCCGCTGGCTGGATCGCGCCCAAGGTTTGATCTCGCCGTCCATCACTGGCACGGCATTTGTGAACGCCGAGGCCACCCTGATCCTCACCGAATCCGACCCTTTCTGCTGGGGCATCGTTTAGTTCTTCATCAACCGCCGAACGAAGAAATCCTCCACCCGCCGTTGGACATAAACTCCCGGCGGCCCGCCCACGCCGTGCCCCGCCCCTGGGACAACCAGCATTTCAAACTCTTTGCCCGCCTTGATCAGTGCGTCCGCGAACCGCAGCGTTGATTCCGGCGGCACGTTGGTGTCCAACTCGCCGACAATCAGGAAGAGCGCCCCGCCCAACTTCCCCGCGTTCTCGATGTTGGAGGAGGCCAAGTACTGTGGCCCAACCGGATAGCCCATCCATTGCTCGTTCCACGACGCCTTGTCCATGCGGTTGTCATGGCATCCGCAGTTCGCGGCGGCTGCCTTGTAAAACTCGGGATGGAATATCACCGCGCCCGCCGCGTTCTGTCCTCCGGCGGAGGTCCCAAATATCCCCACCCGTGAAATGTCCAACTCCGGATGCTTGGCGGCGGCGGCTTTCATCCAGAGGATTCGGTCCTCAAATCCCGCATCCTTCAGGTTCTTCCAGCAGGCGTCGTGGAAGGCCTTCGACCGGTGCGCCGTGCCCATCCCGTCAATTTTCACCACGACGAAACCGAGCTTCCCATAATTCTCATGACGCCGCTGCGTGCTGAATGATTTCGGCACAAACGCCCCATGGGGCCCGGCGTAGATGTCTTCGAGGATTGGGTGTTTCTTGTTTGGATCAAACCCGGGCGGACGGTAAATGACCCCCCAAATGTCCGTCGTGCCGTCCCTCCCCTTCGCCACAAAAACCTCCGGCGGTTGAAAGCCGGCCGCCTCCAATTCCGTCACGTCCGCCTCGTCCAACTTGCAGACCAACTCCCCGTCGAGGGTGCGCCTCAACTCGTGCGCGGGCGGGCAGTCAACCCGCGAATACGTGTCGATGATCCACCGCCGGTCCGGCGAAAATTGGATGGAATGGTTGCCATCGCTCCGTGTGAGGAACACCAATCCGGAACCGTCGAAATTGACGCGCCCAAAATGGACCAGATACGGGTCTTGCCCGGCAAAAACGCCGCTGGCGCGGAACCAAACCTGACGGTTGGCCTCATCGATGGAATCGATCCCCCGCACCACCCAATCCCCCTTCGTCAGGGCGCGGTCCTCCCCGGTGGCGATGTCGACATGATGCAGATGCCTCCAACCACTTCTCTCCGTCACATAAATCAAAACCTCGCTCTCGCGCAACCAATTCACTGCCTCGGTTCCCAACGTTTCCGTGTGCGCCGTCCAAATGAAAGTATCCGACCGCTCGTCAATCAGGTTGCGCACCGCGCCTGACTTCACTTCGACTTCAATCACGCGGAACCGCTGGTGGCCTCGGTCCACCTGTAGGTAGGAAAGCCGGGACGAATCGGGGCTCCAGTGAACGCGCGGCGATTGCCATTCATGCTCGAACCGGTCCACCGTTGGCCGCGTCGAACTCCGCTTCTCGAGGTTGAAGATGTTCAGTTCGTGCTTCGGAAATGGATCGCCAGGCAGGACATACGGCCGGGATTTCAGCGCCGCCCGACCTCCACCCGGCGGTGAGGATTCCACCCGGTGCGCCGACTTCTTCTCCGCAGACTCAGTCCGAAACGCCGCCACACTCCTGGAATCCGGAGCCCATGAAATGTTTCCGTAGGCCAACTTGTCCTGGCCGTCGTGGCTCAGTTGAATCTCCAGATCCACCCGCGCCGACCGCACAAAGAGGTTGTGGTCGCGAATGAAGGCCCGCCATGCGCCATCGGGCGATTCGCCCCGCGATTCCTCACGTCGGTTCGGCGCGACACGCCCCTTCGCTGCCTTTGGCAGCGAGGCGTCAATGACCGCGGCTCCACCATTTTCCCGCGCCTCGAAAACCCCGAGAACCACGCTCTCGGGACCGGCCACCAACCACATGTGCCCGCCAAACGTCCGCAAGGCCCGCCGGCTGTTCGCTTCCACCTTCCCATAGCTGCGCCGCGTGCTGGTCGAGTCGATCCAAAAAAGCTCCACCGGATGCGGCAGGCGGTTGTCGAACACAAGCTCCGTCTCCCCGCCATTTCGGACCGTTGGCCGGGCTTCGCGTTCCACTTCAACACCCCGCTCTGGATTCCCATTGTCCGGAGCCCGGTCCACCCGTTGGCGTTCACCAGTCTCCGCATTGACGACCACGAATTCCTCCTTTCCCCCAGGCAATTCGTTGCGGTGCCAAAACCGGGTGCCGCCCTCGAACCAGTGCGGCGCAATTCGGTCCCGGTACATGCGGGGCGCCGCCGCCCCCGCGTCACAAAATCCGGGCCAGTGGGCGACGCAGCCGACGAAAGCCGCAAGCCAAAGGAGCGGAATGCGAGACGTCCTCATTTCAATGGGGCGCGCAGATGTACTCCAGCAAAGCCTTCAGGTCGTCCGGCGGGAGCGATTCAAACCCGGTCGGCATGATCGATGTGGGCAGGCCCGCGAGCGACGCGATGTCTTTCCTCTGCACGGCGTGCGCCTGCCCGGTCGTGTCCAGGATTCCAATCGTGGTTTGCGTTTCCGTCTCCAGCCGCCCCGAGAAGGTCTCGCCGGACCGCGTGGTCACATTCCACAGCCGGTAATTGGCCTCCACCGACCGGTTAGGGTCCAGAATGTCCGTCAGAATCTCCCGCCGATCCTTCGCTCCAATGCCACTCAGGTCAGGCCCGACTTTTCCGCCTTGGCCGTTCAACGTGTGGCAAACGGCGCACGCGATGGCGTAAACTTCCTTGCCGCGGGCGGCGTCCCCTTTCTCCTGCGCCAGCGGCAGCAGTTTTTTCACGATCTCCTCCCGGTCGGCGGAGACCGCATTCCCGGCTTGCATCAGCCGGGTGGCCCGCCCAGCGACGGCGCGGTTGGGATTGCTTTTCAATTGCGCCCATTGGTCCACGCCCAAATCGCCGCGCGAAATCACGCCGCTTTCCACCGAGTCGAGCATCTTCTGCGCCCATTCCGCCCGGCGGCTCAAAGCCTGCACCGCGTTCCTGCGGGTTACGGGAGTGAACTGCGGCCAAATGGAGATCACCGCTTGGGCGGTTTCCGCGTCCCGGCTCTCGGCCACTGCGTTCAACCATCCAGTCACCAACCCGGGCGGAGTGACCACCGACACCTGTCCAAGCAGGAACCGCGCGTTTTCGCTCCCGCTGTCAATTCCCATGAGCCGGCCCGCCGCCGCCACCCGCCTTTCTTCCGGGGCCGACCCATCCATCGTCTGCGCCCGGAGGGACTGGATGATCGTCGCCGCCCGGTCGCCGAACAACGCGGGTTGGTCCCAACGCAATGACAAGGCCAGCAACCGGTCCCGCAACGGTTCGTCAATCGCCTCCATGACCTCACCCAGCTTCCGCCTGTCCACATCCGTGAGAGCGGGCGCCTTTTCACGCGGCCACCCGGCGACCAACCCGTCCAAAATGGGCGCCGCGATCTCGGGCCGTGCCCCCTTCAACCGCTCGAGCGTCCCGACCAACGTCTCTCCCGGGCTCCGCTGCGCGTAATGGCGGGTCACCGCCTGCAGCACACGGGCGCTTTCGCCCTTCAGCGCCCCCGTCTCGCGCGTTCCCAAGGCCTCGCGAAGGAAGGCGGTGTCATTCCGCGCTCCCGCGATTGAGGCCCCATCCGGAATCCAGCGGTCCCCCGCATTGGCCGGATTCTGGAGCATCGCCAGGATCGCCCCAGCCGCCTCGACTGAAGGTGGCATTTCCGACAGCGCAAGCAATGCCGCCAAACGGACCTGGGCATCGGAATCCGCCAGGACGTTCGCGCTCAAAAGGACGGCGGCGGCAATTCCCGCGCGCGGCGCGACCATGACCGCCGCGCGACGCACCCCTGGCGATGGATGTTTCAGAGCTCCCGTCGCTGCGGCGACCGCGCCCGCGTCACTCCACGCGCCCAGCCCATTCAAGGTCCACAACGCGTGGATTGCCGCCGGGTTCAGCCCAATTTCATCGACCGCTGTGTCGCGCACGAGCTGGATCAACTCCGGCTGGACATCCCCGTTCCCCCGCTCAACCAACAGCCGCTGGGCGGTCATCCGCCAAAACAGGTTGTTGCTCTTCAATGCGGCAACCAGTTGCTTCGGGGACGTCTTCGCCAGCGTCGACAATTCCGGCGCCGACGCCTTGGCATGGCTGATCCGATAAATGCGGCCATGGACCGTGTCGCGCAGCGGCGTCTCATAAGCGTTCCCTTTGCCATTGCGGAATCCGCGGGGGGTGGGGTTGTGCTGGATGATGTAATTGTACCAGTCGCTGACCCACACCGCGCCGTCCGGGCCCACTTCCGCGCAAACCGGCGACGTCCATTCATCGTCGCTGGCCGCGAAATTGCGCGCGCTCACCGCCACAAAATCCGACCCACGCCGTTCCAAGTTGAACTGCGCCACAAGATGCCCAGTCGGTTCCGTGACAAACTGGGCGCGGTTCCAATATTCCTTGGGGAAACTCCGCGCCGTGTAGATCGCGCTGCCGGCGGCCGCCGTGAACTTGCCGTGGTAATCCACTTGCCGCACCCGGTCGGTGATTGGATAAAATGTTTGGCTGTCCGCGATCGTGCCGAGGACCGCCGCCGCCAGCCCGTTCACCGATTCATAAAAACGGTTGGCGATCGGCATGTGCATGCTCGCGTTGCCGTTGGCCGTCGAGCCGATCACGATGTTGTCCTCGGTGAATCCAAGGCCCCACGTGTTGTTGTTGCTGGACCGGACAAACTCGAGCGCGGACCCATCCGGCTTGAAGCGGAAGATCCCCTGCCCAAACCGCAATTCCTTTCCGCCCACCGTCCCGCGAAAACCGGAATACCCCACCACGCCCCAAATCCAATTGTCGAATCCGTACCGCAGATTGCTTGGACCCGCGTGGGTGTCCTGCGTGCCCCAACCCCGGAACAACTCCCGCCGCACATCCGCGCGGTCGTCCCCATCCGTGTCCGCCAAGAACTCCGTCTTGCCCGAATGCACGACAATCACCCCGCCCTTGGCGAAGACGAACCCCGTTGGCACGCTCAATCGGTCGGCGAACGTCTTGAATTTGTCCGCCTTTCCCTCGCCGTCCGAATCCTCACAAATCACCAACCGGTCATTCCCCTGCCCCTCCGGCTGCATGTTGTTCGGATAGTCGACAGTCGACGCGACCCAGAGCCGCCCCCGCTCATCCCAGTTCAACCAGATGGCCTTCACCACGTCGGGCTCAGCCGCGAACAAGCTTCCGGTGAAATCTGGCGGCGCAACCAGGCGTTCCCCGGACTGCGCGGGCGCCAGTGGTTTTTGCATCCTCCGGATCGGGTCGCCCTGCGTGCCCCATTGCGCATTGGGGGTGTAATTCGGAAGGTCCCCCGGCGCCTCTCCGTATTCAAACGGCTTCGGTCCTGCCTTCGGTTTCAATTCGGCCCCTCCGGCCGGGCCGCCGGAAATGATGAAAGCCAGCGCCAGGATCGCCGCCGGAAAATGAGTCGTCTTCATTGAATTGCGCGTGGCCCCTCAAACTTGAACGGGGCGCTGGCCCCGATACTGCGGTTTCACAGGGCCGCTTTTCGAGAACAATCTGTCTCTCAACCTGGGCCGAAACATCCGCAATAATGTCTTGCTGGAAAGCCTTGTGGCGGGGCAAAAAATGGCGGGGAGATTTATGGCCACACAACCATTGCCGCTTGTCCTGATTCACGGTTACCCGCTCGAGCATTCGATGTGGCACGGCGTCATCGCCGCCCTCGGCAGCCGCATTCGCGCCTACGTCCCGGATCTGCGCGGCTTTGGCAAGGCGGGCGCCCCGGAAGGTGAACCCTCCATCGACCTTTTCGCCGCCGACATCGAGGCCATGCTGCAACGCGAAAAAATCGACCGCGCGGTGGTCGCCGGCATGTCCATGGGCGGATATGTCGCATTGGCCCTCGCGGAGATGGCTCCCGAAAGAATAGCCGGCCTCGCGCTGGTCAATTCCCAACCCTTCAGCGATTCCGACGACACCCGCCGTGCCCGGCGCGAGATGATCCGCAAAATCCAGGCCGAAGGTCCGGGGGCTGCCGCCAAGGCCGCCCTTCCTAAAATGTTCTCTTCCGCCAACGCGGAGAACCCGGACTTTCAAAAATTCGTTGTCCAAGGCGCGGAGTCGGCGGGGACCGCAGGCCTGTCTTGGGCCCTTGAGGCGATGGCCCGCCGCCCGGACCGTTCCGCGGTCCTGAAGGACGCGCAGTTCCCCATCCTGATCGTCCACAGTTTGGAGGACCAGTTTATTCCCATCGACAAAGCGAAACAGATGGCCGACCTCAACCCTTCCGCCCACTTTGTGGCCGTCAAGCGCGCGGGCCACGGCGCCGCCATGGAGGCCCCGGACGAAGTCGCCTCCGCGCTCCGCAAATTCCATGCTCTTTGCGCCCAGGAGGCTCCGTCGCCCACCGCCGGGGAGTCCGCCAAAACATGACCCTCCTTTCCGCCTTGTGCTGGGGCAATCGGTGACGCAACCTCCGCCTCGGAATCTGAACGCCTCCCGTGAACAATCCCGACCCGCTCAAATCCGAAATCAAGGCGCTGCTTGTCGAGAACCTGATGCTCTCGACCCCCGCCCACGAAATTGCTGACGACCTCGCCCTGTTCGGGCCGGGCGGCCTCGCCCTCGATTCCGTCGACGCGTTGCAGTTGGTCGTGGCGCTGGACAAGAATTATGGCTTGAAGATTCCCGACCCCTCCGCCGCGCGGGACACCTTGGCGACCGTGGACAGCATCGCCGCGGCCGTCGCCAGGCATCGGGGATAGCTGGTCATTGTTGGGGCCCACGGTTCTCTCGGATTGCGCTTTTCCCGGATGGGCGTCTTAATCGTTGGGTGTTGAATGACGCCGCCATATGGAAATCGCTCCGGGGCCGCCACAGCCTGGTCCTGCTTGCCGGGCCGTGCGTCATTGAAAGCGAGCGCCTCTGTTTCCAGGTCGCCAAATCCCTTTCCGCGACCGCCCTCAAGCTGGGCGTGGCGTTCGCCTTCAAGGCCAGCTTTGACAAGGCCAACCGCTCGTCCGGATCGTCCTTTCGCGGACCGGGACTCGACGAGGGCCTCAAGGTCCTCGCGCGTGTCCGCGCCGAGTTTGGCGTGCCAGTGGTGACGGACATCCACACCGCGGAGCAAGCGCGGGCCGCGGCCAGCGTGGCCGACATCCTTCAAATTCCCGCCTTCCTTTGCCGCCAGACCGATCTGATCGACGCGGCCGTCCGCACGGGAAAAATCGTCAACATCAAGAAAGGCCAATTCCTCGCCCCGAACGACATGGGCAATGTCTTGCGGAAAGCCCAGGCCGCCGGCGGGCGGAAACTCATGCTGACCGAGCGCGGCACGACTTTCGGCTACAACAACCTCGTCGCGGACATGCGGGCCATCCCCATTATGAAGCGCCTTGGCTGTCCGGTGATCTTCGACGCCACCCATTCCGTCCAGCTTCCCGGCGGCGCGGGCGACCGGTCCAGCGGCCAGCGTGAATTCGCCCCCGTCCTCGCCAAAGCCGCCGTCGCCGCGGGCTGCGATGGGTTGTTCATCGAAACCCATCCTGACCCGGACAAGGCCATGAGCGATGGGCCCAACATGATTTTCCTCCGTGAAATGCCAAAACTCCTGACCCAACTCATCCAGATTAAAGCCGCCGCACAATGAATAATCCCTCCCCTGAACTGACCGCCCGCCTCCAAAAAGTGCGCCTCTTCGTCTGCGACGTCGATGGCATCCTGACCGACGCCTCCGTCTACATGGACGGCGACGTCGAGACCAAGCGGTTCAACATTCCCGACGGGCTCGGATTGCGCCTCCTCCAGCGCGAAGGAATCAAGGTCGCCTGGGTCTCCAACCGGCCCTCCCCCGCCACCACGCAGCGGGCCAATGACCTCAAGATCGAGTTCCTGCACCAAAGCGACGGCAACAAGGTCACCGCCGTCGAGAAGATCCTCTCCGAAGCCCGGCTGGGTTGGGACGAGATCAGCTACATGGGCGACGACATTGTCGACCTCGGGGCCTTGAAACGCGCGGGGGTCGCGGTCACGGTCCCGCATGCGATTCCCGAATGCCAGGACCTCGCCCATTATGTCACCGAGCTCCCCGGAGGCGAAGGGGCCGTCCGCGAGTTGGCGGTGATGATCCTCCAGGCCCAGGGCAAATGGGACCCCCTCGTCCGCCATTTCTCACAATGATCCCCTGCCTCGCCCGATTCCTCACGGCGCTGCTCCTCGTTCTCGTGGCCCAGCCAACCGTCCATGCGCAGGCTCCCTTGAACGCGCGCATGAAAGATTTCCGGCGCGACGTGGCGGACGACTCGGGCCGACGCTCCCGCTTGACCGGCAAGGACGCCGCCCACCTCGGCGACGGCATTTTCCAAATCACCGGCCCGCATGTGGAGACCTTCCGGGCCGACGGCACGGTGGACATGGCCATTGATGCCGCGGAGGCCCTGTTCGACAACAATAAATCGCGCGAGGTGTGGGGCGAAAAAGATCTGTCCATGAAGACCGGCGACCAGCGCATCGCTCTCACCGGCGTCGGCTTCCGCTGGCGGCCCGCGGCGGGCCTTCTCATCGTCTCCAACAAAGTGGCCGCGGCCATCCGGCGCGAGGCCGTCGTCGCCACCGCGCCCGCCAACGCCGAACCGATGACCGTGAACGCCGATTACATGGAGCATCGCACAGAGGCTGTTTTGTTCCGGGGCAACGTCCATGTCATCGACGCCCAAGGCGAACTCCGTTGCCAGGAGCTCAATGTCCGCTTCGACCAAAACAACGCCCTCGAACAGGTCGAGGCGATCGACCGCGTGATCCTGACGCAGGGCCAGACGGAGGCGCGCGGCAACCGCGGTCTCTTCACCCCGTCCTCCGGCCTGCTGCGCTTGACGGGGCAAACCACCTGGCGCACGGGGGATCGAATGGGGGAAAGCGAAACCCTCATTCTTCACCGCACCAACAACACCATCCGCGCCGAAACGAAAGTCCGAATGACCCTGCCCTCAACGATGATCGCCACCCCGGAAACCCCGGACAGCCCTCCGAAATCCGGCGCCAACCAAGTGACCATTGCGGCTGACACCTTTGACTACGCGCCAACCAACAGCGCCACCCTCGGGCCGATCGCGATTTACAACGGCAACGTCCACGCCGTCGAACCACAGGCGGCCTTGGATTGCGAGCTGTTGACCATTTATTTCGACCGCGACAACCGTCTCTCCCGCGGCGTCGCCGAGCGGTCCGTGAAAATTCTCCGCGCGGATGGCCAGATCGAGGGCAGCCGGGCCGTGTTTGAGAATGATGAAATAACCGTCACCGGAAATCCCCGGTGGGACCTCCAAAAAAAGGTCGGCTCAAGCAAGACTCTCGTCTTCAACCCCCGCACCCGCGAGGCGCGCGCGCTGGAAAACGTCCGCATGGAAATCCCATTCACCGGATCCGCCAGCTTTTCCCTGCTCTCGCCCGCGTCGGAGCCCCCCGGACCGGCCACGGCCACGAACATCCTCGTGATCACCTCCGAGAATTTCACGAACGTGAACAACGTCGCCACATTCTCCGGCGGCGTCCGGGCCAATGAAACACGCGGCCAGATCGACGCCAACCTCCTCTCCGTCCATTTCGGCGCCAGCAACCGGGTCGAGCGGATCGTCGCCAGCGGCGACGTCATCTTGACCGAGGCCAAAATGCAGGCGATCGGCCAGCGGGCCGACTACGAACTTGCCTCCGAGAGAATCCGCGTGACCGGCCTGCCAAAAGTCTTCGCCGATGGCCGTGAAATCATCGCCCGCGAACTCCTCGTGGACCGCGCCTCCGGAACGATCCGGTGGCTCCCGCCCTTCCGGATCGAAGTCCGGGGCAAGGGCGCAAAGCCATCCACCAGCCCTGCTCCCTGAACCATGGATGGGCGGACTCGGTCCTGCCGGGACTGGATCCCTTGCTATGAATTAAGACACCCTTCCCTTTCCAGTTCGCGCAGTCCCGGAGTCCGCCTGTCGATGGCCCCGGAATCCTGTTTCCCCGCAGCATGCCTCACCCATCACGCCCCCCGCAAAAGGAATAAATACGGAGTCCCCCCGGACATTAATGGTTCGTTCAGAAATGCCCGCTTGACGAATCGGTGCCGGCAGGCTTGGGTTGCGTCAAGCGACCGAGGGTTCAAGCCGGCGCAGTTTGGTTCGCCAACCTTCGCCTCTCCGGGGTTACCCCGGGGGAAGTTTTTCAGATGCCTGGCTCGTCGCGTGAAGGTCAATGCGCTTCCACGCATATAACCGCACGCTGGACTGGACTCGTTGAAAACCCGGCCGCTTTTTGTTTTTCCATGTCCCCAAAAAAGGCGGCGGCAAGAAAATTGGCCCAGGCGGTGGCCCGCGGCGGGATGCGCCGTGACGCCGTGGCGCGTTCGCTCTCGGACGCGCTGGGCGAGGCCACGCGGCGAATCTGGATCGCGCGCGTCGCCAAGGCTGTCGCCGCCGAGTTTGAAGGAAAACGCCCCTCGGTCTGGCAGTTGGCCAGCTTGATCGAACGCCAAATCGCATTCATTGCCGCCTTCGAAAAAGGGCGCGTTTCGCTTCATCCCGAAATTCAGCCAACCCCGGCCGCCATGTCCCCAGCGGAGGGGCCGCCGCAAACATGGAAAGTCCGGCCAGTTTCCACGCTTGGCGAATTGGCGCACTGGCTGAACCTCACTCCCGGTGAATTGCTTTGGTTTTCCGACAGCCGAGGATTGGAGCGTTCCGTCCACGGGGGCCTCGCGCATTACCATCGGCGTTGGGCTCCAAAACGGGATGGCACATTTCGGCTCATCGAAAGCCCGAAGCAGCGGCTGAAAGGAATTCAGCGCTCCATCCTGCGCGGAATTCTGGAATTCATTCCGGCCCACGACGCCGCGCACGGTTTCCGGAAAGGCCGCTCCATTCTCAGTTTCACGCGCGGACACGCCGGGAAATCGATCGTGCTCCGCATTGACCTCAAAGATTTTTTTCCGGCATTTTCGGCATCACGCGTGCGGAACCTGTTTCTCACCGCCGGCTATCCCGAGGCCACCGCGCAGGCGCTGGCGGGAATCTGCACAACGGCCTGTCCGCCCGGATTGATCAATTCTCTGCCGGTGAACCAGCGCCGCGGGGCGCGATCCCTGTACATCCGCAAGCACCTCCCCCAAGGCGCGCCAACCTCGCCGGCCCTCGCGAATCTGCTCGCGTTCAATCTCGATTGCCGGTTGGCAGGACTTGCCAAAACATCCGGCGGCGCCTACACGCGGTACGCCGACGATCTGGTCTTCTCCGGTGACGATGACTTTGCGCGCGGAATCAATCGATTTTTGATCCATGTGATGGCGATCCTCCTCGAAGAAGGCCTGGAGGCGAATCCAAGGAAGACAAAAGTGATGCGGCAAGGGGTTGCGCAGCGGGCTGCCGGCGTGACCCTGAACGTCCTG
>CAZSXX010000114.1:0-11919 GCA_964611245.1 uncultured Verrucomicrobiota bacterium | reverse complement strand
CCCAAGTGCGCGCGGACGGAAAAATCTCCGCCGCCATCGCCGACAAGGCGCTCGCGCTGCTGGAGATCGACCAGCACGGCCTCGACGAAATGGACAAGCGCATCCTCGAAGCCATCGCCCTGAAGTTTGGCGGCGGCCCCGTCGGCGTCTCCTCCCTCGCCGTCGCCGTCGGCGAGGAACCCGACACCATCGAGGAGGTTTATGAACCCTACCTCATCATGGAAGGCTATCTGAATCGCACCTCGCAAGGCCGCGTCGTCACCGAACTCGGTTACAAACGCCTCGGCTTGGCCGTCCGCGCCAACTCCGAACCGCGCCTGCTCTAACCGAGTCGCGCCCGCCCTTTTTTGCGTGCCCGTTGGCGCCACCTTTGGCAAAAATGCCCGCGCCAATGACGTCCCACGCTAAATTCGAATCCGCCTCGGGGCGCGAATTTACCCTGCGGAACTTCTCCCTGCTTCTTGCGGTGGTCTTGGTCGCTTGGCGCTGGCCAATCTTCTTCGGAGGGGAATCGTTCATCTACCGCGATTTCGGATACTTCGGATATCCCTTGGCTTTCCACCATCGCGCCTCTTTTTGGGACGGCGTCATTCCACTGTGGAACCCATTGAATCACTGCGGCATTCCCTTCCTCGCCCAATGGAACACCATGGTTCTCTACCCCGGCTCATTCCTCTATCTGCTGCTGCCCCTCGAATTCTCCCTCAGTTTCTTCTGCCTGATCCACCTCTGGCTCGCCGGCGTCGGCATGTTCCTCCTCGCCCATTCGTTTTATCAAAATGGATTCGCCGCCGCCTTCGCCGGTCTGGCATTCGCCATCAACGGCCTCTCCCTCAATTTCCTGCTCTGGCCCAACAACGTCGCCGCCCTCGCGTGGATGCCCTTCGTCATTTGGCTCGGCCTCCGCATCCGCTGCCGGGTCGATTTCTTGGCCGCCACGGCAGCCGCCTCGCTGCAAATGCTCACCGGCGCTCCCGAAGTGATCCTGCTCACTTGGGCGATCTTCCTGGCGCTCGCCGCCGTCCGTTGCGCCACGCTGCGGAACGTGGGCCCCCTGAAACAGTTCGCGCTGCTTTGCCTTGTGGTCGCAGCCGTCTGCGCGGCCCAACTGCTGCCTTTCCTCGACCTCGTCCAGATCTCCCAGCGCCACCGCGATTTTGGGGGCTCCCTTTGGTCCATGCCGCTCTGGGGCTGGGCCAGTTTCGCCGTCCCCCAGATTTTCACTTACATCCTCTCCTCGGGCGTCCGTTTCCAATACGACCAGCTCTGGACCTCCTCCTACTACCCCGCCATCGCCGTCACCCTCCTCGCCCTTTCCCGCCTCGTCTCCCTGCGGCGAAATGATGGACGCGACATTGCCCTCGGCGGGATTGCAATCCTCGCGGTCATTCTCTCGATGGGCCCCGCCGCCCACGCCTACTCGTTCTTCAAGGCCGTCATCCCCGGCTTTGGACTGATGCGCTTTCCCATCAAATTCGTCATCGCCACCCTTTTTGCCCTGCCTCTCCTTGCCGCCGCGGCCTTGGCACGGACCGCCAGCCCCACCCGCACTCGGTCCGTCACTTTCACACTGGTGGCAGTCGGCGCTGCCGGCATGGTCGCCTACGCCCGTTTTTATCCCAAATACGAGCCGCCTTTTGATAATTGGCCGCTGACCTTTCACAGCGCCGTGGTCGCCCTCCTGTTCGCCGCCTTGGCCCTCGCTCTCTGGGGCAAACCCAACCGGTGGGCCCACTGGGCTCTCCTTGCCCTCATTCCTGTCGAGATTTTCCTCCAAATCCCAAATCCGTCCCCGACAATTCCCCGCGCCGCCTTGATGCCCTCACCCAGCGCGGACACGGGCCGGGCCATGCTTTCGCGCGAGGTTTGGGAAAAGCTCTATCTCGAAACCTTGCCCGACACCCACGCCAATTTCCTCCACAATCGCGCCGCCCTGAATGCGAACTTGAACCTTCTCGCCCACGCCCCAAAAATCGACGGCTTTTTTTCCCTCAACACCAGCCACGCCGAAGCTCTTCGCAATCAACTCTACGCGCGCGGCCAGGAGAATCTCGCGACCCCCATGGACCTAATGGGCGTGTCCCGCTTGGCTATTCCTTCCTCCGACGGCCGGTTCAACTGGATCACCCGCACCAACCCCCTGCCTCTCGTCACCGCGGGCCAAAGTCCTCGCACCCTGCCGGAGGCCGACCTCCTTCCAGCTCTCTTTTGGCTCCAATTCAAGCCCCGGCAAATGGCCCTCTTTCCATCCAAGTTCTCCGGCTACAGCTCAAACGCCGTCCCCGCCACGGTGAACGACATCGGCTACGGCGCTCACTGCGTCGAATTCGAGGTCGAAGCCGCGAGCCCAACCTTAGCCGTGATTAGCTCCTCGTTCCACCCCAACTGGCGCGCCCATGTCAACGGCCAGCCGCGCGAACTGTTGCGCGCTAACTTCGCCTTCATGGCGGTCCCCGTTCCTCAGGGCAATTCCAAAGTCATCCTCGAATACGAGGACCGAGCGTTCCAATTCGGCCTGTTCATCTCGGCCGCCGCCATCCTCGGCCTCGTCGGCCTCGCCCTGAAACAATGAACCCCTGGGAAAAAGCGGACTCGTGGCTTCGTCCCACCCGGTTTGCGCTCGCCCTCGCGGCGCTCGTCATTCTCCAATTCCCGGCCGTCGTCCTGGGCTTGGAGACCTTCTTTTTCCGCGACTACGGCTTCTTCGGCTATCCTCTCGCCGCCCACCACCGCGCCGCTTTTTGGCAAGGCGAAATCCCGCTTTGGAATCCATACAACAACGCGGGGCTTCCCTTCCTCGCCCAATGGAACACCATGCTCCTTTACCCGGGCTCCCTGATTTACCTCCTCCTTCCCCTCCCCTGGAGCCTCCCCATCTTTTGCCTGTTCCATCAATTCCTGGCCGGCCTCGGAATGTATTTCCTCGCCCGCTCCAGCGCAAAATCCAACCTGGCTGGCGCCGTGGCTGGAGTCGCGTTCGCTTTTGGCGGCTTGCTCCTTTCCAGCCTCAAATGGCCGAACAACACCGCGGCCTTTGGGCTCATGCCCTGGGTCGTCTGGACCTGCCTGCGCGCGCTCCCTCAGGTCAACTTCCGATCGATCGGGTTCGCGGCGCTCACCGGCGCCATCCAAATGCTCTCCGGGGCTCCGGAGGTCATCCTCCTCACTTGGTTGATCGTTGGTTCCCTCGCCATCGCCGAAGCCATCTCCCGCCGCTGTCCTGGCCCAATCCTTTCGCTCGCTGCCATCGTTGCGCTGGTGTCCTTCCTCGCCGCCGCGCAACTGCTGCCTTTCTTCGACCTTCTCAAGCTTTCCCAGCGCTCAGCCGCGTTCGCGGGTTCGGACTGGCCGATGCCCATCTGGGGCTGGGCCAATTTTTTGATCCCGCTGTTCGGCACATTCCCCTCCTACCACGGCGTCCCCGCCCAGCCCGGCCAATATTGGATTTCCACCTATTACATTCCCTTGGGCGCCGTCGCACTGTCCCTGCCTGCTTTGGCTCGCGGCTGGCGTCCTCGTCTCCTGGCGGCCCTTTCCCTTTTTGGCGCCGTTCTCGCCTTGGGAGAATCTGGCCTTGTTTACAAACTTTTGCGCGACGCCGTCCCAGCCGTGGGCCTGATGCGGTTCCCGATCAAATTTGTCGTCCTGCCCGCATTCCTCTTGCCATGGCTCGCCGCGTGGGGGCTCGGGACGCTCCGCGCGGACCCAAAAAAGTTTCGCCTGCTCCTGATTGCCGCGTGCGCAATCCCCGCCGCCTCCGCGGTCCTCCTCGCCTTCCAGCCCCAATCCCCTTCAGCCCAATCCGCGGACGCCATCCTGAATAACGCGTTCGGGCGGGCCATTTTTCTGGCTCTTTTCGTGGCCGCGCTTCGGCCGTTCCTCCTTGGGAATTTGCGCGGCCGAGCCCCCGCTCTTTGGGTGGGGATCATCATCCTCGCCCTTTGGGCGGACTCCCGGTTTCACGCTCCCCGGCAGAATCCAACCGCGCCTAAATGGGTCTTCGACCGCGACCTGGTCATCACCACCAATCGCCCAGCCCTGGGTCACAGCCGCCTCATGATCTCCCCGGAGGCGGCGTTGAAACTTGACCACCTCATGCTTCCCACCCCCCAAGATGACATCTCCACCAGCCGCCTCGCCTTCTTTTGCAACGCGAACCTGATCGAGCCCGTCCCCAAACTCGACGGCTTCTTTTCCCTTTACCTTCGCGAGCCCGCGCAGTTCATTGACCTCATCTACGCGAACACCAACCGGACATTCCCAAGCCTGGAAAAGCTCTTTTGCATTTCCCGCCGCACCGCACCGGACAAGATCACTGCATGGATCGACGCCGGGCTCCACCCCTGGATTCAAGGAGGCCAGCAGCCTGTGTTCGCCACCCGGGCCGAAACCCTCCAGGGCGTTCTGGACCCAGGCTTCAATCCCAGCCAAACCGTCTTCCTGCCCCCGGAAGCGAAGTCCTCCGGCGCGTTGGCAAACCAGGTCAACGTCGAAAAAATTCACTGGCATCCCTCGCTCATCCGCTTTGAGGCACGGTCATCCGGCCCTGCTTGGGTAGTCCTGAGCCAGGCCTATCATCCTAATTGGCGGGCCACGATCAACGGCCAGCCCACCACAATCCATCGGGCCAATCACGCCTTTCAAGCCCTCGCGCTGCCCGCGTCCGATTCCCAGGTGGAGCTCAAATACATCGATCGCCAATTCCAGGCTGGCCTGGCTCTCTCATTTCTGGGGCTCGCCGCAGCCGCGCTGCTGGTCTGCTGGAAAAAACCCCGGCTTGGATCACGACCCTTCGATTCCAAAACTTCATCGCCATCAACCTCAGGGATTCCCCGACAGACAAACGATTCCAAGGCTGATACGGTCCGCCCATAGCGATATGGTCATGTCGGAAAGAGTCAAACCCGCCAATCTTCGGACAGCCGCCCGCAAAGCCGGGCCCGCCGACCAATCGCAAGCGCAGCTTCGCCTGCAATGCGAAGTTTCCCAAATTCTTGCCGACGGCGCCTCGGAGCGGGAGGCCTGCCATCGCATTCTTTCCACCGCCTGCACCGAGCTGAATTGGACCTGGGGCGCGTTCTGGAAACTCGAACGGGACGAGCTGAAGCTCCTGGAAAGGTGGCGGAAAAACGACTCGGACCTGCGCGAGTTCGACCAAGTTTCCCAAGCCTGCCGTTTTCTCGAGGGCCAGGGCCTTCCCGGCAAGGTCTGGGCTCGCCGCCAAGCCCTCTGGATATCCGACTTCGCCGCCGATGCCTCCATGCCGCGCCGCGCCGCCGCCGCGGGCTGCGGCCTGCACACCGCCTTCGCTTTTCCCATCTGCGGCCGTGAATTGCTCGGGGTGATCGAGTTTTTCAACGAAGACATCCTCTCGCCCGACCCCTCCCTTCTCCAAACACTGACCGCAGTCGGCGCGCAGGTCGGCCAATTCTTCGAGCGCAAGCGGACCGAACAGGCCCTCGCCGATTCCCAGTCCCTTTTTCAAGGCATTTTCCGGGGGGCCCAGGACGCCATCCTCCTCTCAAATGATGACGGCCGTTTTATTGAGGCCAATCCGGCGTCCACCGGCCTGCTCGGCTATGACCGCGAAGAATTGCTTGGCAAATCCCCGTGGGACCTCGCCCCCGCCGCGCAGGCCGAGGCGACCCGCAAGCTTTGGACCACGTTCCTCTCCTCCCCCGGCATTGATGGCGAATCAGTCCTCGTTCGCAAAGATGGCGCCACGGTCGAAGTCGAGTTCCGCGCGACGACAAACATCATCCCCGGCGTTCACCTCTCGATCCTACGCGATGTCTCTCCTCGCAAACAGCGCGAGGAGGAAATGCGCCGCCTCGTCGACGCCGCCCAACAGGAGCTTCAGCTGCGGAAAAAAATCGAGGTCGAACTCAAGGATCTGAACCACCAACTGGAACAACGCATCACCGAGCGCACCGC
Organism: uncultured Verrucomicrobiota bacterium; assembly: GCA_964611245.1. Classification (GTDB taxonomy): domain Bacteria; phylum Verrucomicrobiota; class Verrucomicrobiia; order Limisphaerales; family SXQI01; genus CAZSXX01. Next base: position 5,985 of record CAZSXX010000114.1, on the reverse strand, counting down.
CGCCCTCCAGGAATCGCATTCCCAACTCGAAGCGTTCTGCTACTCCGTTTCGCACGACCTCCGGGCCCCATTGCGCTCCATGCAAGGATTCTCCCACGCCCTCCTTGAGGACCACAGCGCCTCCCTGAACGAGGAAGGAAAGGATTTCGCGCGCCGGATTCTCTCCGCCTCCGAGCACATGGACAGCCTCCTCGCGGACGTCTTGGCCTACAGCCGGCTCAGCCGCCAGGAACTCAAGCCCGAGCCGGTCCCCGTCGATTCAGTCCTTGCGGATGTCCTCGTCCAACTCCAAAGCGAAATCAAAAGGCGCCAGGCCTCGGTGAATGTCCGCGGCTGCGAATGCTGCGTCCTCGCCAACCGGTCCGTCCTCGAATTGATGCTGGTCAATCTCCTCGACAACGCCCTCAAGTTTGTCCCCGTCGGCAAAACTCCCCGCGTCGAGATCTGGTCCGATCCCGGCACCGGCCTGGTCAGAATTTGGGTGCGCGACAATGGCATCGGCCTGCCGCCCGAGCACCACCTGCGCATCTTCCGCATTTTCGAGCGCCTGCACGGGGTCGAATCCTACCCCGGCACCGGCATCGGCCTGGCTCTGGTCAAAAAGGCGGCCGAGCGCATGGACGGCAATGTCGGCGTCGAGTCCTCTCCGGGCGCCGGAAGTTCCTTTTGGATCGATCTTCCCTCCGCCCAGCTCCCTTCTGGCATATTCTCAGCATGACGCCTTCCAATATTCTCCTCCACGTCGAAGACGACCCCAACGACGTCCTCCTTCTTCAACGCGCCTTCCGCAAGGCGAACCTTCCCATCGCCATCCAGGCCGTGAGCGACGGCGACAAGGCCGTCGCCTATCTCGCCGGGCGGGACGAATACTCGGATCGCGAGAAATTCCCCTTTCCCGCCCTGGTCCTTCTCGACCTGAAGATGCCCCGCAAATCAGGCTTGGAGGTCTTGGCATGGATGCGCTCCGAAGCGAAGCTCCGCCGCGTCGTCGTTGTCATTTTCACCTCCTCCAAACACGACGGGGACGTCGATCGGGCCTACGATCTCGGCGCCAACTCCTACCTCGTCAAGCCCGTCGGCTTCGACCGCCTTCTCGAAATCGCCAGCCTGATTCACGAATATTGGTTCAAGCAAAACGAGCGCTCCCCACTCGCCTGAAAACTTCGTTCCGTCCGCCAGTTGTTTTTTATGCAAAAATCCGCCATCCTGGTGTCTCTTGGGTGACGGACACGATTTTTTGCCGCATGGAATGCCACGGAACGCCTGCCCTCGATTGGCGCGAGCGCCTTTTTGACGAAAAAAGCGCCGACCTCCTCCTTTACGGTCGGGCCCTTGGCCTCGGCGCCAGCGAATCAGAGGACATCCTCCAAGAAACATTCGTCGCCCTCCTCAAACTCAAGGAGGCCCCGGACAACCCCGCCCATTACTGCGTCCGCGCCTTCCGCAACCGGGCCATCAATTTTAAGCGCGGCCTTTGGCGGCGCCTCGCGCGCGAACTGGAATCCGTCCGCTGGTTCGAGCCAACCCCAACTCGCGGCTGCCTCGAATCCGAAGCCCAGCGCGCCTTGGCCAATTTGCCCGCGGAACAGCGCGAAGTGATCGTCCTGAAGATCTGGCATGAAATGACCTACGACGCCATCGGCGCCGCCTTGGACCTTTCGCCCAACACGGTTGCGGGACGCTATCGCTACGGCATGCAAAAACTGAAGACTCTCTTGAAAGGATCGGACTATGAGCAACTCGACCGAGCAAATGATGAAGGCATGGCGGCCACTCCCGCCTTCCCCGGGCCTGCGCTCCCGCATCTTTGCGGCTGACCCTGCGCCCGGCCAATTCGAGAAATCATCGATGGGCGGATACCTCTGGCTGCGCTGGCTTGTCCCGGCCCTTGGGTGCTTTGTCATGGTCACCTCCTCCCTCACCGACCCCCCGCGCCGCCTCACCTCCAGCGCCCTCAGTCCCATCGCCGGCCATGTGAACAACGTCCCCGCCACCACCCTCGAATGGACCTTCGGAAAGCCTTCCTCCCTTCGCCGCGGCCCCCTCGCCCACGCGGAGACCAACACCCTTCCAAAATAGCCGTTCCCCTCCTTCCACCCGTCCGGTCGCCGATTGCGTGATCCAGTCTCGACAATTGCCCATTGGCAAATACATTTACCCCCGAAAATATGAAAATTGCTTTATTGACCGGACTGGTCCTTGGCGCTTGCGCGGCCGTCCATGCTGCGGACCCCGCCCCCACCGCCAATAAAACCGCCCCAGGCGCGGCTCCGGCGGCCTCACCCGCGGCGGCTTCCGTCCTGAAAAACGACATCGACCGCCTGAGCTACAGCTTTGGCCTCAACATGGGCAGCAACATCAAGCAGCAAAGCATCGATGTGAATGCCGAGGCCATCATCCGCGGCATCAACGATGGCTTGGAGGGCAAGCAACCCCTCATGACCCAGCAGGAAATTCAGCAGGTCCAGGACCAGTTCCGCAAGGACCTCACCGCCAAGCGCGAGGCCCGCGCCAAGGAAATGAAGGTCAAGAACAAGGCCGAAGGCGACGCGTTCCTCGCCGAAAACGCCAAAAAGGAGGGCGTCAAATCCTTTGACAGCGGCCTCCAATACAAAGTCATCAAGGAAGGGACTGGTCCCAAACCCAAGCCCACCGATCGCGTCGCTGTCCACTACCGCGGCACCCTCATCAACGGAACTGAGTTCGACGCCTCCGCCAAGCGCGGCCCTGAACCCGCCGTCTTCGGCGTCACCCAGGTCATCCGCGGCTGGACCGAGGCTCTCACCAACATGACCGTTGGCTCGAAATGGGAACTCTACATCCCCTCCGCCCTTGCTTACGGCGAAGGCGGCAGCCGCAACATCGAACCCAATTCAACTCTCCGCTTTGAGGTTGAGCTCGTGGACATTCGCCAGCCTGAGATGCCGCCCCAGCCCATCACCAGCGACATCATCAAGGTTCCCTCCAAGGCCGAACTCGACGCCGGCGCGAAAATTGAAATCATCAAGCCCGAAGACTTGGCCAAAATGACCAACAAGAACAACCAAGCCAAGCCCGCCGTTCCTCCGGCCTCGAAATAACAGTCAACCTCCCCCAATTCAACCCGGCGCGGATGTCCGCTCCGGGTTTTTTATTTTTCCGCGGGAACAGTTCCGGCTCATCCCGGTCAAGCCGCCATCGCCGCCGTCGAAATCTCAGGAGCTTTTCTCCGCACCTCCTGCACCTCGCTGTCCATCTGCTTCAGCAACGAACGCAAATTCTCGAAGTGGGGGGTCAGCGCGGACCGGCAGTCCTCGTTGTGGAATGTCGCCGAGCCGTTTGCCAGCGGCGATCCCGCCAGCGAGGCCCTCACCAGATCCAATCCGCGCGTCACCTCATCCGCCAAATGTCCGATCGTCCGCATCAGCGTCACATCATCCCGTCCAGCGGACGCTGCTCCCGCAGGCTTGTTCCCCTCCGTCACTCCCTGTAGGGCCTTCTCCACCTGCTGCAAAACCAAGTCCGGCTTGAATGGCTTGAGGATATAGTAATCGATTCCCAGCGTCGCCCCCTGCGCGATCGTCTCTCGGTCCCGGAGCGCCGAGCATAATATGGTCTTCAACCCCCGGAACCGGTCATCCCTCCGGATCCGCTGCAGCACCTCCAACCCGCTCATGACCGGCATCATGATGTCCAGGATCGCCAAATCCGGGTTCAGCCCTTGGCACAGCAAATCCCAGGCGACCCGGCCATCCCCGGCCACCACCACCTCATGCCCCCGCGAAGTGAGTATTTTTCGGAGCAGCTCTTGCGATATGGCGTTGTCTTCGGCGATTAGAATTTTCATGCAGCTTTGGAAATTGTTTTGCTTCGCGGTTGGACCAGCGTGTTCACGTCCAGGATCAAGGCCACCCGCCCATCACCCAAAATCGCCCCTCCCGCCACCGTGGAATCCGTTGAAAACGCCGCTCCCATGCTCTTGATGACCACCTCTTGCTTGGCGATCAGTTCATCCACCAGCACGCAGCGCACCTCCCCGTCCGCCTCCAGCATGACGAGCGTTCCTTCGCACGGGTTGCTTTCGTCCAACTCCCCCGTCAGCCATTCCCGCAGGCGCAACATCGGCGCCATCCGGCCTCGAACACGAACAATCTCGCCCCTCCCGGAAATCCTCGAAATCATGTCCGAAGTCGGACGAAACGACTCCCGCACCGACAGCGCCGGCAGGATGTATCGGTCGCCCGCCACCTGCACCACAAGTCCGTCGATGACGGCGAGCGTCAGTGGCAGGATGATTGAGAAAGTGGTCCCCTGTCCGGCCTTCGATTCGATCTCGATCTTCCCGCGCAGCGCCTCGATGTTGCGCCGCACCACATCCATCCCCACTCCACGGCCGGAAATGTCCGTCAGCGTTTCCGCGGTTGAAAAACCGGGCGTGAATATGAGGTTGAAAGTCTCCTTGTCGGAAAGGTCCACCTCCGGCCCGACCAGTCCCAGCGCCAAGGCTTTCCTCAAAATCCTCTCTTTGCTCAACCCCGCCCCATCATCACGGATTTGGATGACAAAATTCCCGCCCCGGTGATGCGCGGACAGTTCCACCACTCCCATTTCCGGCTTCCCGGCGGCCCGCCGCGCGGCCGGCGCCTCAATCCCGTGGTCCACCGCGTTCCGCAGCATGTGGACCAGCGGCGCGTCAATTTCCTCCACGATGTTCCGGTCCAGCTCCGAGTCCTCGCCCGCGGTCATCAGGGTGACTTCCTTCCCCGATCGCTGCGCCAGGTCCCGCACCAATCGCGTCATCTTCTGGAAGGTCCCTCGGATCGGCACCATCCGCAGCGCCATCGCGGCGCGCTGCAAGTCCTTCGTTGTCCGCGCCAATTCCGCCAGGTTCCGGGACAGCCGCAGGCCCGTCGCCGTGTTCAAATTCGCCTCCTGGGCCACCAACGATTCCGCGATCACCATCTCCCCAACCATGTCAATCAGGTTGTCCAACTTGCCCGTGTCCACTTTGATCGTCCCGCCTCCCGCCGCTTTCCCTGCCGCCCGCCCATCTTCGGGTGCCACCCCCACGTCGGCCAATTTCTCGTCCGTGATCACTGCCGCCGGCGCGGCAATGAACGCCGCGATCCGCCGCGTCATTTCGGCCGTTGGAATGGAAATCGGAGCGCCCGCGCCCCGCCCGCCCAATTGCCCATCGATCACATTGATGAACCTCTTCAGCGTGTCTCCGCCCTCGAGGATGATCTCGATGAATCCGGCCCCCGCTTGAACCTTCCCTTGGCGCGCCATTTCGAGGAGGCTTTCCAGTTCATGCGCCAGTCGGTTGATCGGCGCCAAGCTCAAAAATCCCGAGCCTCCCTTGAACGTGTGGAACGCCCGGAAGATCGAATTCAGCGTCTCACGGTCGCGTGGCTTCTCCTCCAGGATCAATGCCCCAGTCTCGATGTTCTGCAGGTGCTCCCGCGATTCGTGGACAAATTCTTGGAGGAGCTCCCTGTCTTCAGGAAGGTTCAGCGCGAAAGATTCCTCGTCACCGAGAAATCCTGGTCCGGCAGCGATGTTCTCCTGAGCCGCCGCCAGTTTAAGCGGCGCAAACTCCTCCCCGCGCTTCAATGCGGCGATGCCCCCTTGGAACCATGGTGCCCATTCTCCGAGCCGCTTCACCGCCCCGGTCGTGAACACCCCGGCGCCGGAAAAAATCGCGTCGATCTCGGCCCGCGCCCGGCCCACCGCCTCGGCCACGGATTTCTTCACGCCCCCCTGCCCGCACACTCCCTCCATTGCGGAGACAAATGCGTGAATGGGCAGCAAGCCGCCGTCCGCGCCTGTTTCCACAAACGCCAGTTCAAACGCGATCTTGTCCGCCAGTTCGGATAGTTCCGACAGGGCTTTGGCCTCCGTTTCACTCATTGCGGCAGTTTCTCTGCCCTTTTATCGGCACAGAACGCCCCTCCCTTGAGGCCCGAAATCCGCCTAATCCCGTGGCCCGCGTTTTCCCTGCCGCTT
>CAZSXX010000113.1:0-11937 GCA_964611245.1 uncultured Verrucomicrobiota bacterium | reverse complement strand
GCGGGGCAGGGCCGTTGTCGCGCATGAGGGTGTAAAGGGAGCCGTCGTTGCGCTGGACGATGCTGGGCTGGATGTTGCCGAGACCGAGGAGCGGATCGCTGGTGTGCCACGTGGCTCCCCAGTTGTCGGTGATGGCCATCAGCGAAAAGGAGAAGCCGTCGGAGTACAGTGGAACGATGAGGCGCTTGCCATCGAGGACAAAGGGATGAGCGCGGGTCATCCAGCCGAGGCGTTGGTTGAGCTTGTTTGTGCTGTAGGACCGCATGTGGGAGAGCCAAGCCTGACCACGGCGGCCATCCTCGTCGACGGAGGCGAGGATGGGGTGCTGCGCGAGTTGATCGAGCCAAGCCGAGACCGAGGGGGCAAACTTCGCATTGGGGGTGACGTGGACGACCTCGTCGCGAGTCCAGCGGGGGGCGTCTTCGCGCTGCCAGTCGGTTGAGATGCGGAGCTTGAGGAGGGAAGACTCCCAAGTGTTGGCGAGAATGGTGGGCCACAGGAGCCAGAGGCGGGCCTCGGGATCAACGAACATGGCGCAGTTGGTGTCGGGGTAATCCGGGGTGTCGGCCATGACGAAGCGAGGGGACCAGTTTTTTTGCCCCTTGCGAAGGCGGGCGCCCTGGATTTTGACGTCGTCGGATTTCCGTTCGCCGGAGCCGTGGAACCAGCAGACGAGGAGGTCGCCGTTGGGGGCCTCAACGATGCAAGAAGAATGGACGTGCCAATGTTCGGGAGGGAAAATCAATTCGGAGCGGAGGAATGGCTCCTCGGCGGAGGCCAGGCAAAGAGTGGCGGCGAATCCGGCGATCCAACGAAACAAAACGCGAGGTGACATGGCTGTGGGCAGAAAATAGCCATGAGGGAACATCCGCGACAAGGCGCGAGTTTAGGCGGAGCAAGCGGGCGCGGGGGCGGATCAGGGATTTGGGGGATGGGCAGCGGGGGGGCGCCTCTTTTGCCAGGCGTTCCAGGCGACCAGAGCCAAGGGCATCCATGCGTGAACGACGTCCAGACGTGAACGGACCCGGGACGATTTCCTGAGGGCGGGACGAGGGGACGGAGTGGATTTTGCGGAGGCGCCGCGGCGGATGAGCAGGCCTGCGGCCAGCGAGATGGCCGCGGCGGTGGCCACGAGGCGCCAAGGATGGTCGTGCGCGTAATTGTTGGTGATCCGAACGGCGCGGCGGGCCTTGGCCTGGGTTTCGGCGCGAAATTCGTCGAGGGATTGGCGGCTGCGGCGAAGGTGTTCGCCTAGGTTTTCCTTCACGGTCCTGGGCTGGTCGGTGTTCATTGTTCTCGCTTGTTCACTCCGCCCATGCGGAGAGGCTCAAGATCGTCGAGGGGGCAAGTTGCGGCAATCGGCTTGCCGCCGGAAAACAGTTCAGGCGGGGCCCGATGCCGCGTGATTTAGACCGGGCGGCGGCCGCGAAGAAACTCATCCAGGCGGGGTGCGGACACTTTTTGGCGGACGCCGAGCTCCTGCGCGAAAAGGGAGACTTTGAACTCCTCGACCAGCCAGCGAAATTCCCGGAGGGCGGCCAGTTCCTCGGGGGCCGATGGCTTGCGGGCGGCCCATTGCTGCCAGGCGTCGACGTAGGGCTGGGCCATTTTTTGGCGTTCCAAGTCCTTGGCGGGATTGAGGGCGGCGCGCTCGGCGCGGATGGACATGGCTTTGAGATAGCGAGGGATTTCCGGGAGAAGTTCGAACGGGATGTAATCCAGGAAACGCCGTGGGAGGAGAGTTGCGAGGTCTTTGGCCAGTCCGGGATACGGTTTTTTATGGAGGGCGAGATCGTGGCGGAGGCGGAGAATTTCAGCGATTGAGGCGATGAAGGGCAGGGCGAGGCCGGGGATATTGGCGCGGGCGGCTTCGACTTGGGCGCGGAATTGCGCCGCGCGCAGGGGCCAGATTTCGGGGCCGAAGAGGTGGCGACGAATGCTCGCGGCGGCGGTGGCCGCCAACTCTTCGCCGGGCCCGAGTGAGACGTAAAGGACTTTGGCTTTGTCGAGGCCGCGGAGGTCCTTGTCCAGCCACGCGAGCTCCTTTTGGAGGGCGAGTTCGGCGAGGCGTCGGACGGCGGGATGGGAGGCGACGCGGGCTTCGCGGGGGCTTTTGAAGATGCGCAGGTTGACATGGCCTTCGGGGTCCAGCTCCAGGCCGGGGAAGGCGGTGAGGCCTCCAGCGACGGGGATTTCGGCGGGAGGGTCGGGAAAGCTCCAGGATTGGAGGTCGAACTGCTCGAAGGCTTGGGCGGCTTTTTCCCAGTGGGTGGTGGAAAGGGTGGCGGTGTGTTTTTCAAGGGCGGCGATCGCCTCGCCGTAATCCTTTGTGGAGGCGATGATTTTCTGGTCGGCGCCGAGCATTTCGAAACGGGGGCGGAGATGGGCCGGGAGGGAGTGCCAATCCCAGGCGGAGGGAGGGACGTCCTGCTGGTAGCGGCGGCGGACGAAAAGGCTGAGAGCCTCGAGGAAGCCATGGTCGCGGACTTCGAGTTCGGAGGCGATCTCGCGGGCTTTCGGCTCCAAGGGCATGAGGGGAACGCGGAGGGCTTTGGGCAGGCCGCGGAGGAGGTGCTGAATTTGTTCCTCGCGGTAGCCGGGGATGGCCCACTCCAAGAGGCCGGGGGGGACACGGTGCGCGACGTTGAGGGGAACTTGGACGGTGACGCCATCGTGGGCTTCGCCGGGGGCGTAGGCGTATTGGAGGGGAATCTCGCGGTCGCCGAGGCGAAGTTTCTCGGGGAAGGCCGCTTCGTTGATGGCGAGGGCGCGCTCGCCGACAATGTCGCGCTCGGTGGCGTTGAGGAATTCGGAGTTGCCCGAATGGCGGTCGCGGATGAACCGGTTGAGATCGGGGACGGAGGAGACGTTCTGGAAGCGGGCGGAGTAAAACTTGAAGAAGGCGCGGTCGAGGTCCGGGAGGTCGGAGTGGCGCATGCGGGTTTGCCAAGTTTCGATTTTTTGGCGGAGCTGGCGGTTGTGCTCGAGGAAGGGGAGGGGGGAGTCGATGTCGTCCTCGACGAGGGCGGAAAGGATGAAAATGTTGGTGGCGTCGGTGGGGTTGACCTGGTCGTAGCCAATGCGGCGGGATTGGAGCTCGAGGCCGTGGAGGAGGGCCCGTTCCTTGACGAGGACGCGGCCGGCTTTGCGGTCCCAGGCGGGTTCGCGGTGGTCAATTTTGCAGACGTGGGCGCCGAGTTCGACGATCCATGCCGGATCGACGCCGGCGACTGTGCGGGCGTAGAGGCGGGTGGTCTCGACCAGTTCCCCGGCGATGATCCAACCGGGCTGCGGGCCGGTGTCCTTTTTGGCCGAGGGCTGCTTGGATTTGGAAGGCGAGCGGTCGAAAAGGCTCGAGCCCGGGAAGATCATGACCTGGCGATTTTGGGAGGCGCGGTAGAGGTTGCGCTCCACCTTGTCGGCCACATGGCCGAGGAGGCCCGTGAGGATGGAGCGGTGGATGGCGCGCGGGTCTGTTTTCTTGGCGGGAGGGGGGACTTCGCCCTCGATGGCCTCCTCGAGTTGGGCGTAGACTTCGCGCCATTCGCGCATGCGCATGTAGGAAAGGAAATTGTCCCGGCAGAAGCGGCGGAGCTGGTTTTGGGTTTTCAGTGAATCCCACTTTTCGTGGTACATGTTCCAAATTTTCAGGAGGGTGAGGAAATCGGAGGTTGGGTCCTGGAACTGCTTGTGGGCGTGGTGGGCGGCGTCCCGTTGGTCGAGTGGGCGCTCGCGGGGATCCTGAATGCTGAGGCCGGCGGCGATGACGAGGACCTCGGGCACGGCGTTTTCGTGGCGGGCCTGGAGGATCATGCGGCCGATGGTGGGATCGACCGGGAGGCGGCCGAGGGCGCGGCCGATTTCGGTGATTTGGTTTTTTGGGGTGAGCGCGCCGAGCTCCTGGAGGAGTAGGTAGCCGGCTTGGATGGCGGCGGGTTGCGGGGGGTTGATGAAGGGGAATGTTTCGATCTCGCCGAGCTGGAAGGTCATCATGCGGAGGATGACTTCGGCGAGGTTGGCGCGCTGGATTTCGGGCTGGCTGAAAGGAGGGCGGGCGTTGAATTCCTCCTCGCTGTAAAGGCGGATGCAGATTCCGTGGGCGACCCGGCCGGCGCGGCCCGAGCGCTGGTTGGCGCTGCTTTGGGAAATGGGCTCGATGGGGAGGCGGCGGGTGCGGGTGCGGGGGCTGTAACGGCTGACGCGGACGAGTCCGGTGTCGATGACGTAGCGGATGCCGGGGATGGTGAGGGAAGTTTCGGCGATGTTGGTGGCGACGATGATTTTGCGGCGGTGGCTGGCCGAGAAGACGCGCTCCTGCTCGGCGGCGGTGAGGCGCCCGAAGAGGGGAATGACCTCCGCCTCGCCGCCAAGGCGGCCTTCGAGGAGGTCGCGGGCTTCGCGGATGTCGCGTTCGCCGGGCATGAAAATGAGGACGTCGCCCGCGATGGGATCATGGAGGGCGAGGTCGACCGCGTTGACGGCGGCGTCGACATAGCTGGTGTCGCCCGCCTCCTCGCGGGCGTGGTCGAGGGGGAGGTAGACCACCTCGACCGGGAAGACGCGGCCGGAGACTTCGATGATGGGGGCATTGCCGAAGGCTTCGGAGAAGGACTGGGTGTCGATGGTGGCGCTGGTGATGACGACCTTGAGGTCGTCACGGCGGGCGAGGAGGGTCAGGAGATGGCCGAGGAGGAAGTCGATGTTGAGGCTGCGCTCGTGGGCCTCGTCGATGATGACGACGCTGTATTCGCGGAGCATGGGATCGTTCTGGGCCTCGGCGAGGAGCATGCCGTCGGTCATCATTTTGATGACGGTGTCGCGGCCGGTGTGGTCGTTGAAACGGATTTTGCAGCCGACCTCACGGCCCCACTGGACGTTCAGCTCCTGGGCGATGCGGCGGGAGACGGAAAGGGCGGCGACACGGCGGGGTTGGGTGCAGGCTATGCGCCCGTGGCGGGCGAGTCCGGCGTCGAGGCACATTTTGGGGATCTGGGTGGTTTTGCCGGAGCCGGTTTCGCCGGCGATGATGACGACGCGATGATCGCGAAGGGCGGCGACGATCTCGTCCTTGCGGGCGGAAATTGGGAGATTGGGCGGATATGTCGGGATCAATGGCATCGGCAAAGCCCGGCAATGTAGTCGGCGGGGGGCTGGGCCTCAAGGATTCATCGGGGAGTTCGCGGTTGCGGAGAGGAAGGCATCCCGTTATGCAAGCGGGATGCGAAGGGACATGGGTGGAGTGATTGCGGCGCTCGCGGCTGGGCTGGGTTTGTGGGCGGGTTGCACGCAGACTGGGTTGACGCAGCCGAAGCGGGCGGCGACGGAGCAGTTGCTGATTTCCACAGCGGCGGACCGCGCGCTTGAGCAGGCGGACCTTTCGATGTTGAAAGGGAAGAAAGTGCAGGTGGATCACACCTATTTTGACGGCTATGACAAAGAGTATGTGGTGGGGAGCATCCGGGATTTGGTGAGCCGGGCGGGCGGCCTGCTGGTGGGGAAAGCGGAGGAGGCGGAAATCATCCTGGAGCCGAGGAGCGGGGCGCTCTCGGTCGACGCGTCGAGTTCGGTGATTGGGTTGCCCGCGAGCGCGGCGCCGATCCCATTGGCGGGGGCAGTGCAATTGCCGGAGGTGGCGATCTACAAATCGGAGAAACATTATGCGATCGCGAAGATCGCCTTGCTCGCCTACGAGCGGGAATCGCGGGCGCACCTTTCGTCCAGCGGCCCGTTGATCGGGCGGGCCAACATCAAATACTACAAGTTTCTTGGGTATATCAGCCACACCAGGACGACGGTCCCGGAACGAAAAAAGGGGCGGTGAAATCGAGCTGGGAGGCGGAAAGGAAGGCGGTTATTTGATGGCGGCCGCCTCCGCCCGGAGTCCCGGGCTGGCGAGGTGAGCGGGGATTTTGCCGGCGCGGATGGCGGCGAGGAGATCGGGGCGGCGGGCGGGGTTGTTCTCGAGGGTTTCGAGGGCGATTTTCCGATTGGATTCCGCAAGGCCCGGGAGGAACTCGAGGAGGAGCGAGAGGGCGGCGGGATCGGGGATGTCCAACAGGCCGCTGACACTGCCTTGTTGAAGCTCGGGATGGGAGCCGGGTTGAAGGTGGCGCGCGAGTGGAGCCTGCGCGTGGGCCCATGGGAGCATGGCGATCATGCGGAGGGCGTCGTAGCGGGTTCCGGAGGAGACGCTGTCGTCGGCGGCCATGGGGAGGGAGCGCTCAATGGCTTGCTGCCAGCGGGAGGCCAGTGCGGGCTCTCCAGAAAGGAGGTCATTGACGCGTTCGGCGGGCCAAAGATTGAGCTGGCTGAGGCCATTGATGAGGCCGCCGCCGATGGCGACCGTCTGCCACTCCGCGAGAGGGGCCCGCGCTGGAGGGAGGGAAGCGTCGAGGATTTGGAGAAGCTCTGGGCCGCTGTTGCGGCGACCGGCGGCGATGGAGAGGCGCCAGATCCAGGGGATGCGGCGGTTTTGTTCGCGGGCGTCCCCGAGGGAAGCGGTCATGGCGCGGAGCAAATCCGCGGAGCGGTGGGAGTTCTCCTTGATGCAGCGCTCGCGGGCCGAGGAGGGGAGCGAGTCGTCCAGAATGGCCGCCGCGACGGCGTTGACATCGGCATCGGGCGAGGGAATTTGGCGAGGGGCCGCGACGGAGTAAATGCCGAACCAGCGCTGGCTGGCGGAGGCGGAGGCGGTGACAGCGAAGCGCACAGGTTGACCGGTTGGGGTTTCAGACGGGGGAATGAGAACGGAGAGGATGCCGCTGCTGTCTTCGGTGTTGTTTTCCAGAACGCGATACGTGGCGTGGATCAGGCCGTGGGGATCGCCGAACGAGGCGTCGTCGAGAGTGACATCAAAATCGAACGCCTTTTTTGAGTTCACCCAAAAGGTGAATCGGCCCGAGGGCTGGGATTTGAAACCGAGTGCGACGGGGAACTCGAAGCGATCCTGGCCTTGAGCCTCCCATTCGACACGGCTTTTGCCGTCGGTTTGTCGGCAGTGCGCGAGGGGGGCCAAGCCGAAAGGCGACGGGTAATCGAGGGATTCGGAAGCGGCGACAAGTTTCGTCATCGGATTGACGGCGCCACGGAGGAACATTTCGCGGGGTGCACTGTTGGCCGAATCGCGGGCGGCGCCGAAGGGGGCCGGGTTTGGCAGTTTCAAATAGGCGACGAGGTCGGCCATGCCCTGCGGATCGAGGGCGGCCTCGAAACCTTCGGGCATGAGGGAATAACTGGACGCCTTGATGGAGGAGATCTGGTTGCGCAGCAGGATTTCACGCAAGCCGGAGGGGCCGACCAAGGTGACGCTGGAGGCGGTTTCGCCGGAGAGGATGCCGGAGAGGGAGCGGTCGTCGCGGGTTTCGATTTCGTAATTGAGGAAGCGAGGCTCGACCACGGCGTTGGGATGAAGGATGGCGACCAGGAAGTCGGAAAGGGGCTTTTCGCGGAAGGTGGCGAGGTCGGGGCCGACAGGCTGGCCGAGGCCCCGAAAGGAGTGGCAGGCGGCGCAGTTGGCGGCAAAATGGGTCAGCCCACGATCGGGGTGGCCGGAAAGGCCGGCGGTTTTTGCGTAGTCGGCAACAAGGGCGGCGCGGTCGGGGTTAACGCTTGCGGCGAAGAGGCGGACGGCGCGCGCGGCGAGGGCGGGATTGGAATGATGCAGGAGGCGTTGGCGCTCGGCGGGGCCGACTTCGGCGGGGCTGACCGAGTTGGATTCAATGGCGGCGAGGAGGCGGTCAGCCCAGGTTTCGCGGGTGAGCAGGGCATCGATCAAGGCTGGGCGCAGGGACGGAGATTTCGTGGGCCAATCCGCAAGGAGGAGGTCGGCCACGCGGGGTTCGGACGATTTGCGGAGGGCGGCGAGGGCGGCGGATTGGAGGCCGGAGTCATTGAGGAAGGCGGAGAGCGATTCGAGATCCCGGGGGGCGAGGGGCGGGCGGCTGATGATTTCGACCGCGGCTTGGCGTGAGCGAAGCGGCGACTGCGGATTGTCCGCGATGGCGCGGGCAGCCGCGCGCACTTGCTGAAAGCGTTTATTGAGCGCCGGGGAGAGAGGCTCGGGCAGGCCCTGGAGGAGGGAGTTGGCGGCCTCGAGACGCCAATCGTCGAACTTTTCGGAGTCGGCGGGAAGGATCAAGGCAAGGGCCGCGGCGCGTTCCTCGGGCTCCGAATGGGCGGCGGTGCGAATGAGGCCGTCGAGCATTTCGCGGCGGCCGCCGGAGGTGGGCGGGGTTTTGACAACAGCCTCCATGATGGCCACGGGACGGGGCGCGGCAGAACTGAGGATGGCCAAGCGGAGGCGGGGATCGGCGAGGTGGTTGGCGGCGAGCTGTCCCAAGGCGGTTTGGGCGGCGGGATGGGAAGGAAAGGAGCCAAGGGTGAACGCGAGTTGAAGCTGAACGGCGGGGTTTGTGTCGGCCGCCATGGCCGTCAGGCGCTCGATGACAGCGGCGCTTTGAGTGTGTTCCGCGAGGAGAATTGCGTGGGCGCGGACCGGGGCAGAGGGATCACGCAAGGCCGAGAGCAGGGCCGAGTCGGAAAGTTTGCCAAGTTGGGCGAGGAGGTGGAGGGCCTGGATGCGGGCTCCCGGGGAAGCGGCGCTCAGGGCGAGGGCAGCCAGGGTGGGCGCAGCGGCAGCGGCTTTCCGATCAAGCAGGAGGCGGTGGGCGAGATCGCGGAGGACCCCGTTCTCGCCGCCGAGGAGTGCGACGAGTTGGCTGTCAGAAAATGTGGTGAGATTGGGCCAGGCGGCGGACTTTTTATCGCCCTGGCGCTGGATGCGGTAGATGCGGCCCTGCTGGTCGCCAGCCCGGACGTCCAATTGGGCGAGGCGGTTGGAGGAAATCCAGCGGGGGTGCTCGATGACATAACGGTACATGTCAACGATCCAGAGCGCGCCGTCGGGGCCGGTGCGGGTTTCGGCGGGACGGAACATGCTGTCGGTGGAGGCGAGAAACTCGGATTGTTGTTCGTTGCGCGCGCGGACGCCCGAAAAGGTGGTCCCCTCGGGTTGGACGACCAAGCGATGAATGAGGTTGTGGACGGGTTCGGCGGTGAAGGCGTTGTGATAAAAATCGGCCCCGAGCGCGACGTCGCGATAGATGTCGAGGCCGCACGCGGAGGTGGTGTGGTTGGCGTTGTCCGGGTCGTTGAAGCGTTCGAGAGTGACGCTCACGGGATAAACCTTATTTGCGCCCGGGCCTTTGGCGACCGCGACGCGGGAATTGGGATAGGCGACATGGGGATTGCGGGCGAGGTAATGGTCCGGGAGCGGGAAATGCCACATCCACATCCCGTTGTCGCACCCGAACCAATTTCCAAAGTCGTCCCTGACGCGGCCCTGCTGGGTGAGGCCCGTGACCGGCTCAAACTCGCCGGTGTCGGGCTTGAAGCGGAAATCGCGTCCGGAGAGGGGAAGATCCTTTCCGGTGAGGTGGCTATGGACGGTGGCGCCGTAAAGGCCGGCGGCGCCGTAAAGCCAACCATCGAGCCCCCATCGGAGGCAGTTGACGCGAGCCTGAAAATTGCCGGTTTCGAAGCCGGAGAAGAGCTTTTTGCGGATGTCGGCGCGGCCGTCGCCGTCCGTGTCCTCGATGTAAAGAATGTCCGGGGCGGCGCAGACAAGGGCTCCCTTGTTCCAAGCGGTGACCCCGGTGGGGAATGGCACGTCGTCGACGAGAGTATCCGCGTGGTCGAAGCGGCCGTCGTTGCGGGAGGAAGAGAGGACTTTAATGCGGCCGCCGGGCTGGAATTTGCCGTCGAGGCCGGTGGGGTAGTCGCGCATTTCAGCGACCCAGAGGCGGCCGTCGGGCGCAAAATCGATGGCGACGGGGTCGATGACGAGAGGTTCGGAGGCGACGAGTTCAATTTCGAGGGCGGGATCGAGGCGAAAAGATTTTAGGGACTCGGCCGGGGTTTTGGGGGCGGCTTTGTCCTGCTGGACGGGAGGAATTTTGAAGGCGGCGGGCATGATGCGATCCAGTTGGGCGAATATGCGCTCCTCGGTGTCCTGGGCGAGGCGGGTGGGTTGGTCGTAATAGACCATGGCGCCGCCGCCCTCATAACCGCCTTCGGTGAGGATGCGGAGGGAGGGGATGTAGCAGGGGACATCGTTGGCGTTGGCGTTGACCCAGAGGCGGTGGGCGGCGTAGGTGCGTTTGATGCGGAGGGAGTAGTCGACGACCACTTCGCCGGGAAGGAACACCATGGCGAGGTCGTCTCCGAAGGCAAGGACCTGGACGGAGTAGGGGAGTTCGGTGGGGAGGGATTCGCCACGGTCAAGCCGGGCGAGATTCCTGCGGGCATGGTAGGCGATGGCGCCGCCTTTGGACGCGAGGTTCTCCCATTGGGC
The DNA here is from genome assembly GCA_964611245.1 of uncultured Verrucomicrobiota bacterium. Taxonomy (GTDB): domain Bacteria; phylum Verrucomicrobiota; class Verrucomicrobiia; order Limisphaerales; family SXQI01; genus CAZSXX01. The sequence goes on along the minus strand of CAZSXX010000113.1, from coordinate 1,586 downwards.
GCGAGTCGGAAGGGTGTCAAAGGCGAGGTTGAAGCGAGCCAGAGCTCCTTTTGGGGGTGAAGGGAGAGGAGTCAAATCAGCCTGAAGGACGCGGCCCACCGCGGCGGCGAGGGCGCGTCCGTGATCCTGGGCTTGGGAGAGTTGGCCGCGCGGGAAGGGGTTGGCGTCGGCGCCACACCCGATGGCGACCAAGGCGGTGGCGCCGGGAAATTGACTTTGCAGGAACTCCTGGGCGTAGCCGGCCCAATCGCCGCAAACTTGGTTGAACTCGCCCCCGAGGGTGGTGCAGTGGCAGGCGTAGTTGGCGAGGATGGCGGTCCATTGGCCGTTGACGCGGGCGGCGAGGACGGGGACGTCGTGATCGACCGGGCCGCCTTCGGTGCGGCGATTTTTGGCGAAGGTGGCGCGGCCTTGGCCCCAAAAAAGCTCCGCTGGCCGGGACGCCCGGATGGCGGCGAGGCTGACCGCGACGAGGTGGTTCTCGATGTCGGCGGTGTAGCGGTTGATGACCTCCCATTGTTCGGGAGGGAGGTCCATGCCGAAGAGGTTGGAGATGGTCCCGGAAACCATGGGAGCGCTGTGGGTGTGGCTTGAGCAAATGGCGAACTGGGCGCGGGGAAGATTGAGCTGGGCTTGGAGGCGGCGGTGGACCGCCTCGGTGAGTGGGGCAGGGATTCCGAGGTTGTCGATGGTGAGGATCACGGACAGGTCGCCGCGGTCGGCGGCGCCGATGGCGAGGGCCTTCGCGTAGATGCGCTGGGTGACGCCGTCGGATGGAGTCCGGCGGTTGCCATAGCCAGAAAGGCGGATGGGTTCGGCGGGGGTGACGTCCACGGAGGAAACTCCAACCGGGACCAGAGCGGGGGCGGCCACGAGGGCGTTGGCGCAAAGGGCGGCCAAGAGGCAGGGAAGGAGGATGGCACGAACAAAAAATTTCATAAAACGGGCGGCGATTCGGCGAGATTAATAACTGCCCGCGCCCCGTCAAACGAAAGTCGCGCGCGGAAGTGGGCGATTTGCGCCGCTTGCCATGGAGCGCGGATTCCTGCTTAAGTTGCCGCGATGCCAACGCCGTCCCAGCCCAGCCAGAGCGCCGAGGATTACCTTGAGCGGATCCAGGAGCTAATCCAGGAAAAGGGGTACGCGCGGATGGTGGACATCGCGTCGTCGCTGAATGTGAGGCAGGCGTCGGTGACGAGCATGGTGCAGAAATTGGGGGACTTGGGTTACGTCGATTATGTGAAGTACCGGGGTCTGGTGCTGACGGACAAGGGACGGACGGTGGCGGACAAAATCCAGAGGCGGCATGAGACGTTGACCCGTTTTTTCTCCCTGCTCGGGCTGGATGCGGAGATTCAGCAGTTGGACATCGAGGGAATCGAGCATCATTTGAGCGGGGACACGGTGGATTGCCTCGCGGATTTGGCGGAGTTTCTGGAGGAGAATCCGGGCTTGGTGCCCCCGGGGCTTAACGCCGAAACCAAACTTGATGTATCTGTTCGTAAACCCACTAGCAAGTAACCAAGGAGAATCAAGATGTCAAACGACATGGCTCTGTTTAACCCCTCGCAAATGCCTGCCTTCGC
>CAZSXX010000112.1:0-11951 GCA_964611245.1 uncultured Verrucomicrobiota bacterium | reverse complement strand
CGTCCCCTCGCCCCACCGTTTGCTCATCTTCCCCTCGATCGCCCCCACCTTCGGCAGCCCTTTTGCGTCCGCCAGCTTCTCCTGCCACGACTTCTTTTTCCGTGCCATCCCCCCACCGTGAATTTCCCCGCCCGCCGCGCAAGCGTTTTTCCGTTTGTCCCAAGGCCCCTTCTGTGCGATAAATTCACGGTGTAAGCCAAATTTGGCCCTCCGGCAGTCGGTTCGACGGATGGCCAGCCCCGTTGTCGGGGCATTGGAGTGCCGAGCCGGTCCATCTATTAAATCATGAAGAAATTGTTAGCGTTGGTTGCAACAGTCGTTTTCGCCGTCTCCACCTTTGCCGGCGAATTCCCGGACGTCAGCATCAAGGAAGTCTCCAAGCTCGCCTCCGCCAAGAAGGCCGTCATCATTGACGTCAACGGCAGCGACTCCTACGCCAAGGCCCACGTCCCCGGCGCCCTCGATTTCGAGGCCATCAAGGACAACCTCGCCAAAGCCCTCCCGGCCGACAAGGACGCCACCATCATCGCCTACTGCGGCGGGCCCAAGTGCAGCGCCTACCAGGCCGCCGCCAAGGCCGCCAAGGAACTCGGCTACAAGAACGTCAAGCACATGTCCGCCGGCATCTCCGGTTGGAAAGAGGCCGGCCAGAAGGTCGCCTCCAAGTAATCCCTCCCTTTTCCGACACACGCTCCCGGCGCAAGCCCGGAGCGTTTTTTTGTCCCTAAAAACCCCCCGGCAAATCCCCCACCGTCCCCTTCAATATCCGCCGGATCGCCAACTTCTCCTCGTTGGGCAAATACGCATACTCCGGATCGGCCCGCCCCACATCCAACGCCCGCGCCAACTCCCGGTATATCCTCTCCTTCAGCCCAGTTGGCAATCCCGTGAACACAGGGCTGTGGATCATGTAGCTGCACCGATGCTTGAACAGCCGCGTCTTCAAATCGAAATCCTTCAGCGAAATCCCGCCCTCCGCCACCCGCCGGCCCCGCAGGAAATCCGCCTTCAACCCCGCGTCCCCTTCCACCCCCTCCCCGGGCAGCGCCGCCTCGTCCGCGAACAACAAATACCGCGCCAACTTTCCCGCCTGTTCGCGCGCCTCCGCCTCCCCCATGCCCGCCCGCGCCCGGTACCCCGCCTCCACCGCCCGGTTCACAAACCCCACCTGGTGTTCATGCAGCAAATGCGCAAGGATGTCGCTCGTCTCCGCCAAATACTTCCCGGTGTCAAACCGCTGTCCCATCTCATTCGGCAGCCTCAACAGATTCCCATTCTCGAACCGCCCGGTCAGGTTCCCCCAATGGTTGGTGATCCCGTGCCTCCCCGTCACATGCCATCCCCCAAACCGCTCCTCCCACGCGATCCCATGCCCGCTCTGTCCAATCCGGAATTCATCCAAACTCCCCCCGCTCGGACCCGGCGCCACCGACTTCACCACCAACCCCGGCACATACCCCGTCTCCTCCGCCGCGTGGCAATTCATGCACCGGTTCGACCGGTCGAAACTCAGCGGCCTCCCATCCCTCGGAATCTCGAAAATATAAAAGATTCCCCCCAGCGCCGGATCCAACGACACAATCTCGATCTTCCCACCCGGGATGAACCCCACGTAAATGTCCTCGTTGAAATAAACGGCCCGGGGGTTCCGCGGCGAAATCAGGCTCAACTGCAGGCTCGTCGTCGAAAACACCAGCATCTGCGACCCCACCGGCACCTCCAAAATCTTCAGCAGGCTCCGCAGGAACTCCTTTTCGCTGCTCCGGTCCAGCCCCGGATGCGACGCCAACTTCGGCATCAACAACGTGAACCGGTCCCGCAGCTCCCTCGTCTTGTAAAAATGCGGCGCGTCATTGATGTCCCCAATCTCGACCGCCCCGCGCCCCGCCACCGCGCCGACAAGGCACCCACACACCAACCCAATCTGTATGATCGCGCGCAAAGCCCGCTTCGTTTGCCTTGAATCATCCACCTCTGGCAAGCCCCAATCCCTCCCGCCTCCTCGTCCTCTCCTCAAAGTTGCTTTCTTCTTCTTTCAACTTGCATTTTAACCAGTTTCATGCATGTTCCCCTTGTCTGGTCGTCGGCGACTTTACCCAAAACCAACAAATTATGAGCACGGACAGCGATTCTTCGGACAAGGACGAACGGTTTTTCGACCCTCAACCCCTGCGCAAGATGCGCAAGGCTCTCCGCCTCACCCAATTGGAATTGGCCAACCTCCTCGGCATCCATCGCACCTATTTGGTCCTGATCGAGAAGGGAAAGAAGATTCCTTCTCCTCGCCTCCAGCGGTTCATTGATGAATTCATCTACAAAGCCGAAAAGGAGTCCGAAAACCGCAATCCCCTTTCCATCTCCCGCACCTTCCCCGGCTTGGCCATGTCCCCCCAGCCCATGAACGCCCGCCGCGTCCCCATCGTCAGTTGGGCCGCCGCCGGTTCCGCCCGCGATTACCAGGACCTCGCCAATCAAATCGACGAAATGGTCGAAACCAACAGCCGCGACCAAAACGCCTTCGCTGTCATCCTCGAGGGCGACAGCATGGAGCACAAGTTCTTCGCCGGCGACCGCGTCGTTTTCGCCCCCAACCTGGAGCCCCGCAACGGCGACGCCGTCCTCGCCAAAATGGCCGACGGCCGCGTCTTCTTCAAATGGTACCACCGCACCGGCCCGGAGGGCATCAAGATCAAGCTCAGCAGCGAAAACTCCAACTACGGCCCCATGGAATTCAACCAGGAGGATTTCACCTTCATTTACCCCGCCTGGGAGGTGAAGCGCCTCCTCCGCCGCTGACGCCCCCTACCGCGTCGCAATGCTGTTGTTCGGGTCGAACTGGTACTTCGGCGGCACCACATCCACGTGCCCGTCCGCCAAGGCCACCACCGCCTTCCCTTTATTCACCCACGTGTTCTGAATCCACGTCGGGTTGGCGATGATCCTCTTCACCCCGTGCCGGCCGCTCAAGATGTTCCCGAACGGGTCCGTCGACGGGATGTACCTCCCGTCGTCCGCCACCGCCAAATTCGGGTCGTTGTTCTCCTCCACCACAAACAGCTTCCGCTCCGCCCGCTTGATGCTGCTCGCCTTGAAGTAATTCTTCGTCCCCCCGTCGAACACCGACGTGATCCCATCCTTCCCCTCATTGATGTTCGGCACCGTGTAGGAATAAAGGTACGGATTCCCGCTCTTGGTCCGCGCCCAATCCTTCTCCCGCTTGACCACAAACAAATCCCCCGGGCACCGGAACAAATTCGTCGTGAACTTCCCGATGTACTTCCCGATCGCGCTGTTCTGCGGGTTCTGGAAAAACGGGTCCGGGCTCCGGTTCACATTGAAAAAAATCCAGTCCTCCCGCATCACGTTGAAGCTCCCCCTCGACGCGCACCCCGGAAAATTCTCGTCGTTGTCCGGCGTGTACAGCATGAACGCCAAGGCGAGCTGCTTGCAGTTGTTCCGGCAGAACGTCTGCTGCCCTTTCTCCTTCGCGCTCGCCAGCGCCGGCAACAGCATCCCCGCCAGGATCGCGATGATCGCGATCACCACCAGCAGCTCAATCAGCGTGAACCCGCGCGGCAGCGGCGGTCTTGGATGGGCATGGGTCTCCATAAGCGTGTTTCTGTTGCGGATTCTCATCCAACCTTAGCAAACGCGGCCCCTCCGTCAACCCTGTGCGCCAAAACGGACCGCATTTTCTTCGACCCCCGCTAACGCCCCGCCGTCCACAAAATCGCCCGCCACGCCATCTCCTCGAACAAAGGATCCTCCCACGTCCACGTGTAATGCCCCGGGATGCTCACGAACACCCGCCCCTCCCCCCGTTCATACGTCCACAGCATCGGCCGCTCCGCCCCGTCCATCTTCGCCGTCGCCAGCGTCCGGATCCGGTTCGTCTCCCCGATCATCGGCCAATACGGCTCGTCCAAAAACTCCACCTCCATCTTCTTGAACCCAATCGGGTGCTCCGGCGCCCCGAACTTCAGCGTGAACGGCGCGTGCAGATACTTCGTCGGCCCCGGCTGCGCCGCCAGCCCGATCCGCTCCGCCAACTTCTCCGGCTTCGTGTCCGCGATGCATCCCGCGTGGAAAACCGCCAGCCCCCCGCCCCGCTTCTGGAACGCGTCCATCTCCCCATACCGCCCCTCCGACCAATCATGGTTCCAGCAATAAAACACCACCGCGTCCGCGCCCTTCCATTGCTCCGCGCTCGGCCACTCCCACGCCGCCGACAGCTTCAACCCCGCCCTCGCCCCAAACTTCCTCATCCAGTTCGTTTGCCACGCCGGGTAATCATGCTGCCCCGGCCCATGGTCCTGCTTGCTCGCCACCAACACCACCGAGACCGGGTTCCCCTCCGGGAATTTCAGCGCCTCCTTCAACACCGTCGCCCCCTCCAGCCGCGTCGGCGGCGCGCTCCCCAAAAACGTCAACAAGCTCCTCACATCCTTCTCCCCCACCCCATCCAGCAGCCCGCTCGGCATCAACGACACCGCGCTCGGCGTCAACGACGCGATCTCCCCCCGCCGCGCCGTCCGCTCCTTCCCGTCGATCCCCACGATCCGCAATTCCTCCGCCGACTGCGCCCGCACAAACCCCGTCCACGATTCCCCGTCCCGCAGCTCCACATTGTAAGCCACATAATCCGGGTTGATCGCCGCGCTCGGCTCCCGGATGTCCCGCAGCGTCGCCGCCGGATCCCGGTGCGCCAGATTGCTCAGATCCGCCGCCACCGTAGCCCCCTCCCCCCGGATCCGGTGGCAACTCCCGCACTTCAACTTCTCCCCGAAAAACAAATCCTTCCCCCGCTCATAATCCCCGCCCGCCAACTCCAGGCTCTCCGTCGGCGCCGGCGGCGGCGGCCGGCGCGCCGGCGCCCCCCCCCCCCCCCCCCCCCGGGACTCCCCATGCACCCAGCACCCCCTCCTTCTCCGCCCCCGCCGCCCGCACCCCCGGCAACTCCAGCGCGTACCGCACCGACTGCGGATGCGGCTCCGTCCTCAGCGTCAACCGCCTCCCCCCATCCCCCAACTCCGCCGACAACACCCGCAACCGCCCCCGCGGCGTCGAATCCTGGTACCCCACCACCTTGTACGGCGGCTTCAACGTCTCCCGCCGGTCCGCCGCCGACACAGACTCCCCCCCCTCGATCCTCACCTCCCCCACCCGGTTCGTGATCCCCCCGTCAATCCCCTTGTCGAACTCCACCCGCACCTCCATCTGCCCCGTCGCCCGGATCGACACCGGCTGCGGCTCCTCCGGCGCCGTGTAAGAAATCTTGAAAATCTTACCCTTCCCCTTCGGCCCCGTCCCCCAATCCGGACCCCCGCTGTGGCAACACACATACAAATCCCCCCTTGGCGAAATCGCCGCGTCCACCGTCAACATGTCCAGCCGCGCGATCATCACTTCCTTCCCCCGGTACCGCCCCTCCCTCTTCTCCATCTCCACCCGCCAAATCTTCCCCCGCGACTCCCCGCACACCAGCGCGTTCCCCTCCCAAAATCCCGGCCCAAAATGCCCCTGTTTCGGCCCCGCCTCATTGAACACCAGCCCGCACGCCGACTGGTGCTGCGGCCCAAAACCCACCACCGGCTCCTCGCTCACCAACCCCGGCAGATACTTCTCATGCCGCGGCGGAAACCCATAATTCCGCCCCGCAATGATGTGGTTCAACTCATCCAGCGGATTCCCGTTCGGGCACCACGTCTCCCCCTCCTGGTCCGTGTTGAACAAATCCCCCGCCCGGTTGAACGCCAGCGCGAACGGCACCCGGATCCCCGTCGCGATCGTCTCCAATTCCCGCGTCGCCTTGTGCCATTTCTGGATCGTCCCACGCTTGCTCCCGATGTCATACCGCGACACCCCATCCTTCACCCGGTACGGGTTCGAATAATCCGCCACCAGCAGCCCAAAATACACATTCCCCTCCCCATCCAACGTGATCGCCGCCGCGTCCACCCCGCCCGAACCCACATCCGTCGCCGGCCACCCCTCCGCGATCACCTCCTCCTCCTCCGCCTCCCCGTCCCCATCCCGGTCCCGCAACAACGAAACCTTCCCATGCGACGCCACATACAACCCCTCCGCACCCCACACCATCCCCACCGGCACGCTCAACGTCGACTTCCCCCAAAACAACGTCGCGCTGTCCTCCACCCCATCCCCATTCGAATCCCGCAACCGGTGCACCCTTCCGTCATACCCCAGCGCCGTCAACGAACCATCCGGCGCGAACCGCAAATTGTTCACATTCGGCAACTCCACCGGCAACTCCACCACCGTGAACCCCGGCACGAGCATGTGGACCGCCCCCCGCGCGCCCGCCAGCGCAAAAAACGCGATCCCCAACAATGTCTTCCAGCGCATGGCGCCAACCTACCAAACTCCCCTCCCCATTGTCTTTCCCCAAAAATCCCGCCCCGTCCTCCATGACAATGACCCTCCCGGTCCACTCACACGCTGGCGGCGAGGACCGCGGGCTTCCCGCGCGATTCCAAAAGCAAATTCGCCGCGTCGACGCCGTCCTCGAGGGATTTGAAATGCTGCGGAAAACCCCTACTAAAGATAAGTGGCTCCATTACATTGCCAAACGGGGCCAACAAGGAAGACAGTGTGAACGCCTCCGTAGGTTTACTGACATCAATACTCTATGACGAACAATCCTTCCCGCGACTGGTTCCTCAGCGCAAAAGACGAACTTCTCCGCGACTGGTCCGAATCCCAAAAACAGAACGGCACCGCCCGGGAGGACTTGATTCCGGAAGCGGAGCAGCTGAACCAGAACCGGGCGCTGATCGATGTTTTCCTCAAAGCGGCGACGCACGCGCCGGGAGTGGACTTGGATCAGCGGGAGTTTGAGCCCGTCAAAGCCTACCTGACCGAGATCTCCAAAAATCGCGCCACCCAGGGCTTCAGCCCGAGCGAAACGGCCCGTTACACCATTGGCCTGAAATCCTCGGTCCTGCGCCAGCTTCAGAAAAAGCACGGATCGGACCCGGTCGCGTTGCTGCGGGAGATTCTCCACTTCAGCGAGTTGCTGGACAACGTGGCGATCTTCGTGTTTGAGCAGTTCGCCTTGGGCCGCGAACAAACCATCCGTCGGCAGCAGGAGGAAATCCTGGAAATCTCCACCCCCGTCACCCGGCTCTGGGATGGCGTCCTTGCCTTGCCCTTGATCGGCACGCTGGACAGCAACCGCACCCAGGGAATCATGGAGAATCTGCTCCAGGAAATCTCGACGACGGGCTACAAAATCGCGATTCTGGACATCTCCGGAGTGATGACGGTCGACACCCTGGTCACGCAGCATCTGTTGAAGACCGTGGCGGCGGCGCGGTTGATGGGGGCGGAATGCATCATCAGCGGAATCCGCCCGCAAACAGCCCAAACGATGGTCCACCTGGGGGTGGACCTCACCGCGGTGAAGACCAAAAGCACGCTGGCGGACGCGCTCAAACTGGCCTTTTCATTGATGAAACTTTCGGTGGTCAAGGATTCCTGACCGGTATGGACCGCATCCCAATCTTGACCATCGGCGGGTTCCTGATCGTCAGCATCCAGGAGGAAATGCACGACCGCCTGGCGCGGACCTTGCAGGAGGAGCTGGCCGACCGCGTTTACAAGACTTCGGCCAAGGGGGTCCTCATCGATATTTCCACCGTCCAGATTGTGGATTCTTTCATCGGCCGGATGATTGCGAACATCGCCGGGATCAGCGGGATTATGGACGCCCGCACGGTCATCACGGGCATCCAGCCCGCCGTCGCGATCACCCTCGTCGAAATGGGCATCCGGCTGCCGGGGGTTTTGACCGCGCTCAACATCGAGGAGGGAATGAAGCTGTTGGTCGGCCCGCCCGGGCGGGATTCGTGAGAATCCTTGCCGCGGAACGAATCCCGATCCTGGATGAATCCCACATCGTCATCGCGCGGCAGCGCGCCGCCCTCTCTGCCAGGCAAATCGGCATGGGCCTTTTGGACCAGACCAAAGTGGGCACGGCGACGAGCGAGCTGGCCCGCAACATCCTGCGCCACGCCACACGCGGCGAAGTGCTGATCGAAACGGTGGAGAATGACAGCCGCCCGGGCTTGCGCATCACCTTCAGCGACCAAGGGCCCGGAATCCCCGACATCGCAATGGCGATGACCGATGGGTTCACGACCGCCGGAGGAATGGGTTTGGGGCTGTCCGGCTCCAAGCGCCTGATGAACGAATTCGAGATCAACTCAACAGTCGGCGTCGGCACGACAGTCATCATTAAAAAGTGGAAACTCAAGTGACCATGCACCGGGTCATCCCGGTCAGCGAAACATCCCACGTCGGCCAGGTGCGCCGCTCCGTCCAGGAACTCGCCGCGCGCGTCGGCCTGCCGGAGGAGACCGGCGCCCGCGCCGCGCTCGTGGCCACGGAAATGACCACCAACCTCGTCAAGCACTCCGGGTCGGGGGGCGAAATCCTTTCCCGCGCGCTCATCCATTCCTCCGGTGAACCTTACGGCCTCGAAATCCTGTCCATCGACAAGGGGCGCGGCATCCCGAACATCGGCCGGGCCCTCAACGACGGCTTCTCCACCGCGGGCAGCCCGGGCACCGGCCTCGGCGCCATACAACGCATGTCCGACACCCTGGAGATTTACTCGGCCGAAAAAATGGGCGTGGTCATCAGCGCGCAGGTCAACATCCGGAACGCCGCCCGAAAACTCCCCGCCCCGCGGCTCCGCTCGATCTTCGTGCCGCTCCAGGGGTTCGACATCTCCGGGGATTTCAGCGTCGTCCACCAAAAAGGCGCGGTCGTCACCCTGATGCTCGCCGATGGGCTCGGCCATGGCGAGGAGGCCGCCAAGGCCTCGCGTCGCGCGGGACAATCTTTTGCCGCCCATTCCGAGGCGCCCCTCCCCGAACTCATGCGGTGCATCCACCAGGAGGTTCACGCCACGCGCGGGGCCGCGGTCGCGCTGGCGCGCTTTGACTCCCGCAAGCGAACCCTCAAATACCTGGCCGTCGGGAACATCGAAACCCGCATCTGTTCCGAGGGGGGCACGCAAGGCTGCGCGACGTTGAACGGCACCGCCGGGCTGACCTTGCCCAGGCTCGTCGAGTTCGATTACAAAGTCCCGGTCCACTCCGTGATTGTCATGCACAGTGACGGCCTTTCCTGCCGGTGGAATCTACGGGACTATCCGGGGCTCAATTACCAATCGCCGGGCGCCATCGCCGGCGTCCTTTTCCGGGACTTCGCCCGGAAGCGCGACGACGCCACCGTCCTGGTCTTCGCCACATGAACCGGCGCCCGATCATCTGCCTCCGGGTCGAAAACAACGCGGACCTCGTGCTCATCCGCCAGCGCGCGCAGACGATCGCCGAACTGGCTGGCTTCGACACCCTCCGCCAAACCAGCTTCGCGACCGCCCTCTCCGAAATCGCCCGCAACGCCCTGCAATTCGCCGCCGCGGGGCGTGTCACCTTCTCCATCGACGCGCAAGCGGACAGGATTTACCTCGCGGCGCAAGTCGAGGACAACGGCCCCGGCATCCGCGAAATCCGCGACCACGGCGGCTCCTGGAACGGCGCCATCCTCCCGCGCGGCCACGGCATCGCCAGCGCGCGCAGGCTCGTCAAAATTTTCGCCATCGACTGCCCCCCGGCCGGCGGCACCACCGTCAAGATTGGAATTCCCTTCCCCGAGGGTCATTTGGTCTCCTCCGGGGCCGTCGCCTCCTGGACCGCGTGCCTCATCGATCAAAAACCGCGGAACGTCCTGGAGGAAATCACGCACCGGAACCAGGAACTGCTCAACGCCCTCGAGGCCCTGCAACTCAAGGAGGCGGAACTCCAACGCCAGATGGCCCAGGACGCCGTCCTCCGAAAGGAGCTCGCCGAAAGCCACGACCTGCTCGAGGCCCGCGTCGCCGAGCGCACCGCCTCCCTCCTCCTCAGCAACCAGGAACTCCGCGCCTTCAGCTACACCGTTTCCCATGATCTCCGCGCGCCCCTCCGGGCCATCAATGGTTTTGTCCAAATCCTGCTCGAGTGCCACCTCCGCCCGGACGACGCCGACGCGGCGGAACTCGCCCAGGGGGTCGTCCAGGCCAGCAGCCGCATGGATTCCCTGATCCAGGACCTTGTCGCCTACACGCAAATCACCAAAGTTCCCATTCCGCTTCACCCCGTCGATTCACGGAAGCTCATCGACGAGCTGCTTTGCCAATCCGAATCCCACCCGCGGCCCGAGAATGCCAGCTTCGAGACCCTCGGCCAGTTTCCCCTCGTCGCGGCGAACCCGGCCATCCTCCAGAACGCGCTCTCCAACCTCGTCGAGAACGCGCTCAAATTCCGGAAGCCCAACTCCGGGGCGGCCATCGTTTTCCGGGGCGATCCCAATGGAAAAAATCTTCGAATCTGGGTCGAGGACGATGGCATCGGCATCGCGCCCGACCATCACAAGCGCATCTTCCTCGTCTTCGAGCGCCTCCACGGCCGCGAAATCCCGGGGACCGGCATCGGCTTGGCCTTGGTGCGGCGGTGGGTCGCGGCCATGAACGGCTCCGTTGGCGTCGAATCCGACCTCGGCCAGGGCGCGCGTTTCTGGATCGAACTCCCGCTGGTCTCGGAATTGGCGGCCTAAAGTTCTCCGGCCCGGGCGCCGCGCCATCCGTCAACGTCGACTTCCCCCAAAACAACGTCGCGCTGTCCTCCACCCCATCTCCATTCGAATCCCGCAACCGGTGCGCCCTCCCGTCATACCCCAGCGCCCGTCAACGAACCATCCGGCGCGAACCGCAAATCGTTCACATTCGACAACTCCACCACCGTGAACCCACGCACAAGCATCTGCGCCTCCCCCAAAAGTCCTTTCCCGAAAATCCAACCCCCGCTCAAAAAACCCACTTCGAACCGTCACCGGCTTTCCCAAATGATCCTCAAAATGATGCTTTGCAAATCCATTCGCCCCTTTCCATTCCCCTAGCATATGTTCACAGTTAAACGCATGTTCACGGATACGTGAACTCGACCAATATCGTGAACACCACCTGTCCAAGCTTGGCGGGAGGAGTTTCCAGTTGGTCGTCGAGGTGGACCTCAAAGACGGAGAAAAGCCCGTGCAGGTCGACGTCGAGTTCCTCGCTCCCAAAGCGGTCAAGCTGAGGAAAAACAATCCAAAGCTCCTCCAGGATTTTCGCGTCCTCCAGATTGAAGCTAGCGGCGTGGCATTCCACAATCCCGACGAACTCACGATTTCAGGCGAAAATGTGCGCGGTGCGAGGAACACTGTCCGGCTGCGGGTCGCGTCCCTGGCCGATTTCCTCGTGATGAAAGCGCACGCCATGAGTGGCCGGGACAAACCCAAAGATGCCTACGATTTTTGCTACTGCCTGGAACATTTCCCGCCAGGAATGAAAAATCTCGCCGACTCTTGGAAAACGCGGATGGGTGAGAAAAACATCTCCAAGGCAATCGACATCCTCCGTGAAAAGTTTTCGACCGTCGACGCCTTTGGTCCCCAACAACTGGTCGAGTTTCATTCTCCTCCGGACGCGGACACCCAAGCGATGCACGCCCGCCGCGCGTACGAGCTCGTCCAAAAATTTCTCAGCCTTTTGTGACCCGTCCGGGAATCACCAACGAGTGGAGGCCGATTGGCGTCCGAGTTCCAAAACACAGTGGGACCAAACGCCTTGCCCGCCAACTGTGCGCCCCGCGCCCGAAATCCCCAGTCCCGGTGAAGTCACCTTCTCGCATTTAAATCTACACAGACACCACTTGACAACATCCCATAAACCACTAAAGTGACCACGACAGGCCGACCAAGCCCGTTCCACCGCCCCCGGCGAACCGGAACGTACAACAGGAAAGCACAAACGCCCAACCGTTGACTGAATCCGGCTGCCTCCCAAAACAGGAGACACCCCGCTTCAACCAACCCCGGCCCCCGCCCAACCGCGAGGACCCCCA
>CAZSXX010000111.1:0-11999 GCA_964611245.1 uncultured Verrucomicrobiota bacterium | reverse complement strand
GGTGAGGAGGTCCTGAGGGTGGCCGTCGGTTTCGCGGCCGAAGACGAGGCAATCGTTTTCCTGGTAGGCGACCTCCGCGTAATGGCGGGGGCCGTTGGATTCGATGTACCAGAGGCGGGAGGCGGGAGGGAGGGCGGCGATGAATTGGGCCCAGTTTTTCCAGCGGCGCCATTGGACGTGTTTCCAGTAGTCCATGCCGGCGCGCTTGAGCTGGCGGTCGTCCAGTTGGAAGCCGAAGGGCTCGATGAGGTGGAGGGTGGAATGGGTGGCCGCGCAAAGGCGGGCGACGTTGCCGGTGTTGGGGGGGATTTCGGGCTCGAGGAGGACGACGTGCATCAGAGGCTTTCCGCGGCGGCGCGGTCGCACAGGAGGGAGACGCGCGGGTGGAGCCACAAGAATGTGCCGGGGAAACGGGGGGTGATTTCGGCGGCCAGGAGTTGTTTGAGGGGGGCGGCCTTGGCGGCGCCGCTGACGAGGAGGAGGATTTCGCGGGATTGGAGGATGTCCGCGACGCCGAGGGTGAGGCCGAAGGTTGGTTTTTGGGGGAGGTCCGCGACCATGGAGTGGGCCATGGATTCCGGGGAGAGCGTGGCGATGTGGGCGTGGGGATGGAGCGACTCGGCGGGTTCGTTGAAGCCGAGATGGCCATTCAAGCCGAGGCCGAGGACGCAGGCGTCGATGGGGCCTTGGGCGGCGAGCCATTCGGCGACGCGGGCGCATTCGAGGGCGGGGTCGGGCGGGGAGCTGGCGAAGCCGAAATAGCGGGGTTCGAGCTCGAGGGGATTGACAATGGCGCGACGCAGGAAGGTTTCGCAGGTGGCGGGGCTGTCCATGGGGATGCCGCCCCATTCGTCGAGCTTCAGGACGCGGGCGGCGGCGAACAAGGCGGGCGGGCGGGCGGCGAGCAATTCGTAACTGCGCATGGGGGTGGCGCCGGTGGCGAGGCACAGGAGCAAGCCGGGACGGGCGCGGACGCGGCGCTCGAGCCAGTCGGCGGCGGCGGCGCTCATGGATTCGTGGTCGGGAAATATTTCGGGGGTCAACATGGAGGGGTTTGTCCGGCGGCGAGGGCGGCGCCGATCCAGCCGGCGTCGGGGCCGAGTTTGGCGGGGTGGAAGGGGATGTCGGTGTGCAGGTCGGCCCAGAGGTGGGCCCGGAAGGCGGATTCCAACGCGCCGTGAAACACGCCGCCGGCCAAGCCCAATCCGCCGCCGACAATGACGGCGGCCGGGTCGAGCACATTGACCAGTTGGGCGACGGACGCGCCGATGGCACGGGCGGCGTCGGTCAGGAGGGAATAGGCCACGGCGTCGCCACGCTCGGCGCACCGCACGACGGCCTGGGCGTCGCCCGAGGGATGGCGGGAGGCCAGGCCGGGTCCGGCGGCGAAGTGTTCCAACGGCGGGCCTTCGGCGAGGGAGTCGTCATCCAAGGGAATCAAGCCGCGCGCGCTGGCGAAAGTGCCGGTGAGGCCACGGGCGCCCCGGTACGGCTCGCCATCCATGATCAGGCAGCAACTGATGCCGGTTCCGATGGTGACGTAGAGAAAATTCGAGAGGCCAGCGCCGGCGCCCCAGCGGGCTTCGGCGCGGGCGGCGGCCCGGACATCGGCCTCGAAAACGGCGGGGAGGACGGCGGCGATGCGGGGGAGGGCATCGAGCTTGCGCCATGCGAAAGTGGCTTCGCTTAGCAACTTGCCGTCCAAGCCGACCAACTCCGCGATCCCGACACCGATGCGGTCGGGCGGGCAACCAAGGCGGGCGCCTTCCTGCGCGAGGGAACGGGCCATGGCGAGCACGTCGAGCAGGACCGGTTCGCCGCCGCGGGCGGGATTGGCGGGAACGCGTTGCCGGGCGAGGACGGCGCCGTTTTGGCGATCAATGACGCCGCCGGCAATTTTGGTGCCGCCGAGGTCGATGCCGATGGACCAGGCCATGTCAGGGGCTTTCCGCCAGGCCGTCGGCGAGGGCGCGGATGTAGGCGGCGTTGCAGCCGCAGCAGCCGCCGACAAACCCGATCCCTTCGGCGCGGGCGGCCTTGCCCAAGCGGACGAATTCGGAGCGGGAAAGCTGGATGGTCTCCAGGTCATCCGGGAATTGGGGGAGGCGGGTGAAAGATTGGCACTCGGGGGTGGTCTCGAAGGCGGAGGGCTGGGCGGCGATGGGCACCGAAGAGGCGGCGCGCATCTCGCGGAGGAGCGGGAGCATGACATCGGGCCCCTGCTCGCAGTTGGCGCCGACGGCGACGGCGCCGAGGTCGGCCATGGCCCGGGCGCAGTCGGCGGGGGAGAAGCCGTCGGTGCATTGTTTGACCAAGGGACGAAAACTCATGGTCGCGACGGTGGGGAGGTTGACGGCGGCGGCGCACGCGAGGGCGGCTTTCATCTCGGCCAGATGGAAGAACGTTTCGAGGATGAGGAAATCGACCCCGGCGTCCTTGAGGAGGCGGATTTGCTCGGCGATGTGGTCGCGGGCTTTCCCGAGCGAGCCCATGCCCTCGCGCTCGATGAGTTGGGTGCGGGAGACACTGCCGGCGACGAGGGCGCGGCCGTCCGCGACCTCGCGGGCGAGCTTGACGGCGGCGGCGTTGATGGCCTCGGTTTGCGGGCCGTAACCGGCGCGGTTCAACTTCTCGCGGGTGCCGAAAAAAGTGAGGGCCTGGAGGGCCTGGGAGCCGGCGCGGAGGAATTCGCGGTGCAACTCGCGGAGGGCTTCGGGCTGCTCGACGGCGACCTCGGGGGTGAACTGCCCGCTGCCGCGGCCGGTGCCGACCTTCTCGCGGCGGGACCCGCTGTCCACGTAGCCACGGCGCTCAAGTTCGATCAGGTAACCGCCGTCCCCGAGCACGGGGGCTTGTTCCATCATTTCAACGAGGTTTTTGGTCATGTTTGCGCTGGCTGAGATTGCGGCTTGGATTCAACCGAAATGGCGGCAACGGAAGCAAGCGCAATGATGATGCCGAGGCTTTCGCGGAGGGAGGTCCGCTCCCCAAGGCCGAGGATGGCGATGGGGATGCTGACGAGGGGATAAAGCCCGGCGAGCGGGGCGATGATGGAGGCCTTTCCGTTGGAGGCGAAGGCGCGGAGGATGGCGAAGTTGCCGAGGGCGAACGTCAAGCCGAGGAGGATGGCGAGCGCGAGGACACGGCCCCCCAGTTCGGCGGGGAGGGCGGCGCCTTGTTGAAAGGCGAGAAAAGGGCCGACGGCCACGACGAAGGCCGCGAGAAACCAAATGGCGGAGAGGCCGCCGGAGACGAGGTTGGTGGAGAGCTTTTGCACGAAGCCGGAGAGGCCCCAAAAGAGGATGGGGACGAGGGCGGAGAGCAGGGCGGAATTCAGGAGGCCGCGCTCGCCGGGGACGTTGAAAAGGTAGGTGGCGAGAAGGGCAAAGGTGACGCCCGCGAGCTGGATGGGGTTGAGCTTTTCGCGGAGGAAAAACATGGCGAGGAGGGCCGTGACGAGGGGGTAGAGGGCGGTGAGCGGGACGATGGTGGCGGCCTTTTCGCCGCTGTTGAGGGCGTGGTAATAGGCGACATTGCCGACGCAGGTGAGCGCGCCGGCGAGGAAGGCGAGGGCGGCGCCACGGAATGAATTGGGGCCGGCGCGGACTTCGGGTGAGAGGGCGAGGGCAAGGATCACGGGGAGGATGCCGACCGTGGAAATCACCTGGGTCTGCCCGGGGGTGAGGGAGCCGCCGATCAACTTGGAGAGGACCGCCCAAATTCCCCAACTGAGCACCGCGAGGAGGGTCCAGGCCAGCCAGCGGGGAATCATACGTGCTCGCGGGTGCGGTCGTGGGCGAGGTGGGCGGCCTCGGCCGGGGTGGGGCCGGGCGGGGCGATTTTATCGAACGAACTTTCGAGGGCGAGGGTGCGGCCTTCCCGTGCGGACTGCTGGGCGAGCAGGATGATCTCGAGGACGTGGTAGGAGTGGGCGGCGGTGACGAGGGGCTTTTTGTTCTCGCGGATCGATTCGACCAAATGGCGGAGGCCATCGGCCCAAGGCCAGTCGGGGGCGGTCTCCTTGAACACCTCCCAGCAGCCGGCGGCGTTGCGCCAGATTTCGTAGCCGTCGGGATCCCAGTCGTCGCCGAGCATCTGGATGGTGCCGCTGCCGCCGTAAATCTCGAGGCCGGGGTTGCGGTATTGCTGCATGGTGAAGCCGGACATCACGGAGCCGAAGCAGGAATTGCCGAAGTCGAGCAAGACTTGGGCATTGTCGTCCGCCTCGACGCGGACGCGGCGGCCGTTGATTTCGCGTTCGGGAATGGCGACGCCGGAGAGGGCGGTGACCCGCCGAGCGGGGCCGAGCAGGCCGGTGAGGCTGGTGACGCAATAGATTCCGAGGTCGAAGAGGCAGCCGCCGCCAGGCTTGTAAAACCACTCGGCCCACCATGGGCCGGCCCAGCCGTAACGGGCGCGGGCGAGGTGGGGCGCGCCGATGTCCCCGGCGTTGACGCGGCGGAGAATGGTCTGGAAGGTGGGGCTCAAGGTGGTGAACGGAGCGCAGGCGAGAAAGCCCTTCGCGTTCCGGGCGGCCTCGACGACGCGGCGGCCATCGGCGAGGGAAGTGGCGAGGGGTTTTTCGAGGAGGACATGCTTGCCGACGGCGAGGGCGGCGATGGCGAGGCGGGCATGCTCGGGCATCGAGGTGAGGATGACGACGAGCTCGATGGATTTGTCGGAGAGGATTTCGGCCTCGAGGGTGGTGAAGCGTGGGACGCCCATTTTAAGTGCGCGCCCGCGCTGTTCCTCGCGGCCGCAGACGACGGCGAGTTCAGCCCAGCCGAGGGACTG
Source organism: uncultured Verrucomicrobiota bacterium (assembly GCA_964611245.1). Classification (GTDB taxonomy): domain Bacteria; phylum Verrucomicrobiota; class Verrucomicrobiia; order Limisphaerales; family SXQI01; genus CAZSXX01. Next base: position 7,205 of record CAZSXX010000111.1, on the reverse strand, counting down.
AAGTTTTTTGCATTGGGGGACGTAGGCCTCGAGGACGTTGCCGGCGCCGATGATTCCAACCTGGATCATAGAATCTCCTTGATCCGCAGGTTGCGGTGGCGGACCGCTTGGGCATACGGGTAATTCTGGAGGCCGATGTAGCCCTCGAGGGGGCGGGCTTGATCGTCGGTCCATGTGTTGACGAGGACTTTGTTGACGCGGAGGGCGTAATTTTTGCCGACGCAGGTCAGTTCATATTGGTTCCATTGGCCCGGCGGGGACAACGGAAGGGCGACGGGCCCGTGGAACGGATAGAAGGCGGCGGTCCCGTCCTTGGCGGCTTTCGGCGCGGCGTCGCCGATCTCGAATTCGTGGCCCTGGCGGACGGCGACCCATGGGTCGTTGGCAGGATCTGGAAAGCGGAAAAAAACGCCGGAATTGGATTCGGGGCCTTCCTGCAGCCATTCGCCGCGCAGGACGAAATTGCGGTAGGTGCGGTTGGTGTTCCACCAAAGGCCCATGCCGCCGCGGCCGGTGGCGACCCCGTCCTTGAGCTCGAAGCCGCCCGGGCCGCATTGGACCCAGCCGGGCTGGCCGAGGAGGGACACGAACCCGTCGTCGGCTTGAGGTTCGATTGGGACGTGGCGCAGGAGTTCGTCGGGGATGCGGGAGATGGGGCGGGCCTCGAAATCGCGGTAGAAAAGCTCTGCGGCCTCGGATTGGAGCTGGATTTTTCCGCGCCAGAGGCGGTGTTCAGCGTCGCCATCCTTGAAGCGCGGATTAGTGATGACGAGGACGACCTTTCCGTTGAGGAGGTGGATGCAGTAGGGGCCCCAGGCGATGGCTTCGGCGACGTTCCATTGGCCGTGGGGATTTTCAAAATCGTAGGGCGAAGTGATTCCTTCCCACGGCTTGACGGTGTAGGTTTTGGCGCCGGGGGCCCAAACGACGCATTCCTCGCCCTTGGATTCGCCGCGATAGGGGATGGTGGGCTCTTTTTCGAGGACGACGTTGCGGCCTTCGACATCGCAAAACACGCCGGCGACGCTCCACCATTGGCCGACGCCCTTCTCCATGATGTTGAGCTCGACGGAGCGCATCCATGCGCCGCTGCCCGCGCCGTTTGTGCCGACGCACCAATAGAGCAAACCGGAGTCGCGGTAGTGCCGGGGCTCGGCGCGCGGGGGCCATTTTTTGTCGCCCCATTTGTAGGCGACACGGATGTGGACATTCTCGAACTCGGCGAGGGAGGTGATGGCGCCGTAGATTTCGCCGGTGACATAAATCGCGCCGCGCCCGTCCACCTGCTTGATGGAAAAAACTTCGCGGGGGTCGCGGTTGACGCCTCCGCCGGGCCCGGCGAGGAAACGTTCGAGGCCGGTCCAGTCGCGCCCGTTGAAGAGCTTGACCCAGCCGGGATTTTCAGCGGCGACGGCGGTGGCCAGCAGCCAGGCCGCGCACAAAGACAGAGGCAGGATTCTTTTCATGTTCCACTCCGGAGGCTTTCGAGAAAACTGACCAAATCCGCGAAGTCTTCCAATGACAATCCGCCCTCCAAGCCGTCGGGCATGAGGGAGAGGGGGGTGGACCGGCGGGTTTTGATGGATTGTTTTGGGATGGACCGGGGGCCGCCGGTGGCGGGCTGGAGGGAGAGGACTTCGGCGGTTTCGCCGCGGACCATGCCGCTCAATTCCTCGCCGTCGTTCAATTCGAGCTCGACGACGTTGTAGCCTTCGCGGACGGCGCGGCTGGGAAAGAGGATGCTTTCGGCGAGGGCGCGGCGGTCGAACTGGGCGCCGGCGCCGCTGAGGTCGGGGCCGATGTCGATCCCCTCCCCTTTCACGCGGTGGCAGTTGATGCAGGCGACGCCGGCGCGGTCCCTGAACAATTTTTCGCCCCGGGTGGGGTCGCCTTGATTTGCGACGGCAAAGTTCAGGTGTTCCTCAGGGGCGGGGCGGCCGACTTCGATGGCGAGCAGCGCGGCGGCGTCCGGGCGGCCCCGGTAAATCCGCTGCAACTCGGCCACGGCGCCTTTTGGCAACGACGCGAAATTGGGCTCCAAGACGGGGAAGGCGGCGTCGCGGATTTTCAGGAGCGCGTCGCGGCTGGCGGAGCGAAGGGCGGCGTTTTTGGAGGCGAGGCCTTCGACGTAGATGTCGACCGCGCGGACGTCGGGAATCTCCGCGGCGGCGTTGGCGGCCTGGTCCTTCATGGCGCCCGCGCGCCAGAGGTTGACGATGGCGGGGATGGCATTGGAGCTCTTGAGTTTGGAGAGCGCGGCGAGGGAGGCGGATTGGACGTCCGCCGATGGGTCTTCAAGGAAGCGGATCAAGGGGCCCTCGGCGCGCGGGCCGGCGAGGCGGGCCATGGCGTGGATGGCGGCGACGCGTTTGGCGGGAGCCCCGGATTGGGCGGCATTGATGACGAGATCGACGCTGGACTTGCCGCCGACGTCGGCGAGGACGTTGATGGCATCGGCGGCGTCCGGGGTGTCGCTGGCCGCGGCTTTTTTCAGGGCGGCGATGACGTCGGCGCCCCCGGCGGAGCGGGCGAGTTCGAAATATGCGCCGGCCAGGCGGCCCATGGAGCCGCGTTGGATCGCCTCCGCGGCCAATCCTCCCGCGCGGGAATATTTCATGCGGGCGAGGCCACGGAGGATCGCTTCGGCGACGGCGGGGTCTTTTTCAACTTTGACGCGCGACAGGAGGAGATCGCCGGCCGGGTCGGCGCGGAACATTTCCAGGCCGTTGGCGGCCGCGAGGCGCACTGGGGCGTCGGGATCGTTGATGGAGGCCGAGAGGGATTCGAGGACGAGGGCGGTGCCTTCCCAGGCGTTCGTTTTTGCGGGAGGGGCGAGGCGGAAGGGATGGTAGGCCCACCATTCGCCGTTCCAGGGCGGGGGTTGGTGGTGCATGGGGGCGAGGGCGTTGAGGACGGCGAGCTTGAATTCGCGCTCGCTTTCTTTGGCGAAGCGCAGGGCTGAGGCGAGCATGCGGACCAGCTCCTTGTCGTAGGTTTCGCGCAGGGCGAAGGCGCACGCTTCGCGGATGCGTTCATTGTCGTCCTTCAAGCCACGGATCACGGCAGGCCAGGCGTCGGGGGAGCCGCGACCAATTCGATTCAGGGCGGTGAAGGCCGCGTAACGGGCGAAGAGGTCGGAATCTTCGGTGGCGCGGACCAGATCTTCGGCGGCGGCCCAATCTCCGACGCGGCCAAGGGCGGTGGAGGCGACGAAGCGGATGGAGGGGTCGGGATTTGTGCGGAGCTGGCTGGTGAGGGCCGGGAGGGCTTGGGAAACGCGGCGGTTCCCCAGTTGGCGGATGGCCTGGCGGGCGACGCGGGTTTCGCCGGTGGCGGCATGGGCGATGGTGGCGGCGCGGATTTGGGCGTGAAGAATTGTTTCGCGGGGGGTGGCGGGAGGAGGGAGCTGGTCCGCCGCCCAGATGGCGTGGATTCGGGAGTGGCTGGTGACGCCGGTGGCGACGGAAAGACTGAGGGCCATCAGGTCCTGCTCCGATTGGGGGCGGGAGAGGAGGCGTTGGGCGGCCATGCGCACGTTGAGAGAGGGATGGCTGGTGGCGAGCGCGAGGTCGATTGGGCCTGGGCGCGGATTCCTGCCTGAGGCGGCGGGCACATACCAACTGGGGCGGGGCTCGGCGTGGTTTTTGCCAACCCAGCGCAGGCGCCAGAGGCGGCCGGTGACCTGGGTGTCCTTGGTGTCGCGGTGCTGCCAGTCGCAAATGTAAAGGGTGGCGCCGTCATCGGAGAACGCGACGCCGACGGGGCGGAAATCACCGGGAGGGTTGAGGAAAAGTTGCTCGTCGTGGACGGCCCGAAAGGTGGCGCCTTCGCGGGCGATTTGGACGCGGCGGACGTTGCGCTGGCCGAAATCGGCGAGGAACAGATTGCCGCGGAACTCGGGGGGGAGCGCGTCCTCGTTGTTGACGGTGACGCCGGTGGCGGCGCCGGCGCCGTAGTCGGCCATCATCCAGAGGGTGTAGGGGCGGCGGGGGATGAAGTCGAAGGGGTAGCCATAAAAGCCGCCGTCGACCATGTGGGTGACGCGGCCCATCCATTGGTTTTCGTCGGTGTTGTCGTAGGTGAAAATCTCGTCCTCATCGGTCATGCCGATGTCGAGAATGTTGCGCACGCCGGTGGCGAAGACTTCGAGTTGGGTCCCATCCGGGCGGAGACGGAGGATGCCGCCGCCGTGGAGGTCGACCCGTTTGCCGTCGCGGCCGACGGCGCCGAAAATCCCCTTGTCGCCGACTGCGACGTAGAAGCGGCCATCCATGGCGAGGCGGAAATTGGCGGGGACGTGGTCGTTCCACTCGAGGGCCCATGGGTTTGGGTTGGTTTGTTGGATCAACTCTTCGCGATCCGCGCCGAGGCCGTCGGCATCGCGGAAGACGGAGAGACGGGGGTTGTGGAGGACGTAAAGTTTGCCCTCCAGATATTGCATGCCGAAGACGGCGTGGAGGCCTTCGGCGAAGACGGTCCAGCGGCCATCGGGGTGCAGGCAGAGAATCCGGCCCTCGGGGACATGGGCGGGGCGGGTGATGTCCATGGGGTCCTCGGCGACGAAGACTTTGCCGTCGGGGGCGCAGACAACGACCGAGGGGTGCTTGATGGTGGGGGAACTGGCGACCAGCTCGAGCTTCCAGCCGTCGCGCACCGCCGGAAGATCCGCGGCGGAGGCGGAGGTCATGGAGGGGGCAAAGAGAATTCCGCAGGCCAAGGCCCAAGAGGCGGCGCGGAGCAGGTTCATGGATGGAATCTCCCCAAAAACCGCGCCGGATAAAAGCGAGAAATGGCTATTGGACGTGCTCGCGGACGACCTCGGCGAAGGACTTGAGGGTGAAGGGCTTTTTGACGAGGCACGGGCGGGAGGCGTCGTCGGCGAAGGCGTCCTGATATTTGCCGTCGGCGTCGCCGCTGACGAGGATGACGCGCATGTCGGGGTCGACCGCGCGGATGGCGTGGAAGAGCTCGATGCCGGTCATTTTGGGCATGGTGATGTCGGAGACGACGAGGGCCCAGTCGCTGGCGTAGCGCTTGAAGACGCGGAAGCCCTCCTCGCCATCCTGGGCGACGTAAACATCCTTGCGGAATTTTTGGAGGCAGGATTTGACGACCTCGCGGACGAGGGGATCGTCCTCGACGAGGAGGATTTTGGCGCGGGTTTCGCGGACGGGGTTGCGCTGCGGGGAGGCGGAGCGGGGAGCGGGGGCCGCGGAGGGCTCCGGCGCGCCGAAAATGGGGAGAAGCAGGGTGAAAGTGGCGCCGAGATCCTCGGCGGACTCGAGGAGAACCTGTCCGCCGTGGAGCTGGGTGACACTGTGGACGACAGTGAGGCCGAGGCCGGGGGCGTGGCTGCCGACCCGGGTGGTGAAGAAGGGCTCGAAGGCGCGGCGGAGGGTCACGTCGTTCATGCCGAAGCCGTTGTCGGAAATGACGAGCTTGACGGCGGGGCCGGGGAAAATGTTCCACGCGGCGCTTTGCTCGGGGGAGATGACCTCGCGGGTGAGGGTGATGGAAAGGCGACCGCCGGTGGCGAGGGCGAAACGCGCGTTGTTCAGGAGGTGGCCGAGGACATTTTGCCACTGGGATTCGTCGCCAAAGAGGGAGGAGGGAGCGAGGTCTTGTTCGACCTGGATTTGGGCGTTGGGGGGGAGGCTGGCCTGGAATTGGGAGAGGGCCGAGCCGACGAGGGCGGTGAAATCGAATTCTTTGGGTGCGAACCGGCGCTGGGGCCGGACGCCCAGGAGAACGGAGTCGAGAAAGCCCTCGGTTTTGCGGGCGGCGGACTCCATGGTGGCGGCGTACTGGCTGGCGGTGGAGGCCTCTGAGACCTCCTCGCGGATGAGGGTGACGTAACCGAGGAGCGGGACGAGGAAATTATTGAAGTCATGGGCGAGTTTGCCGATGACGGCCTTGAGCGACTCCAGGCGCTCATCCCGGTCGCGGAGGGCGGGATCGGAGGCGAAGGGGGCCGGTGTTCGGTTGGCGGCGGAGAAAATTCTGCTCATGCCCAGTTATTTGTAGTTCAGGGCACGGTGCACTTCCATGAGGAGCTGATCGAGCGGCAATGTTTTGCTGACATAACCGGCGGCGCCCTTCTGGAGGGCCTCCTGGAGCAACTCTTCGTCGAAACCGATCCCCGTCATGATGATGACCGGGAGGCGGGGGTGGGACTGCTTGATGATGGCCAGGACCTCGAGGCCGTCCGTGTCCGCGAGGAGGACGTCGAGGATCACCAGTTGGAAGGGTTGATCATCGACCAAACGAAGGGCCTCGTCGGAGGTGGCCGCGCCGGAGACTTCGTAGCCGTGCTTGCGGAAGTAAGCGGAGAGTAATTCCAGAATGGGCGCCTCATCGTCCACCACGAGAATGCGTTGCTTCATTGCGGCCATTTGAACGAAAGGCGGGCCGGAAGGCAAGCCGCCGCTGCAAACGAAAGAAGCCCGGCTGGAAAAAGCCGGGCTTCGCGACCGATTTTGGGCGATTCGATCAGGCGGCGAGGTCGCCGTATTCCCGGTTTTTGAGCTGGCCGGGTTGGGGGATGGGATAGCGGCCCTTGGCGTCGCTCTGGAGGGGGGCGATGCCATCCATGGTCATCTTGTCGACGTTGGGGGCGTATTCGTGCTCGTGGTTGAGCATTTCGTCGAAGGTGATTTCCTGGCCGGTGTGGGCGGCCATGCGGCCCATGGAGGTGACGACGCTGGCCTCGACGCCGCGCTTGACCTCGTTGTGCGGCTTGTCGTTGCGGATGGCGTCCACGAGGGCGACCCATTCATTGAGGTAGGGGTCGCGCTCCTCCGGCTTGGTATCGGACTGCCAGATGCGGTTGCCGGACTCCGGGCTTTGGCCCCTGTAGGTGCTGGAGGGCTCGCCGCAGTCGTTGGCCTTGGAAACGATGGCGACGCCTTTGGAACCGTGGGCCCAACTGTTGTAGATGGGCTTGGTGCCGACCATGCAGCGGCCGTCCATGTACATCTTCGCGCCGTCGGCGAAGGTGTATTCGACGGCGTAGGAGTCGAAATTCTGGTCGACATACTCGACGCCGTCGGGGCTCTTTTTGTAGTGGCGGCCGCCGATGCCCTGGGCCTTGACGGGCCAGGCGTTCTTCATCCAGCAGAGGTGGTCGATGTGGTGGATGTAAAAGTCGCTGTAGCAGCCGCCGGAAGCCCAGAGGAAGCTGTGGAAGCGGCGGATCTGGTATTCGA
>CAZSXX010000110.1:0-12006 GCA_964611245.1 uncultured Verrucomicrobiota bacterium | reverse complement strand
CCGCGGCGTCCTCTCCATGGCCCGCTCCCAGCATCCCGATTCCGCCGGCAGCCAATTCTTCGTCTGCCTGGCGGACGCCCGATTCCTCGACAAGCAGTACACCGCGTTCGGCGAGGTCGTGAAGGGCGACGACGTCCTTGGAAAAATCGGCGAGACCCCCACCACCCGCAGCGGCGGCGGCGAAAACAGCAAGCCCACCAAACGCGTCGGCGTCGACACCGTCCGCATCGTCCCCGAGGCCGAAGCGATGAAATGACCCCGTCGGCGGACCTGGCCCGCGCCCTCGTCGCGCTGGGCTGCCCTCCCGAAAAATCGCTGGAGATGGCGGCGCAGCTCGACAAGCGGGCCCGCCAGCTCTCCGCTGAACGAAAACAGCCCTACGATGAGGCGATGGCGCACCTGCTGAGCCTCATGCGCCAAGGCTGGTCCGCCCAGGCGCGCGGCCTGTGACTTGGGATCGACCCCTCCCGTCCCCGCGCCCCCGGCTGGGTCCGCCCCTCACTCCTTCGGGAACGCCCCGGTGTGGCAGTTGTTGCAGGAAAAATCCTCGTTGATCGAATCGATGTGGAAAAAGCTGTGCCCCTTCGGGTCCAGCTTCTCAAACTCCTCCCCGGAGCCTTGCGCGAGGATCGTGTGGCACAGGTTGCAGTTGTTGGCCGAAATCGTTTTCTTGCCGTCGGCGCTCTTGTGGTTTCCATCATGGCAGCGGAAGCACCCCGCCCAATCTTTGTGGCCAATGTGGTCTGGGTACCCCCGCCAATCCGCCTTCATCTCTGGGAAGAAATTCGTCCTGAAAATCGAGTGCGTGGCCGCGATCACCTTCTCGATCGACGCCTCTTTCGGATATTGATTCCGCAGCGCCGCCGCGATCTTCTCAAGCGCCTCTCCCTCCGTGGAGTACGGCGCGATCATGGCCGCCACCACGTTCGATTTGATCCACGGCAGGGATGGGGAAATCGCCCCCATCGCCATGGCGCGGTCCACCGCGTCGTTCGGCGAGGAGAATTGGTGCGCGGGCCGGTTGTGGCAATCCAGGCAGTCCATCCGCCGCAATTCGTGGCCGGCGATCCCCCCGCTGAAATCCGCCGTCTTGTATTCCGTCACCGTCCCATCCGGGCCCGTGAACCTCACCCATGGGATGACCGTCCGCTGCCGGTCCGTCGCGATGTATTCCACTTTGTTCGCCGGGTCGTTGTGCCAATGGATGTTCGGCGCGCCGCCCGCCGCCGTTTCGGCCCCGCCCACCCTCATCAGCAGCCGCACATTGAACTGCGTGTTCGTCTCATCCGCCAAAAAATGGGTGAAGGTCTTGTCGATCGTCCCGCTGTCCCGGTGCCGCCAATGGCAATCCTCGCAAATCTCCTGCGCGCCCCTCAAGTTCCGCACGGGGGTCTGGATCGGCCGGTGGTAATTCCCCGTCAGGACGCCAATCAACTGGTGGACCCCGTTGATCTTCGCCTTCAGGTACGCGTCCGCCCCTTTCCCCACATGGCACGCCACGCAGTCCACCTTCGCATGCGGCGAAGCTTGGTACGCCGTGAACTCGGGCTTCATCGGAGTGTGGCACACCTGCCCGCAGAAATGCACCGACTCGCTGTAGTGGTAGGTCTGGTAGCTCCCGAACGCGGTCAGCATCAGGAAGAACGCCCCTGCCGCCAGGAACCCCGCCGCGATCTACCGGTCCCGGGGCCGGGTCAGGTCGATCGAGATTTCATGCGCGCCATCAATTTTCTTCAGCCGTTGTAGGTGCCGCCACGCCCCAAAAATGGCGAGCCCAAGCCCCCCCAAAATGAATCCCGGCGCGATCACATACGCGAGGATCCCCATGTAGGGGTTGCCATGGTGCGCGAACAGGTCGATGAAGAACAGGAACGCGAACGCGAACAGCCCCCCCAGGGAGATGATCGCCCCCGTCACCGTCAGCCAGTTCTTGTGCCACACCCGGCCCTTTGCGCTCTCAGACCTCATATTTGCCTCGCGTTCCCGATTCTGGCGGCCCTCCCAAACCGGCCCACCGACTCACTTTTTGAACGTCCTCATGTGCGCGACCAGCGCCTTGATCTCTTCGTCCGACAGCTTGTCCCCGTACGGCTTCATCTTCTCCTTCCCGTTCTCCTTCATCCCCTCCTTGATCCGGGCGGCCGCCTTCGTGTCGTCCATCTCGGCCTGCACCTTCGGGTCCGTGTAGTCTTTGGCCCCGCTCTGCCGCCCCATCCTTGTCTGCCCACGCCCGTCAGGCCCATGGCACTTCGCGCACTCCTTGTCCCAATTCATCTTCACATCCGCCGCCCACATTTCCGCTCCCGCTAAAAACGCGATGGCAAGCGCCGAGCTTTTGATCAGTGATTTCATGTCGTCTTTTTCCTGCGTTGATCATCCCCTCGAAGCCGGGCCGGCGTCTCCACCGTTATTGTTGTTCGCGCGCCAATTTCTGCCGCGCCCGGCCCCGCCTCCTCATCCCGCGAGTATCTCCCGCTCGTTCTCCCGCACCACCAACACCGGGCAGGTCGCCCGGCGGACGACCCTCTCCGTCACGCTCCCCATGAACGCGTGCGTCACCCCGGAATAGCCATGCGTGGAGATCACAATGATGTCCGCCTTCAAGGTCCGGGCCGCGTCCGTGATCTCCACAAATGGCCGGCCACGGCGCACGACCATCCGCTCCACCATCTTGGGCTTCACGGCGCATTGCCCGGCGAACTTGGCGAGCCGCGCCTTGCAGGTCTCCTCCATCTCCTCCCCCTCCATGATCAACGGAAAGGAGCGCATGAAATCAGGCGTCCCCAACGGTTCAATGACGTACAGGAGCGATAGCTTCGCCCCAAATTGCCCGGCCAGGGCCGCCGCGTACTTCAACGCTTTCTTCGAGGGATCGGAAAAATCCACCGGGACCAGGATGGACTTGATGGCCAGGCCGACTTTGGCTTTTGCTGTTTTCATGGGTTTCATGGGGTTGAGGGTTCAGCGTCGGTACATTCTCCTTTCCGGCGGCCTTGGGCTCCACCAAAATTGCGAATGGCGACGCATCTTTGGCAAAAGGGCTGGGATGCCCGGGTGGCATCCGGCGCTTGCCAATGGGCATTGGACGCACCAAGCTGCCCCAGTGGAAAGTTTTTTCCGCAAACACGACAGCTTATGAATGATCCCGTGAACACGGAACGGTTGGCCAACGATTTAAGGAACGTCGTGCGCGACACGGAGGAGCTCCTGCGCGCCGTCGCCGGCGCCACCGGGGAGAAGGCGGAGGACCTGCGCGCCCGCTTGGAGGACGCCATCAATGCCGCCAAAGACGGCTGCGCAAAGCTCGAGGCCGCCTCCAAGGACGCCCTTCAGGCGGCGGACCAAGAGGTGCGGGATCATCCCTACCGCTCCCTCGGCATCGCCCTCGCGGCGGGCGTCGTCATCGGCGCCTTGCTCTCGCGGAAGTGAGCCCTCCCCCCCGGCCAACCTTCAGGTTTAGAAACGGTACCTCAAGGTGCTCGAAAGCAGGTGCGCCTCAAAATCGTTGTTCCCGCCCGAGGTTTTGTCCCGGCTCCTCATGTAGGCGTACCGCGTCGTCAACGCCATCCGCTTGCTGAAACGATGCACCACGCTGCCCCCCACCGTGTGCTCCTCCAGGCTCGCCCCATACGGATAGCCCGTCAGGATGATTCCGGGATCATAGTTGTCGGCCAGGAAATACGCGTAAGAGCCAGTGAGGTCCGTTTTCTCCGTCAACGCATACCCCACCGTCGCGCTGGCCGTCAGGTAATCATTGTCCGCGGATTGAAGGCGGTTCGGCAGGATGTCATCCCCCGGTGAATGCAGCCGGTCCATCGTGTAGCTCCCCGCCAGCTGCACATACATGCGTTGGATGGGCGTCCAAGTGACGCTTTCGGAGAAGATGTGCGCCGCGCTGTTGGCGCTCTCCACCCGCGCGCGCGCCTCCATCTGGCTGTCGATCGGCGTGTATTGGAAGTCGTACCGGCTCACCAGCGTCAGTTGGTTCACCGGCCGGATGGTCACCCGCACATTCGCGTCGTCCGTCGTGAATGTCTGGCCCCGGATGAACGCCGGATAAAAACCCCCCGCCGGCGCCGGCGTCGTGACCGGTGTGTTGTCGAACACGCTCTCATACTCATTCTCCCGCACACGGTGGTAATATTGGGATGCCACATTGACCCGCCGGTGCGGGTACCAGGTCGCCCCCGCCGTGTACTTCTGCGTGAACCGCGTCGAGTCCGTCTCCCGGAATATGTCATACGTCGCCACATCCAGGATCTTGTCCGTTTCCCGGACCGTCCCACTCCCCTCCAGCAGTTCCCCGCGCGCGTACAAAACCCAGTTTGTGAACCCCGTGTAACGCGCCTCCAGCGCCTGGGTCACATCAAGGAAATCCCGCTTCCGCGTGTTGCGGATGTCCTCGGTGATGACATTCCTCGCCGAATTGACCTCGGTGTCCACGAAATCCGTTTGCCCATTCTGGTCCTGCTTCTCAATCCGCAGCGCCGGCACAATCGTGACGTGGTCGGTGGGCCGGTACATGAGGCTGATGGCCGCCACATGTTGATCCACCGCCGAGCCCCCGGTCAGGGCGTAAAACCCATGGTCCCGGTTCTGCCGCCGGGCGAAGGCCTGCAAGGCCGAGGGCAGCGGGCTGGCGTCGAACGCCCCTCCCACCGCGCGGTCCCCCGAAAGGTCCGTGTCCAGCCGCGTGAAGGAATACGCCGTCGTGAACTTGATGTTGTCCCGAAGGTCTGTTTCGGTCCATGCCCGCGCATGCATCATGTCCGTTTCCACTCCTTCTCGATGCGTGAGGAATCGGTCGCTGGCCTCGGTCGGATTCCGCCGCATGTAACGCCGATTGTCATACGTCGAAAAGGAGTAACGCCCACCCACCCCAACCTCAGTCTCCCCGATCGTGTGCGACAGGTCCAATGCCACCGTGTGGCGGTCCTCATCCAGGCGGTTGATCGAAGGGACAATCTTCCTGGCTCCGGACGGTGTGATGCCAGTCAGTGTGGTTTCGCCCCAGATCGTCGAGTCCTTGTCGCCGGACCGGGCGTCATAGTCGTACCGCACCCTCACCTGCGGCTTGCCCTCCAAGGTCAGCGCCGCCTCGAAAAACACCTTCGACCGGTCCACCTCCCCCGGCCCAGGATACAAGTCAAATATCCGCCCGTTGCGCGGCGAATAGCCCGCCGTCAGGTCGTAATAGCTTGTGAACTCCTCAAATCCCGCCTTGATGTAACCCAAATTCGGATCCTTGAGGCTGAGGGAGATCGAATAGTTGTGCGCGTCGAATATCCCGCGTCCGTCCACTTCGAACAAGCTCCTCTTCCCAATGTCCTGTTCGTAGTGGAAATCCGTCACCCCTCCCCACGCGTCCCGGGGCTGCCCCGTCCGCTGCTGGAAGGCCGCACGGTCCCCGCGCAGCAGGTTCCCGCCCACGGTCACATCAATCCAGTTGCGCAGGTCCCCATCGTCCGCGCTCGCCTCTTCCTTTGGGGGCGCCTCTGCCCCCAAGGCGGGGAGCGCCTGGCAAAAAAGGCCCGCCAGGCATACTGCGCCCGTGGTTCGGTTCAACGTCCGCCGGCTAAAAAATGTTTTCATAATGTTTTGGCATGGAGGTTAGAAACGAAGGGATGAACTGACATGGGAGCCATGGACCGCCTCGTGGCATCCCGCGGACCAACAGGTGCCCTGCAGCAGCCGGGATCCATGGTTTTGGGACCCAATCATGATGTCCCCGGAGGGCGTCTGCGCTTGGAAGTGGCACTTCAGGCAAAGATTGTTGTTCCGTTGGACCAGCATCTTCGCGTTCGGGCTGCCATGGGGATCGTGGCAGGCGGTGCAGCCCTCCCGCACGGCCTCGTGCTCGAAAACGAACGGGCCCCGTTGGGCTTGGTGGCATTGCATGCAGGTGTCGCTCTCCGACGCCAGGGCGATTCCACCGCCTTTCGTCGCCTGCCCTTTGTGCGGATTGTGGCAGTCGCTGCATGAAACCTTGCCGTCCTCAATCGGATGGTGGTGCGACGCCGCAAAACGCGACTTCATCTCCATGTGGCACGTCATGCAGGCCTCCGAGTCCCGCTTCGGGTTCACGATGGTATTGCGCGCGCCCCCGCTCTGGTTGTGGATGCTCCCGGGCCCGTGGCAGCTCTCGCATCCCATTTCCAGCGCGTTCTCCCCGTGCGCCTTGAGCCGCGCGTGGGTCGCGGTGTGGAAATCCTTCGTGATGTTGGCGTGGCATTCCACGCAGCTCGCGTCGCCCACAAACGTGGCTCCTTCGATGTGCGGCGGGATGACCAGGGTCCGCTCCAGCGAGGCGCAGGACATCAAACCGGCCGTGGCTGCGATCCCGATCAGGCCCACAAGAACGGCTGCCCGCGAGAGGTTCCTCCGGGGTGGTTGTGTTGGGGTTTGCATATGTTTTTAAAGGTTGGCGGCGCTGAAATTCAAGCGCCGCTGCGGGGTTTCGCCGCCACTGCCTACGGCCATTTGAAATGCGTCCTGTGAATCGTCGCCGCCGGACCCCCGGCTGGCCTTCCCGTTTGCGTTGATCGAACGCGATTTCATAACGAACTGCGCTGACCATCGGCGGAAACACATGTTTTGATCTAACCGCTTCTTGCGCAGGTTCCGTCCTTTATGGCTTTGCCTCCACCAATTGCCTCTCCGCCGCCACCAGCCGGTCAATCACAACCGCCGCGATCCGGCGGACGATCTCATAGCCCAAGTCATGGTTCTCCTCGCACATCTCCCGCAGCCGCGTTCCATAAAAAAACATCGCCTCGGTTTTCTTGGCCGCCCGCGCGCTGAAATGGGTGTAATACGGCGGAAAGAGCCACGACCACCCCAGCACATCCCCGCCGCTGATGGTTTGGACGGTCACCGACTTCTCAATCCCCGAGGTCTCGAGCGCCACCTGGCCGCTCATGACCAAATAAAAACGGTTGGCCGGATCGCCCTCGCGGAAAATCATCTCCCCCTCGCGGAACCGCGTGCGCATGGCGCAGTCCGCCAGCGCCGAAAGATGCCCCGAGTTCAGGCCGCGCAAAAATGGGTGCCCGGCCACCTCCTCCAAGGCGGCGGGCGTCTCCAAATATTCCGGCGAGGCCATCCCAGCATTCTGTCCCTTGCCCGCCGCTGGACGCTCCCCATTTTTTGCCGTTGCCACGACATCTTTTGGCTTTCGTCATCCTCGGCCGCGCCCTCGCCTCGCAATGCCTTCTACTGCGCGCACCCGGGGCACACCGCGACCTCCGGACGTCCGCCAACCAACGCGAGCGGCTGTGCCCGAACGATCAGCAGGATCGCGACGATGGCGGCGGTCGCGAACCCGATGTTCCGCACCGCGGCGATGCGCCCGGGGCGCAAATGCCTCCCAGCCATGGAAATCACGAGCAGGATCGGAAGGGTCCCCAATCCAAAAAACACCATGCTGGCCAAGGACAAGGCAAGGCCGCCGGCGGCCAACGAGGCCGTCGCCGCCAAATACACCAACCCGCAGGGAAGCAGTCCATTGGCCGCCCCCAACGCGAAGATCGATGGCAAGGACCGCTGGCCAAGAAAGCGGGAGAAGATCGACTTGATCAACGCGGGCGGCCGGCTCAGCCGTGAACCCAGCGGAACTGAGAACGCGAGCGCGGCCAACATCAGGACCCCGGCGGCCAAGGACAACCATCGTTGGAATCCCGCGAACGCGATCGACTCTCCGACCGCGCCAAAAAGCGCGCCCAGCGCTCCGTAGGTCGCGATGCGCCCAGCGTGGTACACAACTCGGCTCGCCGCCGTCATGGCCCGCGAATGCCCAGCCACCGGGCTCATCAGGATCAACGGGCCGCACATCCCCGCGCAATGGAGGCTGCCCGTCAATCCAAGGATGAATGAGGCGAGGATCACAATTTTTCGGCCCGGTTCTCGTCGCCGGAAGGGGGGCGCCCCAGCGCGAGGGTGGCCCCGCGCAGGTGCGTGGCGCCTCCGGCGCTCCAAATGAGGCGCAATCTCCACAATCCAGGCCGGAAGGCCCTCACGTCGATCACCTGCTTTCCCTCCACCAGGCTCAGCGGGACCGTCTGGTCCAGGCTCGAGTGCGACGGCCGGTAAAACTGCACCACCCCCCCGTCCGGCTTCACCGGCAGGTGGACCGTGACGGTTTGCCTGGCTGGATCGTGCTCCACCCGGACCGCGACGCCCACCCCCCGGTTGGCCTGGTCGATCTCCTCCTGAAACCGGAGCTCCTGTTCGTAATAATCCGGCCGCACCAGTTCATGGTCATTGCGGACCGCGAACGCGATCCAATAAACCATGGCGGAAATGAACAAGGCGAAGTAGGCGATGATGGCCGTTGGCCACGGATTTTTCCTCATGGTCAGTCCCTTGGCCCAATGAACGCGGTCTTCAGCGTGTCAACCTTTCGGCCCGCCGCGTAAACCCCGATCTGAATCCTCGTTTTGGATCCAGTCAAACTTGCGCGGTCCAGCAGCACAAGCGCCGAGGTCTGCCCCAGTTTCTCCCTCGGAACCACGAACTCGCTGCTCCCAAGGATCTTGATCTCGCCGCCCCGGCCCTCCACTCGGAACGTCACAGCCATGTCTTGCTGCGACTTGTTGATCACCTTGACGGTGTACAAATTCGAAATGCGCCCGTCCGCGTTTTCCTGGAAAAGCCCCCCCGGCGCGCGCAGGAGGGTGGCGTCGATGGCCGAGCGGGTGAAAATCAGGACCAGGAACAGCGCGATCAACCCGGTGAGGACCGCGGAATAGGTCGCCATCCGCGGGGTGAAACGGAACGGCTCGCCCCGCTCGATGCTGTTCAGGCTTCCGTAACGGATCAACCCCCGTTTCCAGCCCAGTCGGTCCATCACGTTGTCGCAGGCGTCGATGCACGCCGTGCAGTTGACGCATTCCATTTGCAGGCCATTCCGGATGTCGATCCCCGTCGGACACACCGAGACGCATTGGCGGCAATTGACGCAGTCGCCCACCCCCTCCGCGGCCCTCAGCGGCGGCGGTTGGGAACGCCGCAGGCGGGCCCGCGTCTCGCCCCGCCGGTTGTCATACGCGACGACCATGGAGTTTTCATCAAGCATCGCCGACTGGAACCGCCCATACGGGCAGATGAACGTGCACGCCTGCTCCCGAAAACGCGCGAAGATCAGGTAGAAGATCACCGTGAATCCCATCATGAACGAGAGCCCGGCGATGTGGTTCCCCGGATGGTCCACAATGATCTCCAACAATGATTCAAGCCCGATGATGTAGCTCAGCAGCCAGTTGCTGATCAGGAACGACAGGCCAAAAAAGACCGTGTGCTTGGCCCCCCTCTTGAGGATCTTGGCTCCATCCCAAGGGGCCGCGTCCAGTTTCTTCTGCTCCGGCGCGTCCCCCTCGATCACATGCTCGATCTTCCGAAAAACCATCTCCATGAGGACCGTCTGCGGGCAAGTCCACCCGCACCACAGCCGCCCAAACGCCGCCGTGAAAACCACAATCCCCGTCAGGAACAGCAGCATGGCCACCGCAAAAATCGCCGCGTCCTGCGGCCAGAATATCTGCCCAAGGATCGAGAAGCGCCTCTCCACAATGTTCAGCATCAACAGCGGGTTCCCATGGATCTTGACGAACGGGCCAATGAACATGATCCCCAGCAGGAACCAGCTCACCACCGTGCGCCGCCGGAACCACCGCCCGTCCACCTTTTTCGGGAACAGCCAACGCCGCTTTCCCTCCTTGCTGGCCGTCGCAAGGTGGTCGCGGAAGTCCTCCTGGAGGGACGCTTTTTCCTCGGTGATCAGGTTCATTTCACTCAAACTCGCTTGGCTTGTCCGAGGCGGCGGGCTGTTGGTTCTCCGGCGCCTTCGGATTGGGGGGATTGGACCCCCGCAGGCCGTAAATATGGCTCGCCACCGCGACGATCTCCTGCGGCTTGAGAATCCCGCGCCATTGCAGCATCCCCTTTTCTGGCACGCCGGTGATGATGATTTTCACGTTCTGTTGGAACTCGCTCCCATGGATCCAATAGTCGTCGCACAGGTTGGGTCCCACCAACCCCCCGCCGTCCGGACGGTGGCACGGCGCGCAATAGGTCACATACAGTTGCCGCCCCTGCTCAAGGACGGCCTTGTCGTTGGATGGAGCCAGCGATGCCAGGTTCGATTCAAAGCTGGCCAGCGCCGCGTTCTTGATCCGGTCCCCCGCCTCGGCCTCTTTCGCGAACGCCTGGGCCTGCGTGTCCCCAAGATTCAACACATGGAAGTACAGCATGTACAGGAACGCGAAAACATTGCAGCCCCAGAACAGCCAGACCCACCAGCGCGGAAGCAAGTTGTCCAGCTCTTGGATGCCATCCGAATCATGGTGCAGCAGTTCCGGTTCGTCGGTCCTCTTTTCGTTGCTCATGGCTTGCGGTCTCCTTTCTTTGAATCGGGCGCCGGGTCGTCCTCCAACGGGAGCGACTCCATCCTCCGGCAAAGCGGCGCGCGTTGCCGCCAGGTCCAGGCCAGCGCCGCCGTGAAAACCGCGAAAAACAGCAGCAGCGAGGTCAGCGCATACACCCCAAGGCCGCCGATATGCTGAAGGACATTCTTTACCATGGCTCAATTCAATGGGTTGGGGCCGCGGTCGCCGCCGCCGCCGTGGTGGGAAGCTTGATGTCGGTCCCCAGCCGCTGGAGATACGCGATCAGGGCGACGATCTCCCGGTCAGCCGTGGTCTTGATCCCCGCCGCCTGCAGGTTCGCCACGATCGCCCCCGCCTGTTTCTGCAATTCCAGCCCCGCGTTCTGCTCATGGCCGGGCGCATACGGCACCCCCACTTTCCTCAGCGCCGAAATACGCGCCGGCAATGAATTGGTCTCCAGCTTCTGCGTCAGCAGCCACGGATAACGCGGCATGATTGATCCCGGGGAGATCGCCTCCGGATCATCCATGTGGCTGTAATGCCACGCGTCCGGATATTTCCCCCCAATGCGGTGCAGGTCCGGACCCGTCCGCTTCGAGCCCCAGAGAAACGGGTGGTCGAACACAAATTCCCCGGCCTTGGAATACTCCCCATACCGCTCCGTCTCCGACCGGAATGGCCGGATCATCTGCGAGTGGCAGCCCACGCAGCCCTCCCGGATGTACAGATCCCGGCCCAGAACCTCGAGGGCGCTGTACGGCTTCACCGCGCTGATCGTGGGCACGTTGTTCTTGATCACGAACATCGGAATCAACTCCACTATTCCCCCCACAAGGACCGCGCCCGTTGCCAATATCGTCAGGGTGATCGGCTTGGATTCCAGCCAACGGTGCCTCCACGGATCCTGCGAGCCCTCCAAACGTTCCCCGCGGGCCATGGGCGCGGCCTGGACTTCCACCTCCGGCACGAACTCCCCCGCCCGCGCGGTCTTCCAAAGGTTGTAGGCCATGAAAAACGTCCCCAGGATGTAAAGCGATCCCCCCAGCGCGCGCAGCCGGTACATCGGAAAAAGCTGCACCACCGTCTCCAGGAAATTCGGGTACTGCATGAATCCATCGGCCGTGAACTGCTTCCACATCAGCCCCTGCGTCACGCCGCTCCAATACATCGGGACCACGTAAAACATCATGCCCAGCAACGAAATCCAGAAATGCCAGTTGGCCAGTTTCGTCGAATAAAGCTTCGTGTTGTAAAGGCGCGGGAACAGCCAATAGAGCATGCTGAAGGTCAGGAAGCCATTCCATCCCAGCGCCCCCGTGTGCACATGCGCCACGGTCCAATCCGTGTAGTGCGACAGCGAGTTCACGCTCTTGATCGCCAGCGCGGGCCCTTCCAGCGTCGCCATCCCGTAAGCGGTCAACGCCACCACCATGAACTTCAGCATCGGATCCTCACGCACCTTGTCCCACGCCCCCCGCAGCGTCAGCAGCCCGTTGAGCATCCCGCCCCAGCTCGGCGCGATCAGCATCACCGAGAAAACCATCCCCAGCGATTGGGCCCAGTCCGGCAGCGCCGTGTAGAGCAAGTGGTGCGGCCCCGCCCAGATGTAGATGAAGATGAGCCC
>CAZSXX010000109.1:8605-12072 GCA_964611245.1 uncultured Verrucomicrobiota bacterium | reverse complement strand
GGTCGGCGGCGGATACCAAAACAAGGCGCTGCTCAACACCGCGACGGTGGCGGGGGGGTCGGTGAATGAGGCCGGGCCAGTGGCCACGGTGGGGGGGGGGCGCAACAATTCCGCGCTAGGCCTTTACACGACGGTCGCGGGGGGTAGGAACAACAAGGTGGCCGAGAATTCGGAGGGCGCGGGCATCGCCTTGGGGAGCGACAACTCGATCACGAACGGGGTTTGGGCGGCGATTGGCGGCGGGTCGGCCAACGTCATCAAGGGCGGATTGGGCGCCATGATTGGTGGCGGGACCGCCAATGAGGTGGAGGGAGGCCATGGGGTGGTGGTGGGAGGTTCGTTGAACTTCGCGGGCCCGCAGGCCACGGTGGCGGGCGGAAGTGGGAACCGGGCGGAAGGCGCCGGCTCATCCGTCGGCGGGGGCGGCGGGAACAGGGCGCTTTACAACCACACGGCCATCGGCGGCGGGAACAACAACATAGGGCATTTCTCCTTGAACGGAACGATCGCGGGCGGGTTCGGGAACACATTGACCAACGCCGCGCATGGGTTTGTCGGCGGTGGGCAGGACAACCACGTGCTGAACGGAGCCGACTCGGTGGTGGCGGGCGGCGCGGGAAACCGGGCTGGATCGGCCTATTCCGTGATCATTGGCGGGGAGGGGAACCGGACGGAGGGGACCGGCGGATGGGCGACGGTGTTGGGCGGGAGCTTCAACTTGGCCTCCGGCACGCACAGCATCGCGGCCGGGCACCGTGCCCAGGCGACGCACAGCGGGTCGTTTGTCTGGAACGCGTGGCCGGGGGACGTGTTCGCCAGCCAGCGCGACTATGAATTCGCGGTCCACGGGCCCGGGGGGGTGCGGTTTGAAACGGACGGGGCCGGCTTGTTTGTGGACGGCCAGCGCATCACGCCCGGCGGCGGAGGAGGCGGGAATGGCGCGATCACCGTGATCACCGCCGGCGGACAAACTGAGCCGCAAGCCCGCCTTGACCAGACGAATCCGGACGATTATGTGCGTTTGATGATGAACACGCCTCGTTCCTTCTGGACCCTGGGCACCGGTCCGAATGGGTGGTTCAGCTTTTATGTGCCGGGGCAAAGCCCGGCCAACACCTCGGGCGACAACGGGGCGAACCGGTTCGTCATCACCGCCAACGGCGAGGTTGGCGTCGGGAGCCAACAACCGTTCGCGCAGTTCCACGTGCGGGGCCGGGGCGGATTCGACCTGCCGCAGGCGCGGTTGACGCAGGAAAACCCGGAGGATTTCGCCCGGCTGAGGCTGGAAACGGGGCTGAAATTTTGGGACATTGCGGCGGGGCCGGACGGCTCGTTGCGCCTTTTCGGCAATGGAGGGGACCGGTTGGTCCTCGGGGCGGATGGCCCGCAGATCAGCACGGCCTCCGGAGCCCTGACGGTGAATGGCCGGGCGGTGGCGTTTGTCGATCAACTGGGTCACGGCGGGGGCGGGGGCGGCAACGGCGCGCCGGTGTCGGTCACGGTGGCGCAGGGGACCGCTGTGAGTGGGGTCTCCCAGGATGCGCAGGGTGGGGTGGGAGTGGTGGCCGAGGGCCGGGTGGCGGTGCGCGCGACCAGCGCGAGCGGCCAAGGCGCGGCGATCCAGGCCATCCAACTGAATGGCTCGGGGTACGCGGGCGACTTTGCAGGAAGGGTAAAGGTCTCAAGCACCCTGGAGGCGAACGGCGGGTTGAAGGTGGGCGGGGGCATTCACGTTCCGGGGCTCGGGGACAACACGCCGACGGCCGCGTTTCGCCTCGTGCCCGACATCCTGCCGACCTACGTTGTCGCCAATCCGGGAGGCGTCCCCACCCTCCTCGCGATCCTTGACCATCCCCGGTTGAACGGGAATCCAAACGCGCTGCTCATGCTGACGCCGGTCAACGCGAGCGCCTATAAACTTTACCAACGCAACAGCGATGTGATGCGGGGTGATTTCCTCACTTATTTTCCGGACGCGCCGGAGTCCCCCGCTGGGTTGCGGGGCCGGTGGGCTCTCGACATTTCTCCCACGCCGCAGGGTGGACCAGTGAACCAGGCTGCCGCCGTCTTCAACGCCCTCGTTGTCACCCCATGAACTCGACTCTTTTGCCCCTCATTCGGAGCGGTTCGCGGATCGCGTTGGCGGGCATCCTGTGCGGTTCGGCGGCGGCGCAGGGAGCTTTCGAACTTTCGGACCTGGCCGTCGTGAAACCGCTGTTGGCCATGGCCGGGGGCGATTTTGAGGTTGAATCGATGGAGTTGGGGGATCGCGCCGTCGTGGCGACGGGAGGGGGTTTCGATCTGGAGGCGGTTTTGACGTCCGTGCCGCCGATTCTCGTGTTTGGGGACGCGGCGCTGTTCATCACGATGAGCGGAGGGGAAGCGACGGTCAGTTGGACCGCGCCGGGCGGCGGCCATGTTTTGGAATGGTCACGGAGCGTCGGCCCGACGGCGAGCTGGAGCCCGGTCACACCGGCGCCAACGGAGGACCGATTCACGGTCGCGCCGGCGTTGGACGGGCCGCGGTTTTTCCGGTTGAGGCGTTGAGAATTGGCTAGGCTGGGATTTCGGCCTCGACGAGTTGGGCGAGGAGGGTGAGGGATTCTTGCCAGCCGAGGTGGCAGGCTTCGGGGGGGATGACGGCGGGGACGCCTTCCTGGAGGATGTGGAGTTCGGCGCCGCAGGAGACTTTTTTGAGGGTGATGGTCACGTGCATTTCGCCGGGGAGGTTGGGGTCGTCGAAGCAGTCCGTGTAGCGGATGCGCTCGTTGGGGACCAACTCGAGGTATTGGCCGCCGAAGGAGTGGCTGGCGCCGGTGGTGAAGTTGGTGAAGGACATTTTGTGGGAGCCGCCGACGCGGGGGTCGAGGTGGTGGACGGCGCAGGTGAAGCCGTGGGGAGGGAGCCATTTGGCGAGGGCGCCGGCGTCGAGGAAGGCTTTGTAAACGCGGGCGGGAGGGGCGCGGAGGACGCGGTGGAGGCGGATGGTGTTTGTGCTCATGGGTTGTCTTTCGCTTTGGCGCCTCCAGAATATGGTGCGGCGGCATGGCCTCAACCCCAATTTTCGGGAGGAAGCCAAAGGATCGGGCCGACGGGTGAAGCGGCGCCGGATCGGGAAAATGATTTGCGCCGAGGGTGGACGGGTTGGCAGGGTGGGCGGATGGAGACAAAGAAAGTGCGGTGGGGGATTTTGAGCACGGCGCAGATTGCGCGGAAGAATTGGAAGGGTATCCGGCAAAGCGGGAATGGGACGGTGGTGGCGGTGGCGAGCCGGAACGCGGGGCGGAGCCAGGAGTTCATCGACCTTTGCCAGCGGGAGGCGCCGATGGAGGCGGCGCCGAAGGCGTTTGGGAGCTATGAGGAGTTGCTGGCGTGCCCGGAGGTGGAGGCGGTGTATGTGCCGCTGCCGACGGGGATGCGGAAGGAGTGGGTGATCCGCGCGGCGGAGGCGGGGAAGCATGTGCTGT
>CAZSXX010000109.1:0-8595 GCA_964611245.1 uncultured Verrucomicrobiota bacterium | reverse complement strand
CGTGCCGACGGAACAACGCGCAGTTCATGGACGGGGTGATGTTCATGCATTCGCGTCGGCTGGAGATGGTTTTGGCGGCGGTGCGGAACGGGGAGATTGGGGAGGTGAAGCGGGTGACGTCGGCGTTCAGCTTCCACGCGGACGCGGAGTTTTACGCGGGGAACATCCGGGCGAGCAGCGAGCTGGAGCCGTTTGGGTGCCTGGGGGATTTGGGTTGGTACTGCATCCGGCTGGCGATGTGCGTGGCGGGGCACGCGCGGCCGAAGCAGGCGACGGGGCGGATTTTGGGGGAGGCGAAGGGGGCGAAGAGCCCGGGGGCGGTGCCGTCCGAATTCGCCGGCGAGCTGGTTTTCGAGAACGGGATGTCGTCGGGGTTTTATTGTTCCTTCGCGGCGGCGGATGAGCAGTGGGCGGTGATCACGGGGACGAAAGGGGTGATCCGGCTGCAGGATTTTGTGCTGCCGTTTTATGGGAGCGAGGTGGGATTTGACGTGTTCCACGCGCAGTTGGACGTGCGGGGGTGCGATTTCAACATGGAGGCGAACCAGCGGCGGGTGGTGGCGGCGGAATACAGCAACAGCCATGAGCGGGCGCAGGAGACGAACATGGCGCGGGAGTTCGGGCGGTTGGTGCGGGGCGGGAAGCGGGAGGATTTCTGGCCGGAGGCGGCGCTGAAAACGCAGGAGGTGATGGAGCGCGTGTGGGAATCGGCCAGGAGCGCGGGTCGGGCCGGAGCCTAAGGATTGGAGGGGGGCGGGGAATCGGGAACGGTGTAGGTGGCGTCGATGGAGATGTCGAGGGCGCCGTCGGCCCCACTGGTGGGGACGACCTGAACTTTTGGGCCGAAATCGACGGGGCGGCCGGGGGTGTCGCGCCGTTGGGTGACGGCGATCCCGGCGGCGCGGCCGGAGGCGGTGCTGACTTTGGGCGCGGCGAGGAGGTCAACCCCCGCAGTGGCCGCCAGGGAGCTGAGCGCGGCGGCGAATTGCTCGGCGGTGAGGGAGGCGAATTGGGAGCCGCTGCGGTTGACCAAGGAATCGAGCTGGATCCTCGAGGCGGCCTCGTCGGAAAGTTCAATCCAGCTTGTCTCGACGGTGACGCCGCCGGAGGCGGGATCGGCGGTGGGCGAGACAAGGGCAAAGGCGCGTTTGCCGGGGGAGGAAGCCCAGCCGCCGAGGGCGACGGCGTGGCCGGAGGGGATGCGGGCGGAGGCTTTGGAGTTGAGGATGCGCGCGCCTGGGGTGACGGTCTCGGTGGCGGAGGCCTCCGGTTGGGCGGCCGACGCAGGGGGCCTCGCGGCGTTGGCGGCGACGGCGGCTTTGGCGGCGGCGGCGGTTTTTTGGGCGGCGTCGCGGGCCTGTTCGGCCTCGGTGACGGAGCGCTTGAGGCCGGCGACCTGGCCGCGAAGCTGGATGGCCTCCAACTGGATTTCTTTGAGGCGGGAGATTTCCGAATCGGGCAGGAGGGAGGCCTGGGCGGCCGCAAGGTCGGCCTCGAGTTGTTTGGAGGCGGCGCGGAGGGAAGCGCTGTCGGCGACGGACTGGTTGAGCTTTTGCGTGGCGGTGAACCAAAGGAACGCGAAAACAGCGGTGAGCAGCCAAGAGGCGGCGAGCAATGCTTTGGAACGCATAGGCGGAACGTAGCAAGCGGGCGCGGGGCGACAATTAGAATTTGGACGTGGAGAGGGAGGGGCGGGGATTTGGAGGCCGGGAACGGGGTCGGGGGCGGCAAAAAAGCATTGCCAGAAGGGGGCAAAGGTCCGCAGCCTATCGCTTCGGTTCCGTAGCGGACCGGCGCATATGGCTGAGAAAAACTATCAATTCGTCAAGAACCTCTGGAACGACGCGGAAGCCGCGAAACTTTCGCCCGCGGACCAACTGGTGTACCGGTCCAACAAATTGGGGGCGGACCAGCGGATCACGAACACGGGCGGGGGCAACACGTCCTCCAAAGTGATGGAAACGGACCCGTTGACGGGGCAGAAGGTGGAGGTGCTGTGGGTGAAGGGATCGGGCGGGGATTTGCGGACGTCGACGCGGGACAATTTTTCGTCGCTGTACCAGGAGAAATTGATCGGCTTGCAGGGGACGTACGCGGGGCGGGCCGACAAGGGGCCGAAGTCGAAGGCGGAGGACGACATGGTGGGGATGTACAACCACACGAACTTCAACCTGAACACGCGGGCGAGCTCGATCGACACGCCACTGCATTCGTTCGTGCCGGCGAAGCATGTGGACCACACGCACCCGAACGCGGCGATCGCGGTGGCGGCGACGGAGAACGTGGTGGCGCTGACGAAGGAGATTTACGGGGAGGACCTGGCTTACACGCCGTGGCTGCGGCCCGGGTTTGAGCTGGGCTTGATCATGCAGGGGATCTGCAGGGAGAACCCGCGCGCGATCGGGATCATGATGGGGCAGCATGGGCTGATCAATTGGTCGGACGACAACAAGGAGTGCTATTTCCGGTCGTTGGACCTGATCGAGAAGGCGGCGCAGTTCATCGACAAGAAGTACCAGGCCAAGGGCGGGGACGCGAAGGCGTTCGGGGGGGCGATCCACGAGGCGCTGCCGGCGGAGGTGCGGAGCCGGGTTTTCGCGCGGATTTTGCCGTGGCTGCGGGGGCAGGTGAGCCAGCAGAAGCGGCTGATTGGGACGATCCAGGATGACGAGGCGGCGCTGCGGTTCGTGAACAGCAAGGACGCGCCGCGGTTGGCGGAGCTGGGGACGTCGTGCCCGGACCATTTCCTGCGGACGAAGATCAAGCCGCTCTACGTGGCGTTGGAGGCGCCGAAGACGACGGAGTTCAACGACGCGTGGGTGGAGGCGTTCGTGGCCGGGCTGAAGGAGAAGCTGGGCGCCGGGTTGACGAAGTACCGGGCGGACTACGCGGATTATTACAACCGGTGCAAGCGGCCGGGGTCGCCGGCGATGCGGGACGCGAACCCGACGGTGGTGCTGATCCCGACGCTGGGGGTGATCGGGTGGGGCAAGGACAAGAGCGAGTCGCGGGTGACGACGGAGTTTTACAACTGCGCGATTGAGGTGATGCGGGGGGCGGAGGCGATCGACAAGTACATCGCGCTGCCGCAGCAGGAGGCGTTCGACATTGAGTATTGGGCGCTGGAGGAGGCGAAATTGCAGCGGATGCCGGCGGAGAAGGAGCTGGCGCGGCAGGTGGCGGTGGTGATCGGCGCCGGGTCTGGCATTGGGAAGGAAGTGGCGCACCGGCTGGTGAAGGAGGGCGCGCACATTGTGTGCGTGGACGTGAATTTGGAGGCGGCCAAGGCGACGGCGAAGGAGATCACGGACAAACACGGCGTGGGCATTGGAGTGGCGGGGACGGGGCTGTCGAACTGCGGGCCGTCGCTGGGGTTGGCGGCGGACATCACCAACCGGGCGAGCATCCGCGCGATGCTGGAGCAGGTGGCGCTGGCATACGGCGGATTCGACCACATCATCGTGACCGCGGGATATTTTTGTTCGCCGGACAAGTCGGGGCACATCCCGGACGACAAGTGGGCGGTGACGTTCAACATCAATGTGACGGGGAGCTACCTGGTCGCGGATGAGGCGGCGAAAATCTGGAAGGAGCAGGGGCTGCCGGGAACGATGGTGCTGACCACGAGCGCGAACGCGGTGGTGTCGAAAAAGGGGTCGGTGGCGTACGATGTGTCCAAGGCGGCGGCGAACCATTTGGTGCGGGAGTTGGCGATGGAGCTGTCGCCGCTGGTGCGGGTGAACGGGGTGGCGCCGGCGACGGTGGTGCAGGGGTCGGCAATGTTCCCGCGGGACCGGGTGATCGCGAGCCTGGCCAAGTACAACATTCCGTTCACGGAGGACGAGGCGAGCGAGGCGTTGACGAGCAAGCTGGCGAAGTTTTACGCGGACCGGACGCTGACGAAAGTCCCGATCACGCCGGCGGACCAGGCGGAGGCGTTTTTCCTGCTGGTGAGCAAGCGGCTGAGCAAGACGACGGGGCAGGTGATCGCGGTGGACGGCGGGCTGCACGAGGCATTTTTGCGCTAAAATGAAACTGCCGGAATTTTATCGGGACCAGAAGAAGCCGATCATCTCGTTCGAGGTGTTTCCGCCGAAGACCGACCAGGCGTTCGAGAACCTGCGGCAGTTGCTGCCCGAGTTGGTGGCGCTGAAGCCGGATTACATGACGGTGACGTACGGGGCGTTCGGGAGCACGCGGGGGCGGACGCTGGAGATCGCGTCGCTGATCCAGAAGGAATTCGGCATCCCGACGGCGTGCCATTTGACGTGCGTGGGCTCCTCGGCGAACGAGATCGACCAGATCCTCGACGAAATTCACGCGGCGGGGGTGCAGAACATCGTCGCGCTGCGGGGTGATCCGCCGTCGGGGCAGATCAGCTTCACCAAGCCGGTGGATGGGTTTGGCAACGCGAACGAACTGGTGGCGCACATCCGCGCGCGGCACGATGGGAAATTTGGGATTGCGGTGGCGGGGTATCCGGAGAAGCACATTGAGGCGCCGGACATGAAGACGGACTTGGAGCACCTGGCGCGGAAGGTGAAGGCGGGCGCGGACGCGGTGATCACGCAGCTTTTTTACGACAACGCGGATTACTTCAAGTTCGTGGAGAACGCGCGGGCGCTCGGGGTGGACACGCCGATCATCCCGGGGCTGCTGCCGATCCTTTCGGCGAAGCAGGTGGTGCGGATTTTGGGGCTGTGCGGGTCGCGGTTGCCGGAGGGGTTGAAGCGGGACTTGGACGCGTGCGGGGACGACGCGGCGCGGGCGGAGGAGGTCGGGGTGCGGCAGTGCGTGGCGCAGGCGCGGGAGTTGTTGGCGCGGGGCGCGCCGGGCATCCATTTTTACGTGCTGAACAAGAGCGCGCACATGATCCGAATCATGCGCGAACTCAACGCCTGATTCAGGGAAGGACTTCGGCGCGGAAAAAGCGCTTTCCGACGGTGGCGCCCCGGTCGGTGAACGGGACCACGCCGCTGGGACCGATGGCGCCGCGGTCCACCTCGATCCATTCCACCAAATCCGGCGAGGCCAGGATCACAAAGACCTGGCCGAGGGGCCCGGGGATTTCGAGATGGAAGACGCCATTGACGAGGGTGGGGGCACTGAGTCGGGCGGCGAGGACCGGGGCGTTGATCTCGAGGGTGACGAGGCGTTGCGTGTTTCCCCTGTCATTGTTGGCGTTGACGAAGGCGATGGAGGCGGAGTGGGTTCCCGGCGGGAGATTGGCGACGGCTGAGTTGACGCGGGCCGAAATCTCGACGGAGCCCTGGGGCGGGAGGACGCCTTCGGTGGCGGAGAGCGTGAGCCAGGGAGCGGGGGTCCCGGCGGACCAAAGGGTGGGGACTTTCGCGGTGTTGCGGATGGTGAAGGAAACGAGGGTGTCCGCCAGGTCCGCAGTGGTTCCGGCGAGGGAGGGAGGATCTTCCGGAGTGACCGAGATGCCGCCGGAGCCGCCGGAGACAAACGCGATGGATTGGCCATTGGCGACGCGGTTGGGAACGCCGTCATAGCAATATTTCGTCGCGACGACGCCGGAGGGGTCCTCGAGGCCGATGGTGGCCCGGGCGCCGCCGCCGCGCGCGCTGCCGGGGTTGACCTCCTGGTAATTGAACTGGATTTGGCCGGTGGTCTCGGAGAGCACGGCCTGGAAAGTCATGCGGTCGGAGCTGGAGTTGCGGGCCACGCCGACCCAGGAGATGACAGCGCGGCGGTTGGGAGGGGAGCCAATGGAGCCGACATAAACGGCGCCGATGGAGGAGGGATTCAGATTGTCCCAGTAGGGGAGGATCAAGCCATTGGGGGTGGCGGCGGTGGGAAGGTCGGTGTTGGAAGTGGTTTCCAGATTGGCGGGGTCGAAGCCGATCAGGCCATTGGCGCCGATGTAGAGCTGGGTTTTGGGCTGGCCGTAAAAATTGAATGGGAACGGGAGGGTTTGGGCGCTTGAGACGCCGTTGTCGGTGAGGGGAAGGCGAGTCATGGCGGTGGGGTCGATCCAGGAAAAGGCGACGGATTTGGCGGAGTAGGCGGGGAGGACGGTGATGACCTGGGTCTTGGAGGAGAGCGTTCCGGTGAGGCTGCGGGCGGTGAGCTTGACGGTGTAAACGCCTTCGGTGGCGAAGAGGTGGGTGGGGCTGGCGTCGGGGGAGGTGGGGGCGCCGTCGCCAAAATCCCAAGTGTAGGAGAGGATCTCGCCGAGGGATTGGTTGGTGAAGCGGACGGTCATGGGAAAGGTTCCGGCGAGGGCGGAGGGGGTGAAGGCGGCGCTGACGAACGGGGAGAGGGCGCGCTGGAGGTTGACCTTGCCGCCGCTGACGCAGCGGCCGGAGAGCGATGGGATGGGTTCGACGGTGGCGAGGAGGCGCTGAACGATTTGGGCGGGGGAGTCGTTGGGGAACTGGGCGCGCATGAGGGCGACGACGCCGCTGACGACGGGGGCGGCCATGGAGGTGCCGCTGAGGTAAACGTAGGAGGTGTCGGAGGCAAACCCGCAGGAGTAAATGTTGGCGCCGGGAGCCCCGAGATCGACGGAGGTTGCGCCGAAATTGGAGTAGCTTGTATCGAAGAGGTTCTGGTTTTGGGTGGCCGCGACGGCGACGACGTTGTCGAGGGAATAGCTGGCGGGATAGCTGGGGGAGACATCGTTGTCGGTGGAATCGTTGCCCGCGGCGGCGACGAACACCACTCCCGCGGTCCGGGCGGCCTGGATGGCGCTTTGGAGCGAGCTGGAGAAGGACGGTGAACCGAAGCTGGCGTTGATCACTTTGGCGCCGTATTTGACGGCGTAATTGACGCATTCGACGGCGTCGGAGGTGAGGCCGGTTCCATCCGTGCCGAGGAATTTGAGGGGCATCAGTTGGACTTTCCAGGCGACGCCTGAGCCGCCTTTGCCGTTGTTGCCGGCGGCGCCGATGATGCCGGCGACGTGGGTGCCGTGGCCTTCGTCATCGCCGGGGTTGCCGG
Organism: uncultured Verrucomicrobiota bacterium; assembly: GCA_964611245.1. GTDB lineage: Bacteria > Verrucomicrobiota > Verrucomicrobiia > Limisphaerales > SXQI01 > CAZSXX01. The sequence goes on along the minus strand of CAZSXX010000109.1, from coordinate 1,632 downwards.
AGCCGGTGATGGAGTTGATGCCGTTCAGGTCGTCGATGTAGCCGTTGCGGTCGTCGTCGACGCCGTTGCCGGCGATTTCCTGGGTGTTCCGCCAGAGGTTGGGGGAAATGTCCTCATGCGTGAGTCGGAGCCCGCTGTCGAGGATGGCGACGATGATGTTGGTGGCTTCGCGGCGGATGTTCCAGCCTTCGGGGGCGTCGATGTCGGAATCGCCGCCGCCGCCGCTGGTGTTGTTGAGGTGCCATTGGGAAATGTAGCGGGGGTCGTTGGGGACGATCGACTTGCGGAGGATGTAGTCGGGTTCGGCGAACTCGACGGCGCCGCTGGCTTGATACTCGCGGATGGCCGCAGCCACCTCTTCCCCTGGAAGCAGTTGGACGACTTCCAAATTGCGGAACGCGGGATACCGGCGCAACACCTTGCGGCCTTTTTTCAGATGGAATTGGGCGGTGTCGGCGGCGCGGTCGAGGCGGGGCATGACCAAGACGCGCTCCGGATGGAATTGCGGCGGAGCGAGTTGCGCGGAAATTGACGGAGCCAAGGCCGCGATGATCCCCAATAAAAACGCCGCCGCGGACAGGCGGAAGGGGAGGCCGAGGCGTCGGAGGAGGGGGATCATGAGAGTCACTTTAAGCAATCCATGAGGATAGCATATAGCAGAACCTACGCCAAACGCCGATGAGCGAACCAGGGAAAAGTCTTAAAGGTGGAGTTCGCAGCAGCGGTGAAGCGCGTAGGTTTTGACGTCCACGCCGGGGGAAAAATGGACGTGTTCCGGAGGGCCGGTGGGGACGGGAAGGTTGTTGAGTTCGAGGAGTTGCGTGTCGTAGGCGGCGAGGGAGGGTTGGAGGAGGGGGTAGGGTTCGTGATGGACGCGTCCGCAAAAGATGTCGCCGGAGGCGGGGTCGCGCGAGAAGAGGAGGTAACGCTCGACCAGGAAAAACTCCAGGGTGCCCGGCTGGGCAAAGTGGGCATTCCCCTTGCCGCCATACCAAAAGCGGGAGGCGGTTTTGGCGCCGGCGCGTTGGCAGCGGAAATCGATCAGGCCGTCTGGGCCTTCCTTGGCCTCCATGTCGGCCTGGAGGTAGGGGAGGTAGTAGCCGATGCGGGCGGCGGCGACGGCGAGGCGTTGGTTGCAATCGAGGGAATAAAACCAGACACCGGGGCGGCCATCCTTGTCGAGGACGTAGGTGCGGACATTGCATTCGAGGAAGTCGGAGATGCCCGGGAAGGAGGGGACGAAGCGGGGATGCACGTCCTTCATGAAAAACGGGATGATTCCGACCCAGGCGTGGCCGTGGAAGGTGTCGAGGGCCAGGCCTTCGGGCAGGGTGGGCTTGATGAGGTCGGGCGGGAAGGACCAGTGAAGGAAGAGGAGATTGCGCCATTTTTGGAAGATGACGACGGGTTGGTCGGGATCCTCCCGCCATTGGGCGCGCTGCTCGGCGGACGGCGTGGGCGGCTCGTTCATGGAAAAAGCGTAGTGGAAAAGGTGGTTTTCGACAATCGGCGCGGGCCTGATCTGGGCGCTGAACGCAATCGATGTTGAGAGTGTCTTATAGGTATGTTCACCAAGGAATCGTTTTTGTGCCTGGACTTTGGGGCGGGCAGCGTGAAAGCCGCCGAGTTCGA
>CAZSXX010000108.1:0-12135 GCA_964611245.1 uncultured Verrucomicrobiota bacterium | reverse complement strand
TTAATGTCCAGCCGTTTCGAATCAACAACGTCAGCACCGCGGGCAGGAAGGTCAGTCCTGCGATCATGCAGGTCCCGACCCCAACGCACATGACCGATCCCAGGCTCGCAATGCCTTGATGTTTCGCCGGAATCAGGCTCCCAAACCCAGCGATGGTCGTCAGTGCCGAGACAAGAACCGCTTTGCCCGTGCTTTTTGCAAGGATGCCAGGGTTTTGCTCCTCGGCGAACCGGTTCAGGATGTGGATTCCGTTCGTCACGCCGATCCCTATCACCAACGGAAGGGTCATGATGTTCGCCGGATTGAAGGGAATTCCCCGCCACCCCATCCATCCCGCCATCCATATCGTCCCGATCGCCACAGGCATCAACGCCAAAAGCACCGCCGGGAGGTTCCGGAAATGCGCGAACACCAGGATGGTGATCGCCGCCAAGGAATACCACGCCGCCTCAATGTAGCTGTCTTTCAGCAATGTCGTGTATTCCAGCAACTGCACCGGCGTTCCCGTCACGTTCGGATCCACTGTGCGCAACTCGTTGACAAACGCCTCCTGCGCCTCCCGTTCCCAAACGTTCCCCTTCGGGTAAATCTGGATCAACTGCTTCTGGTTGACGCCAACGAACCGGTTGCGCAGCGACTCGGGCAGGTCCGCCACGGTCAGAGGCGAGCTGTTGTCCTGGGTCCGCAACGCCCGGAAGGTCTCCTGGATGTCCCGGAACAACGCCTGTTGGTACGAAGCCAGCCGGTCTCCCACCACCCGCCGGTCCCCGTTCAACATCGCGTGGCGGAACCGCTCGATTGATTTCCGCATCCCCCTCAACTGGTCCGCCAGTTGTTGGTCCTTCTCCTCGTCGAGTGCTTGGATGGCCAGCCCGAAATATCCATGAAGTGACCACAGCGTCAGGCTCAGGGCGTCGACCTCCACGCGGTCCGCGTCCACCGGCGGAAACCGCAGCGTGCTCAGGTCCTTCTTGATCTGCCCGATGATCCGCAGCCGCTCCGTTTGGTCGCCATGCAGAAACTGGCTCATCGCGTCAATGCTCGCGACCGTCGATAGGTTGGTGATCTGCTGTTCAAGCGACACCGCATGCGCGGCGTTGGTCGCGATCACCGCCGCGAACAGCACGGATTTCTCGGCCCCGGCAATCAGCTTTTTCTCGAACTCCACCGCCGGCAGCCCATCGCTCTGCATGTTCAGCAGGTTGTAATCGAAGTGAACCTTGTGGAACTGCGTCCCCGCCAGCAAACAGGCGCATAGCGCCAGGCCGATCACGGTGAACGGCCGGTCCAGCCAAAGCCTCTCCAGCCGTTCCCGGTGGTTGGGCTCAGGCGCCGCCGCCTCGTCCAACTTGTTCTGTCGGCCCCGCAACAGCAGCGCCGGCAGCATGGTCATCATCGGAACCAGGCAAATCAGAAGCCCGCCGCCGCTGATGATCCCCATCTCCTTGATTCCCTTGAAATCGGTGAAGCCCATCGCGAAAAATGCCCCCGCCGTCGTGAAGCAACCGGTGAAGATGCCCAGCCCCGTGTTGACCATCGCCTTTTCCAGCGCGGTTTTCTCCGACTGGCCCTGGCGCAGCTCCTCCTCGTACCGCGTGATCAGATGCACTCCGAAGTCGATCGCCAGCCCAATGAGGATCGGCAGGAAGGTGATCGTCAGGATGTTGAGATGCCCGACGGTGAGCGTTGTGTAGGCCATGGTGTAGGCCAACCCCACGAGCAGGCAAAGGGTCGCCTTGATCGGCCGCCCGGTTTCCCGGTATCCGTAAATGAAAATCAACGCGCAGGCGATCAACGAAACGATTGAGGCGACGGTTGTGTCCTTCTGCGACTGCGCCATTTCATCCAGCTCCAGCACCGGTTCGCCCGTCACCCCCACGTTCACCCCGGGCACTTCGTTCTGGGTCGCCACCACCAATTCCCTCAGCCGCACCACGGCCCTCGCGTTGTCCTGCTCCCGCCCCGCGCGCACGTTCACCAAATAAAACCTTCCCTTCGCGAACGTGATGTATTCCTTCGACTGCGCCTCCGGGCCCGCGTCGAACAACGCCGTGACGCCCGGGCTGGGCGCCATGCCGGGTCGATGGATCGCGTCCGTCCCCAAGTCCACGATCCTCCGCAAGGCCGGCAGCGCCTGGATCAACGATTCGTTCTCCGCGTTCTGCTCCTGCTTGGCCCCGCGGATTTGGTTGTTCACCAATTGGAACAGCGAGTTCAGGTTGTTCGCCTTGGAAAACTGGACCAAAAATGGACGGTAATCCTCCAGAGCCCGCTGCAATTCCCGCAGGCTGGGCTCATCCAGGAAAAGCAGCGCCTTGGGCCCCAACATCTTCAGGTCGCCCTTGTAAAACACCTCCGCGAAAAGCTTCCTCTCCGCCTCCAGTTTCGCCCCCAGCCGCTCCACAAATTGGCGGTTTTTTTCCGGATCATCGCTCTCCACCACCACCGCGATGTCGTCCTGCCCCGGGAACTCCTTTTTCAATTCCAGGAAATTCAGGTGGTACTTCTTGTCCGAACCGACCAGGTCGTTGCGGTTCGTGCTGAACTCCAGGTTCCGGACGGTGTAAAAAACCGAAAGCCCAAACAGCAGGATGTGGGGATAAAGCCACAGCCGTCGATGCCCATAAACAGAAGCGGACAGGGCGCGCAAGAGCCGCGCCGGAAGTGAATCCTTGCCGTTGCTCATGGCGGTGGCGCCCCTGCCCTCCCCGCGTCGCGGCTGGCTTCCTTTTGTGGCCCGGCTCTGTTCATCTCCTTCCCATCCCTGGGATGCCGGGCATTGAACAACAATCCGGGTCCGTCGACAAATAAAACAGCCGCCCCGATTGCAAAGTCCACGTCGGACCCTACTGCGTCTCGCCCCGGGTCACCCGCAGGAACACCTCTTCGAGCCCCAGCTCGTCCTCCCAAAGGCCACGGATTCGGACCCCTCCCTGGACCAGCGATTCGGCGATGAACGTCGGGTCTGTCTCATGGGCGAACGACACCTTGAGCTGCCCATCCACCGCCGCCACTTCCTGCACTTCCGGCCGCGCCTTCAGTATTTCGAGCGCCTTCCCCGTGTCGCCGTCGACCAACACCCAAAAAATCTGGTTGGGCGACATCTGGTCCCGCACCCCCTGCACTGGCCCCGCGTAGATCAGCTTCCCCTTTTCTATGATCGCCACCCGGTTGCACAGGGTCTGGAGCTCGCTCAGGATGTGGGATGAAATGATGATCGTCTTCCCCAGCCGTTGCAACTCCTGGAGGATCGCCATCATCTCGATGCGCGCCCGCGGATCCAAACCGCTGGCCGGCTCGTCCAGCAGGAGCAACTGCGGATCGTGGATCAACACCCGGGCCAGCCCCAGCCGCTGCTGCATCCCCCGGCTCAGCGCCCCGATCAGGGCCCCGCGTTTCTCCGTCAACCCCACCAGCTCCAAGACGTCGTTCACCGTTTTCTCCCGCTGCGCCGACGGGATTTTGTAGCACGCGCCAAAGAAATCGAGGTACTCCGTCACCTCCATGTCCTTGTACACCCCGAAAAAATCCGGCATGTATCCTATCGCGTGCCGGACCGCGTCCGCGTCCTTCACCACGTCATGCCCCAACACCTCCGCCTTGCCGCTGGACGGAGCCAGGAACGTCGCCAGGATTCGCAGCGTCGTAGTCTTGCCCGCCCCGTTCGACCCGATGAACCCGAAGAGGTCGCCCCGGTTGACGGTCAAGTTGAGCGAGCTCAGCGCCAGCATCGATCCATACATGCGCGTCAGGTCGGTCGTTTGCACCGCCGGGGTGGAGGGGGGAGTCTCGCTGGCCATAGTTAAATTCTTTTCACCGGCACCACCAGGCGCAGCATCGTGTCGCGCCGCTGCCGGATCGGTTGAAACTGGTTGATTGGCTTGGTCAGGGTGTGCCCGGCGTCCCACGCCAGCACCACGGCGTCGCCCCGGCGGACCTCCGCGGAAAGGTCCAGCCCCGGCACCCCGACAATGGTGCGCTGCGAGGCGTCCATCCCATCGAGCGCCCGGTAAAACGAGGCCGCCGCCACGGTGAGCGGACGGTTCTCCGGCGGGCTCCCGGAGCTCCCCCCCAGTGGATTGCGCCGCCGCTCCACCGCCTGCGCGAAATTGCCCCCGTTCCGCTGCACAAATTCCGAAAGCGGCCTTCCATTCGCGGGGTTGAACGTTTGCTGGAAGGTCGCGCGCGGTTCGATCGTCCCCACGTCGTAAACCTCCCCGTCCACCACGACCTTCACCTCGGTCAACCGGCGGTCCGAGGGATTCTCAATCTTCACGCTCCAGCGGCCGGTCCTCCGTTTTGAACCAGTCGTTGACGAACAAAAGGCTCGTCCACACCGGCACAAAAACCTCCGCCTTGAACGAGTTGCCCGCCTGGTCCACCTGCATTTTCGTCTCCCGCGATTGCCCGCCAAACAGGTCCACGAATTCGGGCCGCAACGACGAATAGGTCGGCTCCCCGGCCACTGGATACCGGGCGTTCGAGGATGAATACACCGACACGAAAGATCGCCCCCGCAAATCCGCCTGGTCGCCCCGGGGATAGATGTCCACGATCTGAACCTCATTCCATTCGGTCTCCCCGGCGCGCAACTTGTACCCGATGAAATAAATCAGCAGCGAAAAGAAGATCACATAGCACGGGAAGGTGATCCACGTGAGCATTTGCCGGTTGATCTTCTTGAGCCACCATTGGTCGAACGGCCCAATCACGATCAAATAGACCAGCAGCAGCAACAAAAGCCATTCAACCGGCAGCTTCTTCACCTGGCGGCTGTCGATCAACGCCCCCATCACCCCGTCCATGCTCCACGAGCCGTAGGACGAAATGTCCCCGCTCATGAACCATTGCGCCGGAGTCTGCGCCAGCCGCGCCCAGAAGTAGGGCCGGTTCTTCCACGACTTGAACGGCTCCCGTTCCGGGCTGAATAGCAGCACCGTCAACTTTCCCCGTCCCCGAAACGCTTGCACCGCCAACGGCGCCTGGTCCGACCCAATGGCCACCCGCCCATCCCGCACCCGGCCCGCCGCCACGGGCATTTGCGCCCCGACAAACGTCGCGTCGCGCTCAATGGTGGAGTAAAATCCGCTGGCCTCTCCGGACCGCGCCCGCCGGCTCGCCCCCGCCCTGCCCGCCATCAATTCCTCGTTCTCCTCGGAGGAGATGTCGCTCCGCAGCCACTGGTCCAAGGCTTGGTCCACCTCCAAGTTGCGCACCCCCGAGAGGTCGACCGGGAGAAACTGTTGCAGCCACGGCGTGGAGGTGACGTCCGTCACTTGCTCCACCCCAAGGATCAAGTGCCCGCCGCCGCGCACCCACGCCAGCAACGCCGCCAACTGCGGCGCCGGCAAGGAGATCGCCTTCTCCGAATTCAGGTAAAACGCGTCCATCCCCTCCAGCGCGATCGAGTTGTCCGGGAATTGCTCCGCCTGGAACCGGGCCACCGCTGGTTGAAGCTCCTGCCGGTTCACCTTGATCTTTGGAAATGACGGCATCCCCGCGAATGATCGCGGCAGCGCCCCGAGCATCACGCTTTGCCAGTCCAGCGACCGCACCGGGATGCCCAACCGCTCCGCCCTCAGTTTCTTGCCCGCGTCCAGCAAGCGCGCGTCCCACTGCGAAGCACTTCGCCCGCCCGCCGCGAACATCGGCACCACCAGCCTCTTCCTCGTGTTGGTCGGCAGTTCGATCGGGATGCGCCGCTCCGGTTCACCCCCGAATTGGCTGGAGCTCAGTTCAATGACGCCGTTGAAGCTCGCTCCATCATTCAGCACTTCGATCGCCACCGGGAACCACGAAGCCTCTCGCGTCACCCCGTCATACCCGACGAACACATCGAATTGAATCGCCCCGAACCCACGCGGCGACACCGCCAACGCCGCCAGCAGCAGCGCAAAAAAAATCGCGCCCGGGGACACCCGCCCCCCCCGCTGTGTCATCGGAGCGTGCATGTCGAGAAAATCCCCGTCGCGCTTGCCATGTTCTTCCACATGAAATATCCGGACTCGCCGCCGCTGGCAATGCGTTTTGGACAACCCCCCGCCCAAAACGCTCAATTCCAACCCATAGACACCGCGCCGCCCGCGAAGTCACGGTAATAAGTTTTTCGATGCAATTATTTTTCAATGGCCCGGCGGGGACGCGCTTGCGTCTGGTATCCGCCAGCCTATCCTCCCGCCATGGATCATTCGCCCGGCTTTCTCAAAGTGGTCAACGAAGCCCGCCCCCACGTCAAAGAGGTTTCCATTGAACAAGCCCAACAGCGCCTTCGCGAGAATCGCGACGCCGCCCTGGTCGATGTCCGCGAGGACGCCGAATGGCAGGCCGGCCATGCCGCCGACGCCTCACACCTCGGCCGAGGGGTCCTCGAGCGCGACATTGAGCGGGCCTTCCCCGACAAACAGCGGGAGATTATCTTCTACTGCGGCGGAGGTTTCCGCAGCATCCTCGCCGCGGAGGTGGCCCAGCGGATGGGCTACACCAACGTCGCCTCCCTGATCAGCGGCCACAAAGGAATGGTCGCCGCCAACTGGCCGATGACAAAATGATGTGACGGCCCATCCCCCGCCCTGTCCAATCTGAACATGAGCGATCCCCTGAACGCCCCGGAGATCCTCGAAGCTTTGGTCCGGCGCGCGGAAAGCGTCCGCGCCAGCGACATTCATTTGCACATGCGCTCCCGCCGGGCGGAGATCGCCTTCCGGGTCGACGGCGTCCTCGCCCCCGTCCAGGAACTGCCCGAAGAGCTCGCGGAACGTGTCTTTGGCCGGATCAAATACCTCGCCCGCCTCAAGACTTACCAGGATTCACTGCCCCAGGACGGCCGCATCGAGAAAGCCGAAATTGGCGCCGCCGAGGATATCCGCGTCGCCACCTACCCCACCGTCACCGGTGAAAAAATCGTGCTGCGCCTGTTTTCCGCCGCCGACGCCAAGGATTTCGGCGACCTCGAGCTCGCCCCAAAGCTCATCGCGGAACTCCGCCGTTTCCTCCTCGGCGCGTCCGGCATGCTCCTCCTCACCGGCCCGGCGGGCAGCGGCAAAACAACCACCATCTACGCCTGCCTCCGGCATCTCGCCTCCCTCGGCGGCCGCCACACCATCACCGTCGAGGATCCCGTCGAGCAAACCATCCCGGGCATCATGCAGACCGAGGTGAACGAGCCGCGCGGCCTCGATTTCGCCAAAGCCGCCCGCCACCTCCTCCGCCAGGACCCGCAAGTCCTCGTCCTCGGCGAAATCCGCGACGACGAAACCGCCAACCTCGCCGTCCGCGCCGCGCTGACCGGCCACCTCGTCATTTCCACCCTGCACGCCGGCTCATGCAAAGGCGTCCTTGAGCGCCTCATGGTCATGTGCAAGGACCATTACGCCGTCGTCTCTGCGCTCTCCCTGCTCGTCAACCAGCGCCTCCTCCGCAAACTTTGCCCAGCCTGCGCGGGGAGCGGCTGCGAGCGCTGCCTGCAAACCGGCTACTCCGGACGCATTCCCGTCGCCGAATTTGTTTCGCTGGACGACGCCCTCCGCGCGCAGGTCCGAGAAACCGGCCCCGCCGCCATCCGCCCCGTCCCATCCCTCGCGGAGGCGGCGCTCGAACTGGTGGCCGGCCAACAGACCAACCAGGCGGAGTTCCACCGCCTGTTCGGCCCATGAACCACGAAGAGTTTGCCTTCCTGAACCATCAGCTCGCCGCGATGTTGAAGGAGGGCATTCCGTTGGAAGGCGCCCTGCGCTCGCTTTCCAAGGACCTCGCGCGCGGCCGCCACCGCGCCGCCTTCCGCAAGGTTGAATCAGATCTTCAGCGCGGCCTGCCACTCCCCGAGGCCATCGCCGCCGCCGACCTCCCGGATTTCTACCGCGAAATGGTCCGCCTGGGCGCCGCGTCCGGCGACCTCCCCGGCGCGCTCACCCTCATCGCCGACTATTACCGCCGCGTCGGCTCCATCTGGACCCGCCTGCGCGCGCTCCTCACCTACCCCCTTCTCGTCCTCTTGGTTTCCTTGCTCCTCTCCGTCTGGTTCGCGTTTTTGTACCACGACCTGAACGCCAGCTTGGGCCAAACGTTCACGGCCAGCCCAGGCTTGGCCCTCCTGGGCAGCCATCAAGGCCGCGAAACGGAATCCGCCGCTTGGTGGCTCAACCTCTGGGTTCCGCCCGTCCTCATGGCGGCGCTCACGCTTTCCCTCGCCGCGCTCATCGCCCTCCCTGGCGTCCGCGCGCGCCTCCGTTGGCGCCTCGCCCCGTTCAAGGACGCCTCCCTGGCGCAACTCGCCGCCGCCCTGCATTTGTTGGTCCGCCAAGGCCTCCCCCTGCGCGAATCCCTCGCGTTCGCCGCCCGCCTGGAGTCTGGCAATCCCGCCGGGTCGGAGATCGAGCGTTGGATCGCGCGTCATCAGGACGGCCACGCCCGCTTTAGTGACCTCGCGGCCGGCTCGCTCGCGGTGCCTCCCCTCTTCCTTTGGATTGTCTCCAGCGCGGGCGAGGATCTGGCCGCTGGATTCGGCTTGGCCGCCGAGCTGTACGGGGAACGCGCCCGCCGCCGCGCGGAATTCCTGCTCAACCTCATTCTCCCCTGCGCGCTGCTTGGTTTGGGATTGATGATCATGGGCCAGGTCCAGCCCTTCGTCACCTCGGTGTTCGACATCTTCACTCCCATCTTTAAAGCACAGCAGATCATCCGCCCCTGACTATGCCGGACGCACCACCCTCATTGGCCTTGGTCCTCCAATGGCTCTGCCTATGGTGCCTCCCCGTCTTCGCCATCGCCGCCATCGCCGCCTGGCTCCTGAACCTTCCGGCCCTGCGGATCGAACGGGCGCGCCTCTTCCTGGATGTCCTCCGCCTGGCCATCCGGTCCATCCCCTCCCCGGAGCAAGCCATCATCGCACTCTCCGCCACTCGCGACGAGTCCCTGGGCGCCCGCTTCCATCTGTTGGCCGCTTGGCTGCGGTCCGGCCTGCGCTTCCCGGAGGCCTTGCGCCGCCTCCCCAGCCTGGTTCCCGCCCCCCTCGCCGCCATGTTGGTGGCGGGCCACCAGGCGGGCTCCCTCCCCGCCGCCATTCTCGCCGCCCGCCGCGCCGCCGCTCCTCCCCATGCGCAAACCCGCGCCGCCTTGAGCTGCCAAATTGTGATGCTTTTCATCCTCAATCCATTGATCCTGGCCAGCCTCCCGTTTTTCATGATGAAGCTCTTCCCGGTCCTCAACGGGATGGCCGCCGGCTTCGGCCAATCCCCGCCGGCGGCCATGCTTTTCCTCTCCAACCATTCCGGCGCCATTTTCGCCTGCCAACTGGCCTCCATCCTCTTCCTTTATCTCGGCGCGGCCTTCTACGTCGGCGGCAACCGCTTCACCCGCTGGATCGAGTCCGGCCTTTTCCCGCTCAGCGCCTGGATCGCGTTGCGGGTCCCCTGGAAGCGCAAGCGCCTCCAACGTGATTTCTCGGCGATGTTCGCGCTCCTGCTCGATGCCGGTCTCCCGGAAAGGAAAGCCCTCGAACTCGCGGGCTCCTCCTCCGCGAACGAAATATTTGAGGCCCGCGTCCAGCTCGCCCTGGCCGCCCTGCAATTGGGGCAATCCCTCCCCACCGCCTTGGAATTGCTCGACCCTCCCCGCGAGTTCGCCTGGCGCCTCGCCAACGGCCTGCGGCGGCAGGGGGCCGCCACCGCTTCGTTTCAGGGATGGTTTGACGCCCTCGACGCGGAGGCCGACGCCCAGGAGCAAATGGCGGGGGATCTGATCTCCACCTTCCTCGTCGTCCTCAACGGCATGATCATCGCCCTCATCATCGGCGCCGTCATGCAATTCATCTACGCCACCAGCCTTCTCCCCGTTTCCTGACCGGGGCGCCTCACGGAATCGCGGACGGCGAGCGGTAAAAAAGGAATGCGTCGTGCCGCAGCGACAGTTTCTCCAACAGCCGGTCCCAAGCCTCCAATTGCCCCGCCGGCAAACGCAATTTCGCCTCCGCCATCATCTGCACCCCCGCCGCCGCGTCGAGCTTTTCGATCCCGGCCTCGAGCTTGCCCAACGACAGCGGCTGCATCGCGTCTAACGCCGCCACCGCCGCCTCGCGCGGCGACCGATATTTCCCATCCCCGTCCACGTCGATCCACACCGGGTTGGTCACCGCCAGCGTGTAGTCCGACAACGTTTTCCAGGCCGCTTCCTTCACCCCGTCCCCATACGCGACGCACACCAAAAACGCGTCGTTCGGCGGCGCCGAAATCCGGAAGCTCACGTTCGTGCTCAACGGCGCCCCCGCCCTCCGGACGAGATCCTGCTGCGCCGCCTTGATCCCGTTCACGTACACCACCGCCTTCCGCGCGTTCACCCAACTGGGCGAGGCGACACGAAAGCTCACGTGCAGGAAGCCATTGCTCGGGCCCACCGTCTGCCCCATCCGTGCCTTCCCGTTCACCAGCACATCCCCGAAAATTCCGTAGCTCAGGGAAAGATTCCCCGCCCGCATCTGGGCGATCACCGCGTCCACATCGATCGCCGCCGGGTTGTCCGTCGCGCTCGGCACATACGTGCGGCCCTGCCCCGGCGCCTCGGAGATCGTGTGCGTGTCCGACGATCCGACCCCGGCGATCCGCTCCCCGCGGCTCAGGAGCGCGAACCAATCCCGCAGCAGGTATTCGGGCGTCTTCAGCGGAAAGCTCGAGTTCACCAACTCCATCGCGTCAAACGTGAATTCCGCCGCGTTCGTCCGGCTCCCCACCACCCGGTCCACTCCCCATATCGAAAACGGGCTGTTCGTGATCGCCGGCCACCGTGGATGGTTCAACACCACATATTGCGCCCCCTTCGACCGGATGTCCGCCACCAACTTCACCCAGTTCGTCTCCTTGTGGTCCGGCTTCACCGCGTCCAGCGCGAACGGAAAACCGTTGAAATGCCCGTTGGCGCTGGTCACTTCATTGCCGATCACGCCCGTGAAATAGGGCGACGCCCCCAACGCGTCCCGCCTCGGCGTGTAATCGGTGAAATGGTTGTGGTCCGTCGCGATCGCCATCTCCAAACCCTCGCCCGCCAGCGTCCAAATCCGCTCATCCAGGCTCGCGTCCCCATGCCCGCTGAACGTGTAGGTGTGCAAATGGGTGTCCACCGAAATGTGGCCCGTCGTGTCCACCTCATGGGCGATCGGCAGGGTGATCCGGTTGACCTGCCCCACAAACACACGCAGCTTGACCTGCGGCCGGCTCCATTCCATCCCCCGGTTCGCCCACAAAATCCAGTCCCCCTCCGGCAAGTCAAACTCCACCGGCCCGCCCGCGTTGTAAATGATCCCACGCCGCCACGCCGCCACCGCCGGGGTCACATTGTAAAGCTCAGCCAATTTGTTCGTCGCGTTGGCCACCGTGATCCGCGCCGGCATGTTCACCCGCCCGCTCAAATCCGTGATGTTCACCACCACACGCCCCAGCTTCAAAACATCCCGCATCGGCTTGGGCAATATCTCAATTTCCCCGACCAAAATGTCGTCCGCGGGGTTGCGCGGCACGATGGACAGCGTGTTGGAACCCTCCACCAAAACCCCCGGCGCCAGCGGAAAATGCGAGATTCGCTCCGCCCCCTGCACGTTCAGCCGCCCAATCCGCCGACCGTTGACCTCAATTCCCCAATCGTCCGTCACATCCTGCTGCTTGAGCCGAAGCGTCTGCTCCGATGAGTTGGATTGGGCCTCAAATGTCACCTCCAATTTCGCGGCCGACGGCTTCCGCGCCGCCGCCGGGAATCCCTTGATTTCCTTCACGCCGAGATGGTGGATTCCGGCGTCGATCATCAGGTTGGTGGGTTGCGCAAAAAGTTGGAATGACGCAAACAGGCTGGACAGTAAAAAAACTCGCATGGATGGATTGCTCAAAACTAGCGCCGGAACCGGAATTTCCGCAATGCTTCTCCCCGCCCGTTCCGCTCAGCGGTCCAGGGCCGCCGCTTCCACTTTCAGCAACTCAACGGTCGCGGCGATGTCCTGCGCGGCCATGAGGCGCTCCCGCAATTTCGCGTTCCGCAGCAGCCGGCTCATCTGCCCCAACAGGTGCAAATGCTCCGTCAGGCTCGGCGCCGCCAGCAGGAAAAACAAGTGGACCGGCTTCGCGTCGGCCGCGCCCCAAGGCAGGCCCTGGGCGTGCC
>CAZSXX010000107.1:0-12138 GCA_964611245.1 uncultured Verrucomicrobiota bacterium | reverse complement strand
TTCCCGGCAACCCTCGGCCCGCCAAAACCAGGACCGCGCCCAACCCGCGCCGCCCAACCAAAAGGACCGCCATGAACCAGCGCCAGCCAATCGCCGCTCGGGTGAACCGCCTCCATCCGCACGGACCCGCCCGTTCGCATGCCCCATTCGCCTTTTCTCTACCGACGTTCGAGTCCAACGCCTCGCTCCTCCAAAAAGCCCTTTTCACCGCCTCCATTTCCAGATTCCAATCCCAACTCGCTTCCCCGCAAACACTTAAAACGCGCAACGCTCGTGCAACAAGTGCGCAACAAGTGCGCAACAACGCGCAACAAACGTGCAACAACGCGCAACAAACCCGCAACCATCCGCAACAAACCCCCAACCCCGCGCAACATCCTGCCAATCCCCGATCCGGTCCGTCCCCCCCAGCCCTGCGGCCGCTCCCAAATTCGTCCTTCCCACTCATTTGCTCGCTTCCAATCGCTCAAGTCTCTCCGCAACAGACTCACGTTCAAACACTTACAGGATAAAACACCACACCGAACACAAGCCGAACAAAGCCGAACACAAGCCGAACAGAGCCGAACGAACCCCGAACAACACCGAACAAATCCCGAACCAAGCCGAACCAACCCCAAACCACGCAAAACAACCCCAATGGAACCCTCTCCTTCCAATCATTAGGCCACGGTGGAACCTTGACCCACAGCTAGCGCACTTCAATTTCGATCGTGAGGAGGTGGTTGACGATGTAGGAGCCGCGATTTTGGTCACGATCGACCGGCTGGGTCCGGCCCTTGGAGTCCGTGGCGCGCGCGACCAACCCGGCCTTCCCGGGTCTTGATGGGACTTTCCAGTCACAGGCCCAAAGGCGCCAAGCGTTCCGGATCGAATCGCCCAGGAGGCGGGCGCGGACCCAACTGGCCCCGCGGTCGGCGCTGACCTCGACTTTTGTGATGTCCGCCTCGGAGGTCCAAGCCGCGCCTTCCACACAATAAATTTGCCCCGCCCGGACCGTGTCGCCAAAGCCAGGCCGCGCAATCTGGGCCTTGACCTGCATTTCCGTGATGGGGGTGAGCGTGGGGGCGGAAACTCCAGGCTTCCAGAAAGCATAGTCCACGGTTTGATAATACCCATCGAAACGGTTTGGGGTGGCGATGATGCGGGAGAGCCATTTCACGGACGCCATGCCATACCAGCCAGGGACAATGGCGCGCAGCGGAAAACCGTGCTCGGCGGAGAGGCTTTCGCCGTTCATTTGGAAGGCGAGCAGCACGTCGTCGGCCGCCTTTTCCAGGGGAAGGCTGCGCGCGAAATGGACCTGGCCCGAGGGGGCGGGGGACTCCTTGATTTCCCCATGGTCCGCCCCTTCAAGGATCAGTTCACGCGCCGAGCCCTTGACCCCGGCCAGGCGCAGGACCTCCGAGAGGGGGACACCGGTCCACTCCGCGTTGCTGACCGCGCCCCGTTCCCACTGCGCGCCATTGGCTTTCGGCACGAGGAACGCGCGGCCATTTCCCGCGCATTCGAGCGTGACCGGGACCGTGCGCAATTCCATCTTGGCCAATTGGGCGAGCGAAAGTTCGATCGGGTTGCGCACCTCCCCCTCAACCCGCAGGCGCCATTTCTTGGGGTCGACCCGGGGAATCGGAAAGTGCGAGCGGACAAAAAAATGCCCGCGTGGGGTGATGAACCCGTGGAGCGAGCCGAACGGCGTTTCGAGGTTCAAAGGCTCGCGTTCCCGCACGATCCTCCCGCCAAGGGACTGCCGGGGAAACGGATTGGCGGGCGACCGTGGGCCACCGGCGGCCCGGCCGGAGGTCTTGGCATCTTTGGCGGCCTTCATGGAAAAAGCCTTTGGAAAGCGGGCAATCCAACCGTGGCTGTGGAAAAGGGGGCTCGACCTTCTCTGTCCATGCGCCGGTTTCCGCCCGGCGTGACGCATTTGGCCTGCATGTTTCCATTATTCGCCGGATTCACTGTCCGTCAATTCAAGGGGGCCACGACCCGGAGGATGATTTTGTCCTAATGTTTTGGATGACCGAAAGGCCCGAAATGGGCTCCCCATGCGCCCAACAGCCAAAACGGCGGGGACGTTTGCTTTGACCGGGGTGGAGGGTGGGGGCTATGGTTGGGATTGCCATGAAACGCCCATTCTCTCTCTGTTTGTTTTTCTCGGCGGCACTGCCACTGTTGGTGGCCCCCATTGAGGTCCGCTCGGCGACGCGGCTGGTGGAGCGCGTCGAGGGCACCCCGGGGGAAATCGTGATCCCCTACGCGAAGTATGTGTTGGACAACGGGCTGACCGTGATCGTGCACGAGGACCACAGCGACCCGCTGGCCCACGTGGATGTGACCTACCACGTCGGCTCCGCGCGGGAGGAGATTGGGAAGTCGGGCTTCGCCCATTTTTTTGAACACATGATGTTCCAGGGAAGCGACCATGTGGGGGATGACGAACACTTCAAGATTGTGACCGAGTCCGGCGGCCGGCTGAACGGGTCCACCAACCGGGACCGGACGAATTATTATGAAACGACGCCCGTCAACCAGCTGGAGAAAATATTGTGGCTGGAGGCCGACCGCATGGGGTTTTTCCTGGACGCCGTGACCCAGCGGAAGTTCGAGGTGCAGCGCGACACGGTGAAAAATGAACGTGGGCAAAACTATGACAACCGTCCGTACGGCCTGGTGCGAGAGGTGACCGCGCGGAACTTGTACCCATACGGGCATCCGTACTCATGGCTGACGATCGGGTATGTCGAGGATTTGAACCGGGTGAACGTGGAGGACCTGAAAAACTTCTTCCTCCGATGGTACGGGCCCAACAACGCGACGCTGACGGTCGGCGGGGATGTGCGGGCGGCGGAGGTCGTGAAGATGGCCGAAAAGTATTTTGGGCCCATCCCGAGGGGCCCGGAGGTGGCACCCACGAAGCTGCCGACGGTGGCCCTGGAGGGGGACCGGTTTGTGACCTTGGTGGACAATTACGCGCGGCAGCCCCAGTTGGCGATCACCTTCCCGACGGTCCCGGCCTACCATGCCGACGAGCCGGCGCTGGATTGTTTGGCGGAAATCTTGGGGCAGGGGAAAAACTCGATTTTGTACCAGGAGCTCGTGAAGGACCAGAAAGCGCTCCGGGCGAGCGCGTTCAACATGGCGTCGGAGCTGGCGGGCGAGTTCTCCTTGTCGATCACGCCGGCCCCCGGCCGTTCGCTGGCCGAGATCAAGGCCCTGTATGACGCGGCGATCAAGTCCTTTGAGGCCCGCGGGGTGAGGGACGAGGACGTGGCGCGGTTCACGGGGTCCGTGGAGGCGAATTTGATCAACGGGCTGCAGAGCGTGTCGGCCAAGGTGAGCCGGCTCGCGCAGTTCCAGACGATTTTGGGGAACCCGAACCACATCGGGACGGAGCTGCGGCGCGCGACAGGGGTGACGAAGCGGGATGTGGAGCGCGTCTACGCAAAGTATCTGAAGGGGAAGCCGGCGGTGATCGTGAGCGTCGCGACGAAGGACAACCCCGGGAACGTGGCCGCTGCCGAGAATTACGTGTTGGACACCACAAAATACCAGGCGCCGGATTACGGGTATGCGGGGCTGAAATATGTGAAGCCGAAGGACACGTTCGACCGGGCGAAGCGGCCCGGGAGCGGGGCGAACCCAGCTCTCAAGACGCCGCCGTTCTGGCGGGCGGAGCTGGCCGGGGGAATCCAGGCCGTTGGGGCGGAATCCCGGGAGTTGCCAATTGTGGCGCTGAACATTTCACTGCCCGGGGGCCATTTGCACCAGGCGTCGAATTTGAGGAAGGCGGGGCTGGCGCGCCTGTTCGCGGCGATGATGAACGAGGACACCCAGGAGCGGAGCGCGGAGGAGTTCCAGGCGGCGCTGCAGAGCCTAGGGAGCTCCGTCACCGTGGACAGCGGCATGGATCATTGGACGGTGACGGTGGAGTCGCTGCGGAAGAACTTGGACAAGACGCTGGGCCTGGTGGAGGAGCGGCTGCTCCGGCCGAAGTTCACCGCGGCGGCGTTTGAGCGGCTCAAAAAGCAGGCCCTCGAGGGGTTCAAGCTGCGGAAATCGCAGCCGGCGGCGGTGGCGTCGGAGGTGTTCCGGCGGGTCAACTATGGGCCCGGGCACATCCTCGGGATCAGCGAGGCGGGGACCGAGGAGACGGTCCGGAACCTGACGCTGGCGGACGTCGAGGAGCTTTATGCGCGGGACGTTTCGCGGCGGGGCGCGAGGGTTTCGGTCGTGGGCGACATCACCCGGAAGGAGATCTTGGGCAAGCTCGAATTCCTGGCGAAGCTCCCCGACCGGGAGGTCAAGCCGCCGGAATTGGCCGCCGCGCCAAAGGTGGACCAATCCCGCATTTACTTCGTGGATGTTCCCAAGGCGGCGCAGACCGAGTTCCGGGTCGGCGGCGTGACAGGCCTGAAATATGACGCGACGGGGGAGTTTTACCGGGCCGGGCTGGCGAATTACGCGCTGGGGGGGATGTTCTCCAGCCGCCTGAACCTCAATTTGCGGGAGGACAAAGCCTGGACCTACGGGGCGCGCAGCGGGTTTGCGGGGGACAAATTCACCGGGACATTCGCGTTCAGCTCGGGGATCCGGACGGACGCGACAGCCGGGGCGCTGCACGAGGTGATGGGCGAGCTCGGCCATTACGCCCGCAACGGGCCCACGGAGGAGGAGTTGGCGTTCACGCGCAGCGCGCTGGGCCAGAGGGACGCGCTGGATTACGAGACGCCGGCGCAGAAGGCGGGGTTCATCATGCGGATGCTGGAGCACAACCTGGACGCGGATTATGTGGCGCAACAAAACAAAATCCTGGGGGCAATCGACGCGAAAACAATCGCGCCGGTGGCGGCCCGCTGGCTCCAGACCAACGCGGTGAACATCATTTTGGTCGGCGATAAAGCGAAGGTCCGGTCCTCCTTGGAGCGGACAGGATTTGAGATCGTCGAACTGGACTCGAACGGGGAGAGGGTGGCGCAGCCAGTCCCGGCCGGGGGGCTGTGAGCGGTCCGGCCCGCGCCTTGGGGCGGCCGCCGAAGTTTTCGGTTGATGGTCGCCGGATTGGTCCTGAAATTTCCGAACTGCGGCGCGGGATGGCGTCGAAAAACCAGCATGAACGACATTATATTTGAGGTGGGGATCATCCTCGTGCTCCTTGTTTTCAACGGGCTTTTCGCCATGGCCGAGATCGCGGTCGTGTCCGCCAAGCGGGGGCGCCTCCAGTTGCTGGCCGACCAGGGGCGGGTGGCCGCCAAGGCGGCGCTGGACCTCGCGCAATCGCCGAACCGGTTTCTTTCGACCGTGCAGATTGGAATCACGCTCGTCGGAATTTTCGCGGGGGCCTTTGGCGGGGCCACGCTGGCGTCCAAGCTGACGCCGCCGATCGCCACGGTCTCGCAGCTTGCGCCCTACGCGGACAAGATCGCGTTTGGGCTGGTGGTGGCGTTCATCACCTACCTGTCCCTGGTGCTGGGCGAGCTGGCGCCCAAGCGGATCGGGCTGCGCGACCCGGAGGGGATCGCCATGCGCGTGGCCCTGCCGATGAACTGGCTGTCCAACCTCGCCTCGCCCCTGGTCACATTCCTGAGCGCGTCGACCGACGGCCTGCTCCGGCTCTTTGGGTTCAAGGCGGACAAGCATGCCACCGTTTCCGAGGACGAAGTGCGGGTGCTGATGGCGGAAGGGGTGCGCGCCGGGGCCTTCCACAAGGTGGAAAGCCACATTGTCCACAGCGCGCTGGAGCTGGACCAATTGGAGGTCCGCGAAATCATGACGCCGCGCCCGAAGGTCATCTGGCTGAACCAGAACGATCCTCACGAACAGATCTGGCACAAAATCGTCGTCAGCAATCACTCAAACTTTCCCGTCTACCACGGGGACCGCGACCACGTCGTCGGGATCGTCTCGGTGAAGGCGATCTACGCCAACCTCGCGGCGGGGAGCCCCGTGCGCCTCCGGGACCTCATGGTGCCTCCGTTGATTGTGCCCGCCTCGCAGACCGTCCTGCAATTGGTGGAGACGTTCAAGCAATCGGGCAAGCACATCGCGATGGTGACGGATGAATTTGGGGGAATTGTCGGCCTGCTCACCCTCAATGACGTGATGGAGGCGATTGTGGGGGAATTCCCCTCGCAGGACACGCGGTCGCGGCCCGCCGCCAAGAAACGCGAGGACGGCTCCTGGCTGATCGATGGAATGGTGGACCTGGATGTGGTCGAGCACGCGCTGCCGGGTTTCAAACTCCGGTCGGAGCGGGGCACGGAAATCCAAACTCTCGCCGGCTACCTGATGAAGTCGTTTGGGCATGTGCCGTCGGAGGGGGAGAAGATCGAAACCCAGGGGTACATTTTTGAGGTCCTGGACATGGACCGGCACCGGATCGACAAAGTCCTCGTGATCAAATCGAAACCGTAAGTCCGCCGGGGCGCATTTGCTTCTACCAAACGTTGGGACGGATTTTCGCCCCATTTGGCCTCCAAATTTTCCATTTTACAATAATAACAGTCGGTTTATTTTAACTGGAATCTTTCGATTAAAATAAACTGGCGTTTTATTTAACTCAGCCAGATGCTCATGAAGACGTTTGAGTTGTGCTTTAACTGGATGGGGGCTTATGAAACCAGAACGATTTGATTCGAATAAAACCGGGGATTTGGTTCCAATTCAAACACCCACCGGCAGAGATTTTGGGTTCATTCCCAACAAATTGCCTCCGAATTGGAGTTTTCCTCAATCTCTCGTCTCCAAGTTGATTGCCGCAAGATCGGCGCTGGCAAAACTGGATGGAATTGGCAGAACAATTCCTGAGCCAGAGTTGTTGATGACTCCCCTCAAACGCCGGGAGGCGATCACATCCTCCCGAATCGAGGGAACATACGCGACGGCCCAAGAGCTGATGCTGTTTGAAATGTCGCAGCCGGAACCGAAGTCATCACATGACCCCGTCAATTCGTGGCGCGAGGTGCTTAATTACTCGACGGCCCTCACCAAAGGAACCCAACTGCTGAACGAATTGCCATTCTGCGGCCGACTGATCAAAGAATTGCATTGCACACTCATGACTGGCGTGCGCGGCCAACAGTCCACGCCCGGGGCATGGAGAGACCACCAGGTTGCCATTGGTTCAGATCGCCGATTTGTGCCACCGCCAGTCCCGCAGATGATTGAAGCGATGAACGATTTGGAGAAGTACGTCAATGAGCCTTCCGAATTTGACCCACTGGTCCGCGCATTTTTGGTGCATTACCAGTTCGAAGCGATCCATCCATTCGCCGACGGAAACGGCCGTATTGGCAGGGTGTTGCTTTCGCTCATGATCAGCAAAGACTGTGAACTTTCGGCGCCTTGGCTCTATTTGAGCGCGTTCTTCGAAAGATACAAAGACGAATACATCAGCAACCTTTTCTCAATCAGCGCAAACGGGAATTGGACCAAGTGGATTGATTTCTGTTTGACTGGAACCATCCAACAAGCGAACGACGCGATCAGGCGATGCGAGAAACTTGGAAAATTGAAAGACAATATGTTCCAAAGGATGCGCCAAAATTGCAGCCCTCGAACTGAGCGGATCATTCACGACCTTTTCAAAGAGCCTTTGGTGACGGTGGCGCATCTCGCGAAGAAACTGGAGGTCAGCTATCCGACAGCCCTGGCCGACGTGAATCGATTGGTGAAGGCAGGGATTCTGACGCCACTCGATACCCCTCGAAGGCCGCGGGCCTACGGGGCCATGGAGATTTCGGAAATTGCATATTCCGAAATTGATTATTAATACCTGCTGTTCACCCGGGAAGGCGCGGCCTTCTGGACCACCACGGGCGCGATTTGTGTAAAGTCGCGCAAACTGAGCACGACCGGAAAGGCGGGCGGCTTGACTTTGCCGGGCGATGGGCCGTACTCGCCTTGTGGATCGGCGGCGGTACCAGCGCAGCGTCAAAGTCACCCTCTTGGGCCTGGCCGCGAACGCGTTGTTGGCGGGGGTGAAGACGGTCTCCGGGGTCTTGGGCCATTCGCAGGCCCTGGTGGCGGACGGCATCGAATCGTTCGCCGATGTGGTCAGCTCGCTCGTGGTGTGGCGCGGGGTGGTGGTCGCGGCGGCCCCGGCGGACGCGGAGCACCCGTATGGGCATGGCAAGGCGGAGCCGATGGCCGCGATCGCCGTGGCGGCGCTGCTGGTCGGGGCGGCATTTTGGATCGGCATCCAAGCCATCCATGAAATCCTCATTCCCCACCAGCCGCCGCGCCCCTGGACGCTCCTCGTTCTGTTGGCGGTGATCATCGCCAAGGAGGCCCTTTTCCGGCATGTGCGGGCGGCGGGGCAGGCCCTCGACAGCTCGGCGGTGGGGGCGGACGCCGTGCACCACCGCAGCGACGCGATCACCTCGTTCGCGGCGTTGACGGGAATCCTGATCGCGGTCCTGGGCGGGCCGGGGTATGAGTCGGCGGATGACTTGGCGGCTCTGCTGGCGGGCGGGATCATCGCATGGAATGCGCTGCGGCTCTTGGGCCCGGCCGTCAACGAACTCATGGACGCCTCCCCGGACGCCGGGTTGACCGACCGGATCCGGTTGGCCGCGGCCGCCACACCAGGGGCGCGGCGCATCGAGAAATGCCTGATCCGGAAGATGGGCGGGCAATATTTCATCGACATGCATGTGGAGGTGGACCCTTCGATGACCGTGTTGGAGGCGCATGGAATAGCGCACGCGGTGAAGGACCGGGTCCGCGGCGATTTCCCCATGGTGGCGGACGTGCTGATCCACATCGAGCCGGCCGGCGCCCCTCCTGAAGGCTGAGCGGGGCGGGGGCGCTTGCGTGGGGCCGCAAAAACTTGTTTGCTGGGCCGATGTCGAAGCCCGCAATGTTTTCCATGGCGCTCGCCTGCCTGGCCGCCTGCGCGAGTCCGGAATCGTCGCAAACGATGCGGGGCGGGATCAGCCCAGACTCGCGCTACACCACCCCGTCGCCCGCCACGCCGCTGCCCAACCCGGGCAATCCCGCCATTCTGGGCGAATCGGCCTGGGCGAGCGAGGCCGCGAAATGGGCGGGGGTGCCCTACCAAAAAGGGGGGCGGAACCGGGCCGGAATGGACGCAAGCGGACTGGTGTCGCGGATGTATGAAAACGTGGCCCGGGTGGAGGTTCCGCGCGACCTTGCGGAGCTCGGCCGGACGGGGACGGCCATCCCGCGCGGGCAGACGCGGCCGGGGGACATCGTGATGTTCCAGATGTCCGAGCAGCCGGCGATTTGGCACGCGGGGGTTTTGCTGGGAGGCGGGCGGTTCATCCACGCGACGATCGGGGCGGGGGTGGCCTATTCGGACCTCAGCGAGCCATATTGGGCGGAGCGTTTCCGGGGCGGACGGCGGATCGCGCGTTGAGGCGCGAAGGCAACGCCGATTTGGCAAAGGGCAAGATTCGGGTTGCCCACCGGGCGGTCGGGGCCTAACCTTAGGTCAACAACCAACCCCACCAGCCTATGTACTTCGGCGTTGATTATCATCCGGAACATTGGGTCTATCCATACGCG
Organism: uncultured Verrucomicrobiota bacterium; assembly: GCA_964611245.1. Lineage (GTDB taxonomy): Bacteria > Verrucomicrobiota > Verrucomicrobiia > Limisphaerales > SXQI01 > CAZSXX01. Next base: position 2,610 of record CAZSXX010000107.1, on the reverse strand, counting down.
GGCACCCCGGAGGCCCCGGAGTCCCGCTGGGAGCGCGACGCGGAACTGATGGCCCAAGCGGGCTTCAACGTGGTGCGCATGGGCGAATTTTCTTGGGGTTTGGTGGAGCCTTCCGAGGGGCAATATGACTTCGGTTACCTGCGGCGCTGCATGGACATCCTGGCGCAGCGCGACATCAAAGTCGTCCTCGGCACTCCCACCGCCGCGCCGCCGCTTTGGCTGGCGAAGAAACATCCCGAGATCCTGCCCTTGGACAAGCGGGGCCTCAAACTCTACGAGGGGACCCGCCATGCGTACTGCATGAACAGCGATGTTTATTGGGATTACGCGAAAAAAATTGTGCGGGCGATGGCCGGCGCCCTGGGCGACCATCCGCAGTTGATCGCCTGGCAGCTCGACAACGGAATCGGGGGGCATGAGACCGAGTTTTCCTTCAACGAGGAGACCCGGCGGGACTGGCATGCGTGGCTGCAGGCGAAATACGAGACGATCGACCGCCTGAACGACTGCATGGGGAACCGGTTCTGGAGCCAGATCGTGTCGGACTGGAAGCAGGTGCCGATGCCCATGCACGCTCCCACCGTCCACAATCCGGCCCTGGTGCTGGATTGGATGCGGTTCTCCAGCGACACCTGCGTGGCCTTCATCAAATGCCAGGCGGACCTGCTGCATGAACTGACTCCAAACATCCCGGTGACGCACAATCTGCGCGCGTTGACGCGCCATTTCGACCATTTCGACATGGCCGAGGCCCTGGATTTTGTCTCGGTGGACAGCAACGCGACGGTCAAGTCCCGGGCGGCCGAGAACGCATGCGAGATCGACATGCTGCGCTCGCTCAAGAAGGACAACATCCGCACGCCGGACGGGGATGTGGGATTCTGGGTGATCGAACAGAAGGCCGGCCATGTGCATTGGCAGGACGTCAATTCGCTGGTCCGCCCGGGGGTCGTCCGCCTGTTCACCTACCAACTCCTGTCGCGCGGCGCGTCCGGGGTGCTTTACTTTTTCTGGCGCCAGCCGCGGATCGGTTCGGAGAAATTCTACGGTGGCGTGCTGACACACGACGGGCGCGGGACCAACCGGGTCTACCAGGAGATCGCGCAAATCGGGGAGGAGATGAAGCTGCTGGCCCCGGCGATCCGCGGCACAAAAGTGGTGGCGGACGTGGCGATCCTGTACAGCCATGACAACGCCTGGACGCTCAAGCTGCCGATGCAGCCAACCAACCTGTTCAATTACCGCGAGCACATCCAGCTGTTCCACAGCGCCTTCCATGACCGCAATGTGCCCGTCGATTTTTGCCGCCCGACCGAGGACCTGTCGCGCTACAAGGTGGTCATCGCGCCCTCCCTGCACATGCTCGCGAGCGGCGAGGCCGACCTGCTGAAGCTTTACGTGCAGAACGGCGGCATGCTGGTCTCGACCTGCAACACCGGATTGGTCGATGAGCACCACATCGTGCCCGACAACGGAATCCCGAACCAGCTCACGGACCTCTTTGGCATCGAAGTCCTGGAATGGGACCCGATGCCCGCCGGGGAGGAGAACCACCTGACGTTCAAAGGCGGGTTCCCCACCAGCCACCTTCACTCCGCGAAAATCTGGGCCGACATCATCGACCCAAAGGAGGCGCAGGTCCTCGGCACGTACACCCACGAGTTTTACGCGGGCCGGCCGGCCATGACGATGAACACATTCGGCAACGGGAAGGCCGTTTACATCGGGTTCATCAGCAACCAGTATTTTTATTACGATCTGGTGGCGTGGCTCCGGCAGCAATGCAACCTTTTCCCGTTGATCAAGGTTCCCGACACGGTCGAAGTCAGCCTGCGCGAGGCGGACGGCCGCAAAATCTTTTTCCTCCTCAACCACCAAAACAGCCCGGTGCGCCTCCAGTTTTACAAGCCGATGCACGATTTCCTGACGGGGCAGACGTTCAGCGGGAACTATGACATCCCGCCCCACGGGGTGCTGGTCCTTGATGAGCACGTTCCTGTCCGCGAGGATGCGCCCCCCGCCGAGGAAACCTCCGAACCGGCCCTGGCGTGAAGCCTGGCAAGCAACAACACTCCGTGGCTGGGAGGCGAAAATCCGCTCCGCCTTCGGGCCGTCGGAACTCCGCAGTCTCCCTTTCCGAAAAAACCGTCGCGAATGTCCTCAATCGTGAACGGAGCCGACGCGAGGAACAAATCTTGAGATCCTTCAGGTCGTTCAGGTAAGACGCGCGCGGCGCCCTTTCCGCCGTGGTCAACCGGCTTGCATTCTTTCCGGCTTCAGCGCACAACGGGTGGATGACACCACGTTCTCTCTCCCGGCGACGTTTTGCCTCCTCACTCATTGCCTCGGCCGGCGCGCTGGCCGCCGCGCCCGCGTTTTTGCGGGGACAAAACTTGAACAGCCGCCTGAACATCGGGGTGATTGGCGTCGGCGGCCGGGGCGGGGGGAATCTGTCATCGGTCGCGACGGAGAACATCGTCGCTTTGTGCGACGTGAACGCGAAGAACCTCGCGGCGGCGAGCTCCAAATTCCCGAAGGCGTCGACCTACCTGGATTTCCGGAAGCTGTTCGAGAAAGAGAAATCGCTCGACGCGGTGGTGGTCAGCACCT
>CAZSXX010000106.1:4044-12173 GCA_964611245.1 uncultured Verrucomicrobiota bacterium | reverse complement strand
GCCACGCCGATGCCGTGCTCGCCGGTGATGGTGCCGCCGAGGCGGATGGCTTCGTCAAAGATCTCGTGGAAGGCGAGCTCGACGCGGTGCATCTCCTCCTTGTTGCGCTCGTCGGTGAGGAAGGTGGGGTGCAGGTTGCCGTCGCCCATGTGGCCGAACGTGCCGATGCGCAGTTTGTGCCGGATGGCCACCTGCTCGACGAAGCGGATCATGCGGGCCAGTTCGCTGCGGGGCACGGTGGCGTCCTCGAGAATGGTGGTGGGGGCGACGCGGGCGAGGGCGGAGAAGGCGCTGCGGCGGGCGCTGGCCAGCTTGGCGCCTTCGGCGTCATCCTTGGCGACGCGGACCTCCAGGCAGCCATTTTCGCGGCAAAGCTTTTCCATCTGGGCCGCCTCGTCGGCCACGACGGCGGGATGGCCGTCGGACTCCATGAGGAGCAGGGCCTCGCAATCCAGCGGCAGGCCGATTTTGGCGTAATCCTCAACGCAGTGGATGGTGGTGCGGTCGAGGAACTCGAGGGTGCAGGGGATGATCTGGGCGGCGATGATGGCGGAGACGGCTTCGGCGGCGTGGTCCATGCGCGAGAAGGTCGCCACCATGGTTTTTTTGGCGAGGGGCCGGGGAATGAGGCGCAGGAGGACTTTGGTGATGACACCGAGGGTGCCCTCGGAGCCGATGAACAGGTCGCGCAGCGAATAGCCGGCGACGTCTTTCACGCATTTGTTGCCGGTCCAGAGAATTTCGCCGTCGGGCAGGACGACCTCCAGGCCCATGACGTAATTGCGGGTGACGCCGTATTTGAGCCCGCGCAAGCCGCCGGAGTTCTCGGCGACGTTGCCGCCGATGGTCGAGATTTTCATCGAGCCGGGGTCGGGCGGGTAGCACAGGTTGGCGGCCAGGGCGGCGTCGGAAACTTCGAGGGTGGTGACGCCGGGTTCGACCAGGATGGTGAGGTTGGCGCGGTCGATCTCGAGGATGCGGTTCATGCGCACCGTGCAGAGGATGATTGAATCGGGCAGGGGGAGGCTGCCGCCGCTGAGGCCGGTGCCGGAGCCGCGGGTCACGACGGGGATTTGATTGACCTGGGCCAGTTGGAGGACGGCGGCGGCGTCGGCCGCGCTGCGGACGAACACGACGCAGCCGGGGAGCTGCTGGAGGGCGGCGGTGCCGTCGAACGAGTAGGTGATGAGGTCTTCGTGGGAGGTCAGGACATGTTCGTGTCCCAGCGTCTCCTGCAATTGTGAAATGATCCGTGCGGCCAGCGGCATATTTGTTGGAGGCGATCAAAGGGGCAATCCCGCCGCCCATCAAGCTTCTTCGCACCTCCGGGACGGGGAAAATGCGGAGGGCGACGCCCGGGAATAATTTAATCCAATTGGGCTTGAGCAAGTTGAAGTCCCCCTTATTTTAAGCCGCATGAGTTGGGAATGGATCACGAGTCCGGAAATATGGATCAGCCTGGTGACGTTGACCCTGCTGGAGATCGTGCTGGGGATCGACAACATTGTGTTCATCTCGGTGCTGGCCAGCAAGCTGCCGCCCGAACAGCAGAACAAAGCCCGGCAGGTGGGTTTGATGCTGGCGCTGGTGACGCGGATCATATTGCTGATGGGCCTGGCGTTCATGGCCAAGATGCAGGCGACCTTGTTCAGCATCGGGTCGCATCCCGTGACGGGGCGCGACATGATCCTATTCTTCGGCGGCCTGTTCCTGATTTGGAAGGCGACAAAGGAAATTCACGAGAAGCTGGAAGGGGAGGATGGCGCGGTCACCAACCGGATCGTGCCGACGTTCAGCAGCGTGATCACGCAGATATTGTTGTTGGACATCGTGTTCTCACTGGATTCGGTGATCACCGCGATTGGGATGGTGAAACAGATTCCGGTGATGATCGCGGCCGTGATCATGGCGGTGGGATTCATGCTGGTTTTCGCGGGGAGGATCAGCGCGTTCATCGAGAAACATCCGACATTGAAGATGCTGGCGCTGAGCTTTTTGATCCTGATTGGGTTCACATTGACGCTGGAGGGATTCCACAAGGAAATCCCCAAGGGATACATTTATTTCGCGATGGCGTTCTCGGTTGGGGTTGAAATCCTCAACATCAACCTGAGGTCGAAAGCCAAGAAGAAGGTGGAATTGCACCAACCGTACCGGTGATCAGGCGGCGCTGCGGCGGGACAGGTGCTTGCTCTGCCCGCGGAAATGAAAGCCAACTGGCTGGGGCTCAGCCTCTTCGGCGAAATCGTGCACCACGATGCGGCGGAAAGCCAAATGAGCTGGCTCCTCGTCGACGCTGGGGGAGGGGTTGCCAGGTTGGGGGCAAATCTTTCCGTTTGTTTCAGTCTCTTTCACGATAACGTTCCTCGCAGTTGTGCAAAAACACTGTTCAGGACGTATTCAGCAAGAATGGGGCCAGAACTTACGAAATGAGCTGAGAGGAAAGGAAACGGGCCTGTTCGATCAGGTCGAGGTCCTGGGTGAGGTCGCCAAAACGGAGCCGGGGCAGCCCACTTTGGTCCTCCCCGAGGAAATCGCCGGGGCCGCGAAGCTTGAGGTCGGCCTCCGCGATGTGGAAGCCGTCATGCGAGCGGGCCAGCAGGTTCAGGCGATCCAGCGATTCGGTTGATTGGCCGGTGTTGAGGAGGACGCAATAGGATTGGTGGGCGCCCCGGCCGATGCGGCCCCGGAGTTGGTGGAGTTGGGCCAACCCAAACCGGTCGGCGTTTTCAACGAGCATCACCGTCGCGTTGGGGACGTCAACACCGACCTCGATGACGGAGGTGGCGGCGAGGACGGAGATTTTGTTGGCGCGAAAGGAGGCCATCGTGGCTTCGACCGCCTCGCGGGGCATCAGGCCGTGGACCAGTTCGACGGAGAACGGCTGGAGCGAGGCGCGCAGCTTGCCGAGTTCGAGGGTGGCGGCTTTGAGCTCGCCTTCGCCCTCCTCGACGCGCGGATAAACGACATAGGCCTGGCGTCCCTCGGCGAGTTGGGCGCGGATAAATTCGAGGACTTTGGGGGCTTGCGCGGCGGTGCGGACAAAGGTGCGGATGGGGCGGCGTCCGGCGGGCATTTCGTCGATGACGCTCATGTCCAGGTCGCCGTAAACCGTGAGCCCGAGCGTGCGCGGGATGGGGGTGGCGGTCATGACCAGGAGGTGGGGGTAGTCGCCTTTGCGGAGCAGGGCGTTGCGCTGGTTGACGCCGAACTTGTGCTGCTCGTCGATGATGACGAGGCCGAGGCGGTCGAGGGAGAATTTTTCGGCGACAAGGGCATGGGTGCCGACGACGAGGGTTGGCTGGCGGGGGGAGAGGCTGGCGTCCTTTCGGTCGGCAGTGCGCAGCAGGACTTCGACGCCGAACGGGCGAAGCCACCCGGTGAAGGAGCGGTGATGCTGCTCGGCGAGGATTTCGGTGGGGGCCATCAAGGCGACGTTGCCGCCGCTTTCCAGGGCCATGAGCGCGGCGCAGGCGGCGACGACGGTTTTGCCGGAGCCGACGTCGCCCTGGAGCAGGCGGCGCATCGGCTGGCCGGAGCCCAGGTCGTGCCGGATTTCGCGCAGCACGTTTGTCTGGGCGTGGGTCAACGCGTAGGGAAGGGCGGCCAGGAAGGGGCGGATCCATCGGTTGTCGCCGGCGCAATGGAGGGGGCGGGCGCGGTCCAGCAGGCGTTTTCGGCGGGTGCGGATGGCGACTTGGAGCTCCATGAATTCGTCGAGGGCGAGGCGTCGGCGGGCTTGTTCGGCCTGGGCCATGGAGGCGGGGAAGTGGAGGCGCGAAATGGCCTCCGCGCGGGTGGGGGAGCCGAGGGCGCCGTTCCATGGCTCGGAAATGGCGGGCGCGTGCGATTGCAGGGCGCGCCAGACGAGGGCCCGCAGGCCGCGCTGGCCGACCCCTTCGGTGAGGGGGTAAACCGGGACGATGCGGCCGGTGTGGATGGATGGCTCGTCGTCGCGTTCGGCGGCTTCAATTTCGGGGTGGTCGATGCAGGCGGGCTTCAGCTTGCGGACCTTGCCGAAGACGACCAGTTCGTCGCCTTTTTTGAAGCGTTCCACCACGAAGGGCATGTTCCACCATTGGCAGTGGAGGCGGCCGGTGCCGTCCTCGAGGACCACGACGGCCTGGGAACGCCCGCGAAACCGTTTGACGCCGAGCTCGGCCACGCGGCCCGCGACCATGGCTGTTTCGCCGGCGGCCAGGGCGGAAATTTTTCGGAGTTCGGTCCGGTCCTCGTGGCGGCGGGGGCGGTGCAGGAGGAGGTCGGAAACCGTCTCGATCTCCAGCTTGCGCAGGAGCCGGGCGCGCTCGTCGCCGACCCCGGGGAGGGTGCGGACGGGCGCGCCCAAATCAGGAAGTTCCGCCATCACCCTTGGGCGTTTACTTCAACGAGGAAAGGAATTCGAGCAAATCCGCGCCCTCGTCGGCGGTGAGGCTTTCGAGGACGCCGTCGGGCATCAGCGTGGCCCGCGCGGAGACGGTGTTCTTTATTTCGGCGGCGGGGAATTCCTTGCGCCCGCCGCCGGGGAGCTTGAGCGTGATTGAATTTTCGGATTTCGCGGCAATGTAACCGCTGACCGTCTCGCCGTCCTTAAAGGTGAGGGTGGTGAGGTTCCATTCGGGATCGATCACCTTGCCTGGGTTCAGGACCTGTTCGAGCAGCCCGGCGCGGTTCCATTTCACGGCAATGCGGGAGAGGTCGGGCCCGAAATCGACGCCGGTGGAGGCGGCGCGGTGGCAGGAGGCGCAGATGGCGGCGAAGAGTTCTCGGCCGCGCGCGGCGTCGCCGGGGCGCGCGAGCAGGGCGTCGGCGTTGAGATTCGGGCCGAGGACCTGGCGGCGCTGTTCGGGCGGGAGAAAGCGTTCGAAGAGGTCGCGCTTGAGCGGGTCGGGCAGGGCGCTGCCTTTGGCGATGGCCGACTCGCGCGCGGGGCCGCGGGCGGTCCCGTCGATGACGGCGAGGGCAAGCCGCAGCGCGCCGGAGGAACTGGCAAGCAGTTGATCGACCGGGGCGATGTTTCCGGTGGCCAGTTCGGCCACCCATTTCTCCTCCTGGGCGCTTTGGGCGAGGACCGGGGCGGGCAGGGTTTCGTCCTTCTTCAGGCCCGCGACCCAATCCCGAACGGCGAGGATTCCGGCGTCGTCGATCAGCTTGCCGCCGAGATAGGGCATGTGGCCGCGGCCGCCGGTGGCCATGCGGTAGAGGAGGGCGCTGCGGCCGGGGTCGCCGGGGGCGATCACGCGCGCCTCCGGCAGCCCGAGGCCGCCGAGGACCGGCTTTTCATTGAGCAGGCGGGAGTTTTTGAGGGACTCCTCGATGTTCATGAAGCTGCGCACGGCGCCGCCGCCCGCCACGCGATGGCAGACGCTGCAGTTCACGTGCAGGTAGGACCGGGCTTTGTGCTCCGCGGAACCGCCGGAGGCATAGGGGTTGGTGACGGCGTTTTTGTCGTCGGCGCGCAGGCCGAGGTCCTGCACAAACGTTTTGGCGAGCTGGGCGCCGGTGAAGCCGGGCGTGAAATTGTTCCAGATGGTGTGGCAACGCAGGCACTCAGAGCGGGAGAAGAATTTCCAATTCTGTTTGCGGACACCGCCGGGCGCGGCGGCGTCGCGGACCTCCAGGGGCCTCTCGTCGCCTTTGGGGCCGACGAGGTCCGCATCGGTGCCCGCGTCGTTCCACCGGTAGCTGTAGGCGCCCCATTGCAGGCCGTCGAAATGCAGCATTTGCGTTTCGATCCTGCGCTTGGAGGAGGGCTGGCCTTTCTCCATTTCCAGGGAGTAGGTCAAGGCGAGGACCGAGTCCTTGGGGAAAAGCCAGCGGCCGGAGCCGACGACGCCCCAGCCTTCCTTGGCGGGGGTTATTTTGCCGTCGCCGGGAAGGCCGACCCACCGCTCGCTGGTGGCATGGTCGGCCCAGCGGTGGGCGTTGATTTCGTAGGGGAGGACGCCCGGGGCCGGACGCTGCGCCGGCAGGTCGCTGAACAGCCCCGCATCGCTGAGCTTGCGAGGAAACCGGGAGGTGGCCGTGGCTTCGGGATTGCGCACCAGGCGCCAGAGCCCGCCCGCGCCGTGGTCGCAAATGATCAGGTCGCCGTCGGGAGCGATGCCAAAGCCGCCGGGCATGAGGGAGCTGCGGCATAATTCCTTGTGCTCGACGACGCGGGAGCCCTCGGTTTTCAGGGACCAGAAGGTGCCGAACTGCCAGTCGCCGTAAATGTAGGCGCCGTTGAGCTCCGGGAGGCGGGATCCGTAATACACCTCGCCGCCGGTGATGCTGGCGGCCTCGTCGTGGGGATGGGAGATGACGGGCGGGAGGATGGGGGTGGGGCCGCGCGGACCGTTGGGCTTGACCTCCTGACGGCCGGCTTCGGTGACGCTCCAGCCGTAATTGCCGCCGCGCTCAATGCGGTGGACCATTTCCCAGAGCTCCCAGCCGACGTCGGCGACCCAAAGGTTGCCGTTGCGCGAATCGAAGCTCATTCGCCACGGGTTGCGGAAGCCGTAGGCCCAGACCTCGCCGCGGGCGCCGGGCGTTTCGAGGAAGGGATTGTCGCGGGGGATGGCGTAGGATTTGCCGGGGTCGCGGCGGTCCACATCGATGCGGAGGACGCTGGAAAGGAGGTCGCTGATGTCCTGGCCGGTGTTGCGGGAATCGGGCGGGTCGGGGGATTCGGCGTCGCCGGTGGCGAGGTAGAGCATGCCATCGGGGCCGAAGCGCAGGTTGCCGCCGTTGTGGCCGCCGGACAGCCATGAGAACACCACTTCGCCGGATTTGAGGTCGAGGCGGGGAGGGTTGGCCTCCGCCATTTTGAACCGGACGATGCGGGTTCCATCCTCGCGGTTCGGCTTGCCCTTGCCGTCGAGGACCATCCAGACAAACACCTGGCGATTCTCGGCGAAACGGGGATGGAACGTGACCCCGTAGCATTCGACCGCCTCCCGGTCGAACTCCTTCAAGTCCGCGAACAGGTCGGCCTTTTCGGCGGCTTCGTCCGCGATGGACCAGATTTTCCCGCGCTGCTCGACGACGACCAGGCGGGTGGTCCCGGGGATCGTCCCGGCGTCGAGGGGGTTGACGAACGTGACCTTGGGGAAGGCGCGCTCGACCCGGAAGGGTTTGGGGGGCTCGGGGGAACCTTGGATTCGGGAGGTGGTCCAGCGTCCGCGCTCCGCCGCGTCGGCGGCCAGCAGGCAAAGGCCCGCCAGAAGCGCTGAAAGACGGCGGTGCATCGGGCCTTAAACTCCGCTCAATTCGAAACGGACTTTTTCGAGCAGGGCCTTGGTCAGGCGGATCCCCTCGCGCTCGGGCGTTTTGTTGCCCTCATATTCGATGCCGATGTAATCGCGGTAGCCGGCGTCGAGGACGATTTTGACCATGCGCTTGTAGTCGGTGTGCGTCTCGTTGCCCGCCGCGTCGAAGTCGTGCGTCTTGGCGCTGACCGCCTTGGCGAAAGGCATCATTTCCTGGACGCCCTTGTAGCGGTCGTAATCGGTGAAGTTGCCGAAGTCGGGCAGGGTGCCGCAGTTGGGGAGGTTGACCATGCGCATGACCCCGGCCAGCCAGGCGCCGTTGCTGGAGAGGCCGCCGTGGTTTTCGACGATGATGTTCATCTTGTTTTTGGCGCCATACTGGGAGAGCCGGGCCAATCCTTCGGCGGCGCGCTTTTGCTGTTCCTCGAAGGAACCGCGCCCCTTGGCGTCCGCGTTGACGCGGATGTGGCGGCAGCCAAAGAACTTGGCGGCGTCCACCCATTTGTGATGGTTTTCGACCGCTTTGGCCATGCCGGCGGGATCGGGGTCGCCCAGCGAGCCCTCGCCGTCGATCATGATCAGGTTGTGGTAAACGCCGAGGTCCTCGCAGCGTTTCTTGAACTCGGCCAGGTAGGCCTTGTCGGTGGCTTTGTCCTTGAAGAATTGGTTGACGGTTTCGATGGCGTCGATCCCGCAGTCCTCTTTGGCGACCCTGGGAAAGTCCATGTGCGAAATCTTCTTCGCGAACAGCTCCTTGTGCAGGGACCATTGGGCGAGCGAGATTTTGAAGAGCGGCTTGGGGCCGCTGCCCTGGCTTAAGGCCGAGCAGCCCGCGAAGGCTCCACCGGCGGCGACGGCCAATCCGAACAGAAAATGGCG
>CAZSXX010000106.1:0-4034 GCA_964611245.1 uncultured Verrucomicrobiota bacterium | reverse complement strand
GGCGATTATTCATGGCGCACCTCAATGGGCTGTGGCGGGGGTGCCGACGACGGCGGCCTCCTGTTGCGGGGGCCTGAAGAACACGGCGAGCAGGACGGCCGCCCCGAGGGCCATCCCGGTGGGGACCAGGAAGAGCGTCTTGTAATTGACGACGTTGTCGACGGTCAACGAGGCCTGCAAGGGGATGAAAATCCACTTCGCGGCGAGGTCGCCCAAGCCGAGGATCAGCAGGTTGAACAAGCCTTGGGCGCTGGTGCGGATGTCCTTGGGGAAGGCGGCGTCGATGAAGATGTAAACGGTGGCGAAGAAGAAGGCGTAGCAGATGCCGTGGATCACCTGGACGACGACGAGGAATGTTTTGTTCTCCGGGAAAAACGCGAAGACGGCGAAGCGGGCCGCGTGGCCGAGGATGCCGATGATCATGGTGGTTTTCCAGCCGAAGCGCTTGAGGACCATGCCGAGGATGGCCATGGTCAGAATTTCGGCGACCTGCCCGATGCTCATGATGGGCATGAGCCATTTGTCCTCGAAGCCGGTGGCCTTGAGGAAATTGCCGGCCAGGACGAAGTAGCCGTTGTGGATGGTGGCGTCGATGAACGTGACGACGAACAGAACCAAAAGGTAGGGGATGCCGAGGAGCTTGAATGCCTTGACCCAGGCGAGGCTTTCGCCATTTTGGGCGGGCCGGGGCGGGGTGTGCGGGAGGGTCATGCTGAACGCGGCCAGCGCGAGGGAAACCACGCCCGAGATGAGGAAGATGTTCTTGTAGAACCCGGCGGCCTCGGCGGCGGGCTTGCCGTCGAGAATGAAGTAAAGCGGCCAGGCGGCGAGAATCCAGCCGACGGTGCCGCCCATGCGGATGGGGCCGAACTCGCGCTGCGGGTCCTTCATGTTGGCGAAGGCGAGGGAGTTGGCGACGGAGATGGTGGGGACGTAAAAGAGGGAGTGGACGAGCATGAGGGCGAAGAAGGTGGGGAAATCCTTGACCCAATAGAGGGCGAGGATGGCCAGGCCGCCGACCAGGTGGCTGAAGGCCATGAATTTCTCCGCCGCGAACTTGCGGTCGGCGAATTGGTTGCTGAAAAAGATGCCGACGACCGAGGCGATGGCGAAGGCGCTGCCGACGAGGGCTTGTTGTTGGGCGGTGAAGCCCAGATTGCTCATGTGCGGCCAGATGAGGGGCAGCCAGGCTCCCCAAATGAACAATTCCAACACCATCATCACAAATAACTTCAACATAGGCGCGTAGGATCGATGAACATTAAAAAAGGCGGTCGAGCGGAAATGCTAAACAAAACGGGGGCCTTGGCAAGGGAAGTTGCGCGGAAGGAGCGATTCCGCATGGTGGTTTAGATTTTTGGCAGTGTCAGAGGATTCCCGTTTTTGGGGCGCCGGGCCCCGCTCGGCGGATCGTCGGCCCTGCTTGGGTTGAACTCCCCGCTCTTCCTCCGCCCGGTCCGTTTTTCCCCAACTGTTCCAAGGCCAATCTCCGAGATCATTCCATTCTGCACACCGGCTAAATTCTTGCATTTGTTCCCCGGGCGGCTACACCAAGGAAATGCGAACCCTTCCTCAACCGAGGAAAGCCCCCCGTCGCGCTCCCTTCGCGTTCACCCTCATCGAACTCCTCGTCGTCATCGCGATCATTGCCATCCTCGCCGGCATGCTCCTCCCCGCCTTGGGCAAAGCCAAAGCCAAGTCCCAAACCACCGCCTGTTCCAACAACATGAAAAACTGGGTGTATGCCACCCAGATGTACTTGTCCGACTTTGAGGATCGGCTCCCCCACTTTGGCGACCTCTCCACCGATTACACCAAGCCCTTTTGGCACGCCAAACTGGCCCCCTACGTCGCCAAAAAATTCGAGGCGGACAAAATCTTCACCGAAACCGAAGCCTTCACCAACCGCCTCCGCCAATGCCCCGGCGGCCGCGTCGGGCCCCCCCCTTTCGCCAAAACCGCCTCCGCGTACAAGGAATGGAACTGTTGGATCGGCGCCAACTTCGGAGCCTATGGCCAGCCCCTCTCCGCCCCATTCTATTACGGCGACAACGTCCGCCCCCTCAACGTCGCCCGCATCGCCAAGCCCGCGGACGCGATGCTCTACATCGACACCCTCACCCACTACGTCTACTCGCCCGTCGATCCCAACTACCCCTTTGCCCTCGATCTCGACAAGGACGGCGCCGTCGACACCATGGCCGGCTACCCCGACACCCCATTCAACTTCGCCCGCCCCACTGTCCACAACAATGGCGCCAACGTCACCCTCATGGACGGCCATATCGAGCGGGTTCCGTACAAGGCCCTCTGGAAAATCAACGCCGCCAAAAAAGTTGTCCATTCCTTCTGGCGCCTCGACGATTGAAGGGCAGGGGGACCGCCCCTCATTTCGGCGCCAGCGGAAGGCCCCCCAAAGACATTCTGGCCTCCTCCTTTTCCTCCGACGGAACCTCGACTGGATAAACGGGCGGGTCCACGCCCACCGAAACCGGCGCCGTCAACCCCAACTCCGCCGGATGAAAACCCTCCGCTTTCAGATGCTGAATCGCCCTTTCCGCGTCCCGGCAATTCCTCGCCACCAAAACCGTGGCGAACGCTGCGTTTCTCATTGGATCAAGCCTCCTCCCATCCGCGTCGCGAACGGTTCGTTCCGCCAATCTCCGATGCCGCCGCCCATTTTCAAGTCGGGGCCCGGCATTAAATCCCTCCCCATCCGCGCCCAAAGTTGAATCAATGCCCAAGCCATGAGACACTGCGTCCTGCCCCTCCCGGCGGCGGTCCAAAACGCGGGATCATGGGCCCAGGGATTATTCTATGAAAGCTGAGCAAACGGGCGGGTCACTGAAAGTCGCGTCGGTCGCCGGGATTGGCATCTTCCTCCATTGGACCTTCGCGGCGCTCATCGCCTGGCTGGCCATCTCCGGCATCATCGCCGGCAAATCCTTTTCCCAAATCGCGGGGACCTTCGCCTTCATCGCCGCCCTGTTCGCCTGCGTCGTCCTGCACGAACTTGGCCACGCGCTCGCCGCCCGGAAATTCGGGATCAAAACCCGCGACATCATCCTGCTCCCGATTGGCGGCGTCGCCCGGCTCGAGCGCATTCCCGAAAAACCCGCGCAGGAGCTTTGGGTGGCCATCGCGGGGCCGATCGTCAATGTCGTGATCGCCGCCGTGGTGTTCCCGGTCATCGCCCTCCAAGGCGCCGACGCGTCCTTCACCAGCGGATTCCTGCCCCGCTTATTGTGGGTCAACCTGTTCATGGCCGTCTTCAATTTGCTGCCCGCGTTCCCCATGGACGGCGGCCGCATCCTCCGCGCCCTCCTTTCGATGCGGCTGGGCCGCGCCCGCGCCACCTCGCTGGCGGTCAAAATCGGCAAGGGGATGGCCGTTCTCTTTGGCCTGGTCGGCTTCTTTTCCAACCCCTTCCTCATCTTCATCGCGATCTTTGTCTATTTCGGCGCCGAGGCGGAGGGGCGCATGGTCCAGACCACCTCCCTCATCCAGGGCCTCCAGGTCAAGGACGCCATGATGACCCGCTACCGCTCGCTCGCCCCGGGTGACAATCTGGCCAAGGCCGTTTCCGAACTCCTCGCCGGCTCCCAGGAGGAATTCCCGGTCATGGACAATTCCACCGTGCTCGGCATTCTCCGCCGCCAGGACATCATCAAAGGCCTCGCCGACCGCGGGCAGGAAACCGCCGTGTCCGAGTTGGCGTCCGGGCAATGCGTCGGAGTCCAAGCGGACGCCTCGCTCGAACGGACCCTCGAATCGATGCGCCTGGAAGGTTGCCGGACCCTCCCCGTTTTCCAGGGCGGAAACATGGTCGGCCTGCTGACCATGGAAAACATCAGCGAATTCATCATGGTCCGCGCCGCCCTCCGCGGCGCCCCGGCCCCGTGACAGGCCGCCCCGGGAGCCGTCACTTTCGATTTGATTAAGTCGATGAAACCGGCATGCTATCGATGAAGCATGAACCGAAACCCGCGTCCAGCTCTCGGAAAATCTGCCTTCACGCTCATCGAACTCCTGGT
>CAZSXX010000105.1:4811-12274 GCA_964611245.1 uncultured Verrucomicrobiota bacterium | reverse complement strand
CCTCATCATCAAGGGCCTCAACGGCGCCATTGCCTCCAAGCGCGTCACCTACGATTTCGCGCGGCAGATGGAAGGCGGGACCGAGATTAAATGCTCGGAGTTTGGCCAGAACATCATCAGCCACATGTGAGCTAGTCCGGCGGCGGCCCCGTGAGGGGCTGCGGCGAGCGCAGCTTGCGGTAAATCCAGGCCTCCAGCGGGCGCAACGGCTTCAGCCAGTTGTACAGCGGGCTGTAAAACAGGCGCAGGCGGACGACCGAAAGGATGATCGCCAGCGCCCCTTTGTTGAGCGCCATTTTCGACCCGATCTTGTCCGTCCAAACGGTGGGGACTTCCCGCACGGAGAAACCGGCATGTTTCAGCGAGTAGAGCAGGTTGATGTCGAAGGCGACATCGGCGATGCGCAGGTACGGGTGGATTTTCTCCATCGCCTCCCGGCGCATCACCTTGGCCCCGCATTGGGTGTCCTTGATCCGCATGTGGAAAAGCATCTCCACAAACAGGTGGAAACAACGGCTGAAAATGCGCCGCCGCGCGGATTGCGCCTGTTCCAGCACAGCCCCGGGAATCCACCGCGATCCAATCGCGCAATCCACTTCCGCGCAATGCCGGACGAGGTCAATGAACGCGGGCGGCGCCGTGGCGCCATCGGCGTCGATGTATCCAATCAGGTCGGACTGCGGCCACAGCCGGAGGCCTTCGATCAGCGCGCCGCCCTTGCCGATGGGCGCGTGGAACTCCAGCCACCGAATTTCAGGGAACTCCGCCGCCGCCGCCTGCACCACCCCCAACGTGTTGTCGCGGCACCCGTTGAGAACAACCACAATCTTGAACTGGCTTTGGTAGTTTGCCCGGAAATATTCCGCGTATTCGCGCAGCACCGGGCCGATCCGCCGCTCTTCATTGTAAGCGGGGATCAGCAACAAAATGCTGGGCGATGGCCTTGACACGCTGTCTGCTTACGCAAATGTGGCGCCAGTTGCCAGAAGTTTTAGGCCCGTGACGCCTCCCCTTGGCCTCGGTCCAACTGACGTGACAATGCGCTTTGCGGCCCCCAAACACCGGCGCGAGTCCGGCCTCATGCTGCTGGAGTTGCTGGCCTACATGTCCCTTCTGGCCATCGTCCTGGCCTTGACGGCTGTCGTGTTCAACACGGCCTTGACCCAAGCCGCCCACTTGCGCAGGAATATCGCCGACATTGAACGCGCGGCCAAGGCGGGCGAACGCTGGCGCGCGGATGTCCGCTCCGCCACCGGTCCCATTCAAATTGAGTCCCGGGACGGCGCCACCGCGTTCGAGATTCCACAATCCTCCGGCAAAGTCGTGTATTTCATCCTGCCCAAAGCGATCCACCGCCGTTCGGCCGAAAGGGACACCCCGGAGGTTTTCCTCACCGGCGTGAATTCCGCGCAAATGGCCGTCGACCGCAGGGCCCACGCGACCGGATACCGGTGGGAATTGGAGCTGGAGCGGCGCCAAAAGAACGCCCGCCTTCGCCCGCTCTTCACCTTCATCGCCGTTCCAGCAAAGCCCTGACATGCAAATCAAAACCCACAGGCGCGGCGAGGGTGGCGTCGCCGTTCTCCTGGTCCTCGTGCTGATTTCGTTGATGCTTGCGCTCGTGACAGCCAACACAAACGCCCTCTTCCAATTGAAGCGCGAAGTGAAGCTTCTGGAGGATCGCCAAGTCCGGCGTTGGATTGCGATCGATGCGGCTGCCACGAATGCCCCGCCGTCCACCCCGCCCGTTTCCAAATGATCCCGCGTTCGCAGTTGATCGAGTCGTCCTTGGGTTGCCTCTCCTCCGGCCTGTTGTCGTTGCTCCCGGGCGCCGGAGTTTTCTTCGCGCCGGTCGCCCTGGCCCGTTTCCGTTTCGTCGTCCTGGCCACTGACGACCGCTGGAACCCCGCCCGACCCCAACTTTACCTTGGATTGTTCTTGGCGTTGTTGAGCCTGCTGGTCCACGGGATCATCGGGGTGATCCTCTACTTTCAGGCCGTCAGGCTACTCGCCAATGAATGAGCGGCGGCTGCGCTGGCGGGAGGCTCTGCCTATCGTCGCCCGCGAGCTCCGCGTCGCCTCCCGGCGGCGGTTCACCTATCGGGTTCGCATGGCGGTTGCCCTGCTGGGCGCCGCCCAGCTCATCCTGGCGGCCTCAATTCCGGTGTCCTCCCCGGAGGCTGGGCGGCTGATTTTCTGGATCACTTCGGGGTTGATGATCCTCGTCTGCGGCGGGGCCGGATTGTTGCTCACCGCAGATTCGATCAGCCGCGAAAAGCGTGAAGGAACCCTCGGCCTGCTCTTCCTGACCCGCTTGGGCGGCGCCGATATTGTCCTCGGCAAGCTCGCCGCGGGCGCGGTCAGTGGCGGCTCCGTCGCGTTCGCCGCCCTCCCATTCCTGGCCTTTTCGCTCTGCCTTGGCGGCATTGCCGCCCGTGAATTCTGGGTCATGAGCCTTTTGGTCCTATTCCTTCTCGCCTATTCCCTCTCCCTCGGAATTTTCATTTCCGCCCTTTTTCGGCGTGAGTCAATCGTCTCCCTCGCCTTCTGCATTGCGATGGCCTTGCCCTTGGCCCTCACCCCGCTGGCCTTCATGAAATGGAAGGCCATCCCCCCACTTCTGGCCTGCCTAAACCCATTTTTTCCAGCCATTGCTTTCTTGGACCAGGGCCAGCGCTTTTTCACCCACGCCGTGGCGAAATCTGCCCTCTGGCAGCAGGGCTTTTTGATGGTGATGATGCTGCTGCTGGCCTCGATTATCCTTCCATGGGCGGCAATCCTCCGCCCGGCCCGCTCCAGCGCCGCCGCAAGTTCTCCAAGCCGGGCCCTTGCCCGAATCCGCTCGGCATCCCAGCGAGAATTGCTCGATTCCAACCCAGTCCTTTGGTTCAGCCAGCGCAAAAATCACCCCGTCGCCCTGTTGCTGTTGTGCGTCGGCCTGCGCTTCGTCACGAGTTCTGCGGGCGCCACCGCATTCGAAGCCGAGGTGGCTTTCGTGGCTCTGATGGCGTTCCTGCCCAAGCTGTTCGTCCTCTGGCACGCCAGCGGGATGATGGCCGCGGAGCGGCAAAGCGGTTTTCTCGAGGCCCTCCTCACCACTCCGATTTCCGCCCGCGTGGTCCTCGAGGGAAAAATTCGCGCGGTCAGGCGGCAACTCGCGCCGACCCTCCTGTTCGCCCTCCTCGCCCAGTTTTCAACCTCCATGAGTTGGTGGGCGGCCCACGGCGAAATCCCTCCCGGCACCACCCTTGTCTTCGCCGCCATGATCACCCTGCTCATCGACGTCCATGCCGCTGCGTGGATCGGGCTATGGCAGGGGTTGACCGCTCGCGACCGCCGGCGGGCCCTGGTCTTGTCGATCCTTTGGGGATTCGTGGTGCCATGGCTTCCAGTCCTCGGCGGCTATTGGATCCTTTTCGCCGTTTTTGAGCCCTCATGGATGAACCACGCCGCCTCCCTTGCCGCCCCCGCGCTGATCTCCGCCAATGTCCTCAGCTTCGGCATCGCCTGCGGCGCCATGGCCCGCCTCCACGAAAAATTCCGCTCCACCGCCACCCAGACCTGGTCCACCCGCCCAGCCGCCTAAGTTCATGGCTCAATAATGGCGGTTGGTCCCACCGCGCGCCCCCTTCATCCCATTCCACCTGCATGTCTCGGGTCCCGGCGCCATTTTTCGGCATGCGGTCCGGGCTTCTGGCCCGCAAAGACATATTCGGGCTTGATTAAAGCCGCCAATGGTGACCTTGATCATGCTCGAACCAACTCTGCGAAGATTGCCGTTGTCGGCGCCACTTGGGTGGATTCGGTTGCGGAGGCTCGAATGTCTTCGGACGCCGTGATTTGTTCGTCCGGAAGCCAAGCTGCCATGCGATTTGCCAGGATGATCGCCGCGACCCTCATCGGCGCGGCCAGCGCGCAATGCTTTGCGCAAAATGAGACCACGCCGGTGGCCAGCCCGCTTCCTTCCGCCACTCCCGCCACGACAAATCTTTTCACGACCAACTCCGTGGTCGGCGCCAACCTTTTCGCCAATGTCGGTGGCCCCGTCCGCGCCCTCGGCCTCATGGAGGCGATCGCGCTGTCAGTCACCAACAATTACGACGTCCGAATCTCGCGTTTTGACCCCGAGATCTCCCGCTCGGACGTCGAATCCGCTAAAGGCGCCTATGACCCGTTGATCAGCGCCGCCGGGGAACGTTCCCAATCCCGGACGGACACGCGGGACACCCACACGGACAACCTCTCCGTTGGCCTCAACGGCCTGTTGCCCACGGGCGCCACCTACAACTTTGGCCTCAACGCCGCCGAGACAGGTGGAAACCAATTTTCGCCAACCAACCGCCCGGTGCGGACCGGGCAGGGCGGGGCCACACTGATTGGCGTCCGCCAGCCGCTCCTGCGCGATTTCTGGATTGATTCCTCCCGTTACTCAATTGCCGTGAGCCGCAAGGCCCTCAAGATTTCCGAGCTCGCGTTCCGTCAGCGCCTCATCGCCACGGTCAGCCTCGTCGAGCAGGCTTACTTCGAATGGATTGCCGCCCGCGAAAATGTCCGCGTCCAGGTCGAGGCGGTTTCCCTTGCCCGACAGGAGGCTCGCGACATGAATCTCAAAGCCCAGATCGGAGTCGCCGAACCTCTCCTCGCCCAAAGCTTTGAATCCCAAGCCGCCAGCAGCGAAGCCAGTCTCCTCATCGCCCGCCGCAACCTGAAGGAGCAGGAAAATGCGCTCGTCAACCTGATCACCACTCAATTTGAGTCGTGGCGGGATTCCGCCTTGGAGCCATCGGACCCATTGCCCACCATCGAACGCGCCTTTGACCCTCAGGCAAGCTGGTCCCGCGCCTTTGAACACCGCCCCGACCTCCACCAATTGATCGTTGACCTCGAGCGCCTCGGCTTGACCGAAAAGCTTCGGTACAACCAGATTTTTCCCACGCTCGACCTCACCGGCGCCTACGGATACAACGCGTTTGGCGATTCTTTCCACAGCACATTTTCCGACCTTTCCCGCGCCAACAAACCCGCTTGGTCCGTCGGCCTCGAAGCCAGCTTTCCCATCGGGAACCGGACCGCTCGCGCGAACCTGAAAGGGACTCGCCTCGAGAAAGAGCAGGCGTCCGAACGCCTCAAACAGGCCCGCCAAACCATCATGGTCCAGGTCGAGAACGCCATCATTGAGGCCCGCACCGCGTGGGAGCGCATCCCTGCCACCCGCTTGGCCCGCGAATACGCCGCCAGCGCGCTCGACGCCTACAAAAAGCGCTACGCCGCCGGCGCGGTCAGAAGCTTGGATGTCCTCACCCAGCAGCGGGCGCTCACGGCGGCTCGTTCGGATGAAATCCGCGCCCTGGTCGATTACAACAAAGCGGTCACTGTCCTTTTGGAGCGGGAGGGCACGTTGCTCGAGGAGCGCGGCTTGACCGTCAACGTGCAATAGCAAAGAAATGAAAGCGTTTGTTTGGATACTGGCCATCCTGTCGTTGGGCGGGGGAGCATATTGGTGGCAGGGCCGGCAAAAATCCGGCGCCGCGAAAATCGAATATCGCACCGCCACCGTCTCCAAGGGCGACATCGTCCAGATCGTGACCGCCAATGGCACGCTCAATCCGGTCATCACTGTCAATGTCGGCAGCCAAGTCTCCGGCTTGATCACCAAGCTGTATGCCGACCATAACTCCAAAGTCACCAACGGCCAGTTGATCGTGGAGTTGGATCCGGCGACCTATGAGGCCCGCAAAATCCAGGCCGACGGCGACCTTGCCAGCGTCAAAGCCCAAGTGACCCTCGCCCGCGTCAACGCCAAGCGCGCCGCGGAGTTGCTCCAAAACAACCTCATCCCCAAATCCGATTACGACACCGCCATGGCCGAGCTGGAGCAGCGGGAGGCCGCCGTCAAAGTCCGCGAGGCAACCCTCAAAAGCGCCGAAGTGGACCTCGCCCGCACCCGAATTTACTCCCCCATCGACGGCACGGTCATCAACCGCGCCGTGGACGTCGGCCAAACGGTCCAGGCAAGCTTTTCCGCTCCCACCTTGTTTCTCATCGCCAACGACCTCGCCAAAATGGAGATCTCCGCCATGGTCTCGGAGGCGGACATTGGCGGCGTCGAGGAAAAACAGGAGGTCACCTTTCTGGTCGACGCGTTCCCCAACCGCACCTTTCGCGGCGTCGTTTCCCAAATCCGCAATCAGCCCACCACCAACCAGAATGTCGTCGCCTACGCCACCATTGTTCAGGTGCGCAATGACGACTTGAAGCTCAAGCCGGGCATGACCGCCAATGTCCAGATCACCACCGCCAAGAAAGAGGGCGCGATCAAGGTTCCAAACGCCGCCCTCCGCTTCATGCCGCCCAGGGATGCGGTGGTCAGCACAAACGCCGTCAAGCTGGCGGGGGCCACGAATGTCGTGGCCAGCGCGGGCGGCGGCGGTGACGACGGCCTGCCCCCCGGCATTCCGCCGGAGTTCCGCAAGCGCATCCTCGAGCGGTGGGACAAGAACGGCGACGGCAAGCTGGATGACGAAGAAAAAAAGCCGATGGAGGAAGATCGGGCCCGGCGGATGGCCCAGCGCTCCGCGGGCGGCGGCGAAGGAGGGGGTGGGGGTCCGGGGGGCCGGGGGGGGGGGGGGGGGGGGGGGGGGGGGGGTGGGGGGGGGGGGGGGGGGGTTGGGGGTATGAGCCAGAGGCCCCGTGAGCAACAGCCGTTCCGCACGGTTCATCTCGTTTCGACCAATTCCAGCGTCAACCCTCCCCGCGTTGAACTCAAGCCCGTACAGATCAAGGTCGGCATCACCGACAACACCACCACGGAAGTCCTCGAAGGACTGAAAGAGGGGGACGTTGTCGCCATCGGATCGATCGGCGGGGCGACCGCCGCCGGTGGGCCCGCCGCCAGCAATCCCTTCGGCGGCCCGTTCAGCGGCCGGCCCGGCGGTGGCGGCGGTTCCTCCCGGGGTCCGCGTTAATTCTTCCCGATGAGCGACACCCCCATCATCGCGTTGGACGGCATCAAGAAGGTGTATCGCACTGGCGATGTCGAGGTCCACGCCATCCGCAACGTCTCATTGCGCGTGGAAAAGGGGGAGTTTGTCGCGATCATGGGCGCCAGCGGCTCCGGCAAATCGACGATGATGAACACCATCGGCTGCCTCGACCGCCCCACCGAGGGCAGTTATCACCTCGATGGCATCGATGTCTCCGCCCTCAAGCGCGACGACCTCGCCGAAATTCGGAACAAGAAAATCGGCTTTGTCTTCCAGGGATTCAACCTGCTGGCCCGCACCTCCGCCCTCGAGAACGTCGAGCTGCCGATGTTTTATTGCCGTCCCGCCATCAGCGGCCGCGAGCAGCGCGAGCGCGCCATGAAGGCGCTCGACCTCGTGGGCCTCACGGACCGCGCGGACCATCACCCCAGCCAGCTTTCCGGCGGACAGCAGCAGCGCGTCGCCATTGCCCGGGCCCTG
>CAZSXX010000105.1:0-4768 GCA_964611245.1 uncultured Verrucomicrobiota bacterium | reverse complement strand
CATCCAGCCAGCCCTGGTGCTCGCGGATGAACCCACCGGGAACCTCGACACCCGCACGAGCATTGAGGTGATGGGCGTTTTCCAGCGGTTGAACGACCAAGGCATCACCATCGTGATGGTGACCCACGAATTGGACATCGCCAGCTACACCCGCCGCGTGGTGGTCATGCGCGATGGCCGCATTGTCAAGGACTCCCCTGTCGAGAAACGGCTCTTCGCTCCGGACGAGTTGCGCAAGCTCGCCGAAGAGGAGCGCGCGATCCAACTCACCTCATGAGAATTTTCGCCATCATCAAAATCGCGTTCCGCGCGCTGGTCAAAAACGTCCTGCGCACCTCGCTCACCATGCTCGGCATCATCATCGGCGTCGCGGCCGTCATCGCCATGGTCAGCATCGGCAATGGAGCCAAGGCCCAGATCGAGACCAGCATCGCCGCCATGGGGCAGAACGTCATCACGGTCATTTCCGGCAACCTCCGGCGGGGTGGCTTCGGCATGGGGTTTGGCAGCGCGGGCACGCTAACCAAGGAAGACATGGCCGCGATTGAACGCGAGGTCCCGGGCGTCCTTGCGATCAGCCCGGAGGTGCGCGCCAACGCGCAGGTCGCCGCTGGCAATCAAAATCTCAGCACTTCGATTCTTGGGGTTTCGGCCACCTTTCCCGACTTCCGCAATTGGACCTTTTCCAGTGGGGGAGCCTTCACGGATCAGGATGTCAAAGCCCAGGCCAAGGTGGCGCTCATCGGCAAAACCACCGCCACCCAGCTCTTCGGCGAGGCCGATCCCGTGGGTCAGACCATCCGCATCAAAAGCGCGCCGTTCACCGTTGTCGGCGCCTTGAACCCGAAGGGCGCCGGGTTCGGGGGCAGCGACCAGGACGATGTCATCATGATCCCGTGGACCAGCGCCATGACCCGCTTGACGGGCGGCACCACATTCCGGAGCTTCACCCTCCAAGGCGCCGGGCCCGAGCAACTGGAAAGCATCAGCGAGGAAATCTCGACCCTGATGCGCCAGCGCCACCGCATTCAGGAGGGAATGGATGATGATTTTTTCATCCGCACGCAAACCGAGGCACTGGAAACCTTCACTTCCACCAGCAAGACCATGACCATGCTCCTTGGCTCGGTGGCCGGCGTCTCGCTGCTCGTCGGCGGCATCGGCATCATGAACATCATGCTCGTCAGCGTCACCGAACGGACCCGCGAGATCGGCATCCGCATGGCGGTGGGCGCGAAAAGCGGCGACATCCTTTCCCAGTTCCTCGCCGAATCCATCACGCTGAGCATTGTGGGAGGGGTCGCCGGCATCGGCCTCGGCTTGGGCACTTCGCACCTGATTTCCGCGAAAATGGGCTGGCCCGTTTTGACGTCCACCAATGCCATCACCGTCGCCTTTTTGTTCAGCGCCGCCATCGGCATTTTCTTCGGGTTTTATCCCGCGAAGAAGGCCGCCCAACTCGATCCCATCGAGTCCCTCCGCTACGAATGATCCCACGTCGGAGCCGGTGAAACCGGCTCGGCTCAGAACAGGCTGTTCACCGCGATTCCCAGCACGCTCAACGGTCCCTGGTCCTCCAGCCCCTCCGTCGCCTTCTCCACCTTTTGCAACGTCATTTTCGCGTTGTTGAAGAACGACTCGTCGTTCACCAGTTTTCCGACGCTCCCTTGGCCTTGGTTGATCTTCTGCAAAATCTCCTTCAGATTGGTCATCGCGGTCGCCGTCTCCGCGTAAAGCGTTTCATCCTTCAAAAGCTTCCCGAGGCTTCCTTGGCCCTCGTTGATTCCGTTGATCGTGGACTTTGCCGTCGCCAGGGTCAGCTTGGCATCCTCGAACAGCGGCTTCATTTGGTTCGCCGTGTCGTTCAAGTTGTCCACCGCCGCCACCGCCTTGGAATAGAGATCCTCGTCGGCGATCAACTTTCCCACCGTGCCTTTGCCCTCGGCGATCTGTGAGGAGATCACCTGCATGTTTCCAAGAATCGCGGTCAACCGGGGGCTGTTCTCTTTCAAGAAATCGGTGAACGGGCCCAGCAGGTTGCTGAAATTCTCGCCGCTGAAGTTTTTGGTCAGCCCTTCGACCCCGCCCGCCACGCCCTCCAATTTCGCCATCAGTGAATTCAAGTCCGCCTGCTCCACGGATTCGAGCATCGCGTTCGCCGCGGCCACCGGCGCGTTGGGGCTGCCGAAATCAACCGCCACGAAATTCTGGCCCATCAATCCCACGAACTTGATGCTGGCCTTGCTGTCGGTCTTCACGCGGGCGTCCCTCCGCAGCTTCAATTCCACCTCCACCTTCCCGTCGGCCAGTTGGATGTCCTTGACCCGCCCAATCTCCACGCCCGCCATGCGGACGGGGTCGCCCACCTTCAATTCCTGGATGGTGTTGAAGCGGACTTTGACCGGGTAGCCCGGTTTGAAAAAATCCGGGCTGCCAATCAGTTCCAACAACGCGACGCCCGCAAGGAGCGTGAGCGCAAAGAATATCCCGAGCCTTGTTTCAAGCGTGTTTTTCATGCGTGCTTCCTCTTAAAATCCGCGTGGATAAATTTCTTGATCCTGGTGTCGTCGTGCCTCGTCACTTCGTCCGGCGTCCCAACGAACAATATGCGCCCGTCGAAAATAATCGCAATCCGGTCCGCGATGCCGAACGCCAGATCCCGGTCATGGGACACCACGATCGACGTCACGCCAATCCGCTCGTTCAAGCTCAGGATTTCCTCGCTGATCACGACCGCCATCATCGGATCCAGTTCGCTGGTCGGCTCATCATACAGGAGCAACTGCGGCTCGATCACCAGGGCCCGCGCGATCGCGACCCGCTTCTTCATCCCGCCCGACAATTCGGATGGATATTTTCCCTCAACCCCTTTCAGGCCCACCAACTCCAGTTTCGCGGAAACGATTTGTTCGACTTCAGCGGGCGATTTCAATCGGTGCTCGGTCAGGTAAAGCCCGACATTCTCCCCCACCGTCAGCGAGTTCAAGAGCGCCCCGGACTGGAACACCATCCCCAGGCGGTATTTCTCCAGCACATGGTCCGACTCGATGGACTCCCCTCCCACAAGGATCTCCCCCTCATCCCCGCGTTCCAAGCCGATGATATGCTTGAGAAGCACGCTCTTTCCGCTTCCGCTCGGCCCCATCACCATGAAGATCTCGCCCGGGCGGACGGACATGTCGATTCCATTCAGCACTGGGGCGCCGTCGAAGCTCTTGCGAAGCCCGCGCACCTCCACTCCAACCCCGCCGCCCGGCGCCTCATTGGACTCCGCCGTTCTCATTTGTCGAAATACATCAGGAACCGGGTCACAAAGTAATCAAGGATCAGGATCAGCACGATCGAATTGACCACCGCTTTCGTGACCGACCGGCCGATTCCGCGTGGTCCCCCGCGCGTCTGAAGCCCTTGGTGGCACGACACTGTCCCGATAAAAACGGCGAACACCAAGCTCTTGACCACTCCGTTCAGGACGTCCGGGAATTCCACCACTTGGCGCAGGTTGCTGAAATAACTCTCCATGCTCAACTGCACCGAACTGTTCAAGGCGGCCACAAGCCCTCCGCCAACCCATCCGACTAAATCCGAGAAAACGACCAGCATTGGCAGGGCGATGCAGATCGCAACCAAGCGGGGCAGGACCAAATAATGGACTGGGCGGATATTCATTGTCCGCAGTGCGTCGATCTCTTGATAGACCGCCATGGACCCAATTTCGGCCGCCATGGCCGATCCGATCCGCCCGGCGATCAGCACCGACATCATCACCGGCGCGAGTTCCTTGCAGATGGACAATCCAATCAATCCCCCCAGTGCGCTGACCAGCCCGCGCTCCCGCAGCAGTGGCCCCGTCTGGAGCGCCAGCACCCCTCCGATGAACAGCGAAAGGATGCATGCCATCAACAAGCTGGCATTGCCGATCTCGAACAGTTGCTCATAGACTTTCCGGCGATGCTTCCACGCATGGGGAAGCGCTCCGAGCGTCCGGGCCATCAGGATGAGCATTTCGCCAATGTTTTGGAACATATCCTTGGGCAAGAATGCTATCCCGCAGCCCGAATTTCAAAAGCGAAATTAGCCCTCGGTTTCATCCTCGGCCTCCACTGACGAAACGTCCGGGCAGACCCCGCGCTTGCTCGTTCGCACAAAATCAATCAGGGCCATCGCCCGCGCGCCGCCGAATTGGGGCAACGCGGCCTCGACCGCCCGACGAATGCTCATGCCGCCGCGGAAGAGGGCCTTGTAAAGCCGTTTCAGTTCGAGCCGCTCCTCTGCGCTGAAACCCGCCCGCCGCAGGCCAATCGTGTTGAGCCCGCAAATGTGATTGTCGCCCCGCGCCACGGTGTATGGCGGCAAATCCTTGCTGATTGCGGAACCTCCCTGCATCAGCGCGAAGGCCCCGATCCGAACAAATTGATGCACAAGGCAGTTCCCGGAGATGAAAACCCGGTCTTGGATCTGCGCATGCCCTCCGATCAACGCGCCGTTCGCGATGATGATGTGGTCCCCCAGTTCGCTGTTGTGTCCCACATGCGAATGGGCCATCAGGAAGTTTCCCGCCCCAATGACCGTGTCTTCCGCAAGTTTTGCGGAACGGTGGACCGTGACGTGTTCCCGGAACGTGTTTCCCTCGCCAATGCGCAGCCGCGTTGGCTCCCCCCGGTATTTCAAATCTTGCGGCGCCTCTCCGATCACGCACCCGGCATAGAACCGGTTGTTCGCCCCAATCTCCGTGTTCCCGGTCAAATGCGCGTGCGGACCAACGACG
>CAZSXX010000104.1:0-12277 GCA_964611245.1 uncultured Verrucomicrobiota bacterium | reverse complement strand
GGGATTGCGAACCCGGTGGTAGGGCTGGCGACGACGCCGTCACTGCCGACAGGGCGGGGTGAGGCGCCGTTGTTCGGCGGGGGATCGCAGAGCCTGGACGCGAGCCGGATCCAACAACCGCCGGTGACGACGCTGCAGTGATTTTTTCAGCCCCCGCAACGCAAGGCAGAGCCGCGACCGGCGCCCTGGGGCGGCGGTTGCTTGCGCTGGCCCCGGCGCTGTGGGCGGCGGCGGCGGGGGCGCAGGAGGCGGAGAGTTTCCTGATGCGGTCGTCGCCCGCGCCAATGTTCTCGCAGCCACCGAAAAAGGATTACAATTTGCACTGGGGGCCGCTGACGGCGCGGCTGCACGGGACGATGCAGGCGGAGTTCAACGACAACATCAACCTGGTGGAGAGGAATCCGGCGTCCGACGTGTATTTTTTCCCCAATTTCGGGATTGGAATGCAGTGGCCAATCAGCCCCAAGAACATTCTGGAACTGAATTTGGGGGTGGGGTACCGGGTTTATGTTGACCACGCGGAGTTGAACACGTTTTCGATCAGCCCTGACACCCGGCTGATGTACCAGATGAGGATTGGGAAGGTGAACGTTTTGTTGCGGGACAGCTTCACGCTGCAGGTGGATCCCCTGACGAGGCCGGACATCAGCGGGAGCGCCTCCGGGGCGCTGTTAAATTTCAAACGGATCAACAATGACATCGGGGCGCAGGGGGAATGGCAGGCCCGAAGCGATTTGACGCTGGTTTCGTCGTACGACTACATTGTGGATCGATCGCTTAATGAGCAATTTGCGGCGCTGGACCGGGATGACCACAACCTGGCACTGGGCGCGTACACGAAAATCGGGTCGGCGTGGACGGTGGGGGTGAACACGGGATTGACGCTGACGGATTATATCGAGCCGGTCCAGAATGACGGGGTGAGTTTTTCGGTGGGGCCGCAGGTGAGCGTGAAAGTGACGCGGTTCATCACGGTCGACGGAAACGTGAGTTACACGCAGTCGAAATATGACCAGACGGGCTCGATCGCGGACCGGAGCGAGTTCAGCGGGATGAGTTTCGCGTTCGCGGTCAAGCACAACATCAACAGCCGAATGAACCATAGTTTGCGGTGGAGCCGGAGCATCAGCCCCGGTTTCGGCAGCAATTTCAACGAATTGACGTCGTTGCAGTACAGCGCGAGCTGGCGGTTCAGCTCGTTGTTGGCGCTGAATTCCACGGTCACGTATGAGAATCTGGAGGCGTCCGGGGTGTCGGGGGAGCGGGCGGACCGGTATTTGTGGTATCTTGGAACGGGGTGGCAGGTGGCGCGGCGCTGGCATGTTGGATTGGGGTACAGCATGGCGTGGAAGAATTCGGACCAAGCGCAGCGTGATTACCGGCAAAACCGGGTGACGGTGGATCTGACGCATGATTTTTAGGATGCGGGTTTGGCTGGCCATTTTAGTCGGCGTTTTGACGCTGCGCGCGGGGAGCGGGCAGGGGGCGGCGTCGGGGTATTTGTTGTCGCCGATGGACAAGCTGTCGGTGAGCGTGTCGCAAGATCCGGTGCCGGGGCGGCCGACGGACGTTAGCGTGTCGCCGTTGGGAGACCTGACAATTCCGGTGAGCCGGTGCTGCGAAGAGTCGATCACGATCTATGTGAGGGGCAAGTCGGTGGAGGAGGTTGAGAAGGAGTTGAAGGAGCGGCTGGAGGTTGATTTTTACCAGGTGGCCACGGTCCAGTTGCGGGTGGTGGATCCGACACGGAGGAAGGGGCAGGTGCTGCTGAGGGGGGCGGTGCGGGGGAGCGCGGTGCAGCTTGATCCGGGCCGGCCGAAGACGCTTTGGGAAGCGTTGACGGAGGTGGGGGTGACGGAGTACGCGAACCTGAGAAAAGTGAAAGTGGACCGGGCGGGGCAGGGGATCACGGAGTATGACATCGACGCGGTGAACAAAGGGGATCGGACTAAGGACATGCTGCTCCAGGATGGGGACCGGGTGACGGTGCCCGAGAAGTTTTTGAATTTGCGCTGACATGGCCGCGCCGCCCAAAACACCCCCGCATTCGACCGCGCAACACGGGACGAGCTTGGTGGACCGCGTCAACGTGGGGATGCACATCCGGCGGTATTTGAAGGTGGTGGCGCGGCGGTGGATTTTGTTCACCCTGTGCGTGCTGGGGGGTGGAGGCTACATGGCATACAAAGCCTACACGACGCCCGACATGTTCCGGGCGGTCTCGATCATCAGCGTGGCGCCAAGGCTGAGGACGGTTTACGCCTCACAGTTGGAGTATCAAGAGGCGTTGGACAATTTTTACGAAGAGAATCTGAACCTGATCCGGGGGGTAGTGAAAGACCGGGCGGAGACGAAGTTCGCGCAGCGGAACCCATTGGCGCCACTGCCGCCGCTGTTTGCGCAGGCGGGCAAGGTGGCGTCGTCCTTCCAACTCTCGGTGGACAGCACCGAACTGGCGAGCGCGAAGATATACCTGACGAATTGGGCGCGGGAGTTCATCGCGTACAAGAACGAGGTGAAGGACAACACGGTGGCGCGGGAGGCGGCCCGGACGGCGGATGAGATCACGCGGTTCACGGCGAAGTTGGAGGAGGCGCGCGCGGCGAAGGAGGGTTTCCTGCGGACGAACAAGATCGGGAGCCCGTCGGAAACGGGCGCGGCGGCGCAAAAGAGGTATGACCAGGCGATCGACAAGTACCGGGAAATCCAGACGGCGCTGAAGTTGGAGAAGGGGCGGACCCCAAAGGATATTGCGGAGGGGGCGACGGCGGGGCTGCGGGCGCCGCCGCCACCGGGGGAGGCAAGAACGGGAAACCCGGGGGAGGGGGAGGATCCGCTGGCGCGTTTCGCGACGGAGTCGAAGTACAGTGAGATGAAGCTGAGGCTGCGGGCGGAGGAGTCCGAGATGGAGCGGTTGCTGGTGACGCTGAAGACCAACCACCCGTTCATGAAGGTGATCGCGGGGAGGATCGCGCAGTATCAGGAGGGGGTGGAGCACCAGCTTGACTTGATCCAGGAAAAGAGGGAGGCCCGGATTCGGTATTTGGAGCAGCAGTTGATCCAGTACGGGTCGCTGAAGGACCAGTTGCTGGAGGATGTGCAGGCGAAGGCGGCGATCAGCTACGAGTATGAGAGGCTGGTCAAGGACGAGGCGCAGATCGAGAAGCATCTGGAGGGGCTGCAAAAACAGATGCTGGCGTTCGACAAATCGTCGATCGACGAGAGCCAGTTCACCGTGGTGCAGCAGGCGGTGCAGCAGCCTTCGGCGGCGACGCCGGACCGGAGGAAGATGATCCTGCAGGGGTTCTTTTTCGGGTTGGTGGCGGGGCTGGGGCTGGTTTATTTCCTGCACCGGCTGGATGACCGGCTGGAGATCGCGGGGGACATCGAGGAGGCGCTGGAGGAGCCGGTGCTGGGGCAAATTCCGCAGGTGGAGACGAAGAGCCTGAAGGGGAAGTGCATTTTGATCACGAACCTCGACCAATACAGTTTTTTTGCGGAGGCGATCCGGGGGGTGAGGTCGGCGGTGATGCTGGGAACGGAAGGGGGAAAGAAGCAGGTGTTGCTGGTTTCCAGCGCGGTGCCGGGGGATGGCAAAACGACATTCACGGTGAATTTCGCGGCGACCCTGGCCTTGGCCGGACATCGGGCGCTGCTGGTGGATTGCGACCTGCGACGGGGGAACACGCACAATTATTTCAAGCACGACCGGGAGCCCGGGTTTTCCGAGGTGCTGGCGGGCGAGGTGCATTGGCGGGACGTTCTGAAGGACACGCCGGCGGGGGCGTTGAAGGTGATCAATTCCGGGCGGCTGCCCGCCAACCCTGGGGAGCTGCTGCTGAGCCCGATCGTGAAGCAGTTTTTGGAGGAAGCCCGGCAGGAGTTTGATTACGTGGTCATCGATTGCCCTCCGTTGACGGCGATCGACGACGCGTTTTCGTTGATTGGGCTGTCCGATGGGCTGCTGTTCGTGGTGCGTGCGGGCCAGACGTCGATGCGTTTCGCGCAGTCGGCGCTGGCGGCGGTGCGGCAGCGCGGGTGCAGCATATTGGGCATTGTGTTGAATGGAATCACGGCGGACAACCCGTATTACTATTACAACACGTATTACCACTCGTATTACACGCGTGGGGAGGGGGAGAAGCCGTTGAGTTCGGCGACGCCGGGGGTGCGGATGGCCAAGCCGAAAGGGCGGGTGCATCCGTCCTCGATCACGGCGGGGGCCAAGGCCCTGGCCGGGGAATCGGTGTCGGCCGCGGAGGAGGAGATGGAGTCGAAAACGGAGCAGTACCGGCGGCTGAAATCGCGGAAGTCCGGGGAGACGGCGATGGTCAAGAAGGAGAACGATCCCCCGCCACCGACGCCGTGAGCGAACCTGAGCATCCCCAACCGCGGCCCCCACGGCGGGTTCGTTATGCGGGCACGCATCCGCGCCGTTTTGCGGAAAAGTACAAGGAGCTGGCGCCGTCGCTGTACCCGGAAACGGCGGCGAAGGTCATTGCGTCGGGCAAGACTCCGGCGGGATCACACCGGCCGATCTGCGTGGTGGAAATCCTGGAGCGGCTGAATCCGAAGGCGGGTGAGATTGCGGTGGACGCGACGCTGGGCCATGGCGGGCACGCGGAGGAGTTGCTGCGGCGTGTGGCGCCGGGAGGGCGGCTGATCGGGCTGGATGTTGACCCGGAGGAGCTGCCACGAACTGAGGCGCGGTTGCGGGGGTTGGGTTTCGGCCCGGATGTTTTCAAGGCGGTGCATTCGAATTTTGCGGGGCTGCCGAAGGCGCTGGCGCCGCTGGAGGTTGCGGGCGCGGACATGATCCTCGCGGACCTAGGGGTTTCATCGATGCAGTTTGACCGGCCGGAGCGGGGCTTTTCATTCAAGCGGGAAGGGCCGCTGGACCTGCGCATGAATCCGAGGCGCGGGGAGCCAGCGTCGGAATTCCTGGCGAAATGCCCGGAGGAGAGACTGGCGGCATTGCTGGAGGAGAACGCGGACGAGCCGCACGCGGCAGTGATCGCGCGGGCCCTTCAGGCGAGGCGCGGCGCGGTGAAGCGAACGACGGATTTGGCGGCGGCGGTGCGGGGGGCGCTGGGGAGCGCGCCCGTGAGCGACGTGGAGGCATCGGTCCGCCGCGTTTTCCAGGCAATTAGAATCGCGGTGAATGGGGAGTTTTCCGCATTGGAGGCATTGCTCCGGGTTTTGCCTGGATGCCTGGTGGCAAGGGGACGGGTGGCGATCCTGACCTTTCATTCCGGGGAGGATCGGCGGGTGAAACTGGCGTTCCGGGAAGGCAAAAACGCTGGGGTTTACTCGGCCATCGCGGAGGAAGTGATTCGGCCGAGCGCGGCGGAAGTTCGATCCAACCCCCGGGCGGCGTCGGCCAAGTTGCGGTGGGCAGTGCGGGCTTAACGATTCTCGAGTTCGGGGCCGAGGTGATCGAGGAGAGAATTCAGATCCTTGGGCTGGATGGGGTTGGGAAGGAACCCATCGGTGATCTCGCTCAGGGACGATTCGCGGGAGGAGATGGCCGGATCGGCAGTCATGCCAAAAACGTGGGCGGGACGTTGATGCTCCTTTTCCTGCTGCCGGATGGCGGCGAGTGTTTCGAGGGAGTTTTCGCCCGGCATGTCGAGGCCGAGCAGGACGAGGTCGCAGGCGCGGCGCTCGAGGATGGCGATGGCTTCCTTTCCGTTGCGGGCAATGGTGAGGCGGTGGCCGTGGGTGCCGAGGACGCCCATGGCAACTTCGTGGTTGACGCGGCTGTCGTCGATGAGGAGGACGTTGAGGCGGGGCTTGGCGATGTGGAGGCGCCTGGGGGCGTTGGGAAGGGCCGGGGAGCCGACGGGCGGGGCGCCCAACGCCCGTTCAAGCAGGTCACGAAGGTCGTTGGGATTGATTGGCTTGACGAGGAAATGTTCGAGGCCGAGCTCGCGGGCGCGGCTTTCGTCGGCCAAGCGCATGGATGGGGAAAGGAGCATGATGGGAGTCGCCGAGGGGGAGCGGGAGGAGGCGCGCATTTGGGAGGCGACGGCGAAGGTGTCGCGGTCAGGAACGTGGGCATCGAGGAGGGCGAAGCGGAAGGGGCGGCCGGCCTCGTGGGCGATTTCGAGGACGTCGAGGATGGCGGCCGGCTTTTCGAGGACCGTGGGGCGGGCGCCCCAACTGGAGAGGATTTGGTGGAGCCAGCGGCGGTTGGAGGGATTGCCGTCGGCGATCAGAACAGGAACCTCGGCGAGGAGGGGGCTGGGAATGGGCGGCTGGGGCTTGCCGCTGAGGGGGATGGCGACATGGAAGGCGGCGCCATGCTCGGCGCGCTCGACCCAGAGCCGACCATGCATGAGATTGACGAGGCGGGCGGAGAGGACCAGGCCGAGGTTGGTGCCGATTTTTTTGAGGGCGGGCGAGTTCTCGACCATCATCAGGACTTGCTGGATGTCCTCGAGCTTGTTGTCGGCCAGCCAGCCAGAGGAGTCGCGGATGGTGAAGCGGAATTCCATGGAGCCCGGGAGGCCGGGGTTTGGGTCGGCGTTTTCGCCCGGCGCGGCGGAGATGAGGATTTCGCCGGCGGTGGACATGTCGATGGCGAAGGCGGTGAGGTGGGCGAGGATTTGGAAGAGGCGGCCGCCGTCGCCGACGACCACGGTGGGGAGGTCCGGGGCGGTCTGGCAAACGAGGTCGAGGCCCTTGTTTTCCGCGATGACGGCAAGGCGGCGCATGGCCTGGTTGAGGCCGTCCATGAGATTGAAGGGAAGGATGTCGAGCTCGAGTTTGCGGGCCTCCATTTTGGAGAAGTCGTGGATGTCCGTGGCGAGCTTGAGCCAGGCGCCGGTCGAGGTTTTGATCATCTCCAGGAACTCGCGGCGGGCCGGGTTGGGCTCGTCTTCGAGGAGGAGGTCAGCGAGGCCGATGATGCCTGAGCCGGGGGTGCGGAGCTCGCTGGAAACTTCGGCGAGGAACTCGCTCTTGATCCGGCTGGCGGCTTCGGCGGAGGCGCGGGCGGCGTCGGCGTTGGCGATGGCGCGGAGATGGGGCGTCAGCCGTTCGGCGAACAGGCCAACGCCGCAGATTTCGCCCTTCGCCCTGCAGGGGAAGATATGCCAGCGGAGGGATTCCGGGGCGGAATCGTCGGTGAGCCGGACGGATTGCTCGTGGGAAAGGGGAGGGCCGCCGTTCAGGGCGCGGCGGCAGAGGTCTTCGAGGCGGTCGCGGGCCTCGGGGATGAAATCGAAAATGGGGCGGCCATTGACGTCGTGCCAGGCGCGGTGATGAAGCTCAAGCCAGCCGACGCTGGCGAGGACGCATTTCCGATCGCGATCCAGGAGGGCGAACGGGAACGGGGCGCTGGAGAGGGCGTTTCGAAGTTGCTCCTCGCTGAATTTCAGGGACTGGAGAGCCAAGTGGCCGCCTGTGACCTCCTCAAGGGTGCCGACGTATCCCTGGGCGACGTCCTCGAAGAAGATTTCGCGGCCGCGGACGCGGGCCCAAGCCGGATCGCCGGGGCGGGCGAGCTGAACCTCCATGCAAAAGTCGGAGCCGCGGCGCATGGCTTTTTGGAACTCGTTGTAAAAATTGGAGCGGTCGGAGGGGGCAAAGGCCGCAAACCAGCCTTGGCCGGAGGAGTCGGCCGGTCCGATGCCCGTGATGTGGTGGAAGGGCTCGTTGACGTAGGAGCAATTGCCATGGGCGTCGGTGAGGAACATGCCGATGGGGGCAGAGTCGGCGATGGTGCGGAAGCGGCCCTCGACGGTGCCGGGGGCGCCGCCATCGACCTTTCCGGCGGTGGTGGCGGCGATGGTGAAGCCCGTGATTGAGCCGTGGAGGTCGCGGATGGCGGCCACGGTGAGGTTGACGCGAAGGGCGCCGCCGTCCTTGCGGAGCCAGGTCCATTCGCGGACTTCGGGGCCGGAGGTGCGGGCGTGCTCGAGGACGGACTGGGGCCCGAGGGTGACTGAGCCAAAGAAGCGGGCGAGGCGCTGGCTGTGCTCGCGGAGTTCGGCGTCGAGGTGAAGCGCCGCGATGGAGCGGCGCCCGGCCAACTCGTCCGCCGAGTAGCCGGTGAGGGTCTCGGCGTGCCGGTTGACGAAGGTGATGGCGCCCTGGGCGTCGGTGGTGAGGATGCCGACGGGGACGGGCAGCTCGAGAAGGGCCCGAGCCTGGAGTTCCGCGTTGCGCCAGCCATCCTGGGCTTGGCGGAGTTCGGAAATATCGACCACATGAGCAAGGAAATTGCCGGGGTTGCCCGAGGAGTCCCGGACGAGAGTGAGGTGGACGGAGCACCAAATGGCGCGGCCGGTTTTGTGCAGGAGCCGCTTTTCCCCGGAGCAGGAGGGGATTTCACCCGCGAGGGTTTTTCGGAGCATGGCCCGGCCGGAGGGGATGTCGTCGGGGTGGACGAGATTTTCGGGGCGGGTTTCGAGCAGGTCCTGGACGCTGTAGCCGAGGATGGCGCAGAAGGCGCCGTTGACCTGGGTCCATTGGCCGTCGGAACTGATCTCGGCCATGCCAATCGAGGCGTTCTCGAAGACCCGCCGCCATTGGCGCTGCCGCTCGCGCGCTTCGGCGTCGGCAACGCGCTGGGCGGCGGCCATTTGTTGATGGCACAAGTTGGACCGGACCTGGCGGGCGAGGGCCTCCAAGCCTTGGCGCTGCGGCGGGGTGAGGGTGCGGGCGCGGGTGTCGAGGACGCAGATGGCGCCGAGGAGTTGGCCGTCCAGGGAGGTGACGGGAGCGCCGGCGAAGCACCGAAAGTGGGGGGGGCCGCTGACGAGGGGGCTGGTCGAGAACGCTGGATCGGCGCGCAGGTCGGGGATTTCGAAGGGGCGACGCTGGGTGACGGCGAAGGTGTAGAACGCGAGGTCGAAAGAAAGTGGCTGTCGGTCTGGGCCGAGATTGTGGGAGAGGCGCCAACCTTGCTGGTCCCGGGAACAAATCAGGGCGACGGGGGCTTGGCAAAGGGCGCAAGCAAGTTGGGAAAGGTCGTCCAATTGGGCGTCCAGTTCGGCGCCTGGGCGTTCGAGTGGGGCGAGGACGCCGACGGGAAACGGGAGGTCCACAGCCAACGGAATATTGGCCGTCGGAGTGTTGTGATCAGCGTTTCTCAAAGGGCTGTCCCTGTTTATCAGATCGGGTTCCGACCGCAAGCGTCATCGCGAGAAAGGATGGATCGCGGGCGACGGGCGGGCCGGCCGTGGGGGTGGTCGGGCACTCTCAAAAGGCGGCGGCTGGCGGTGGGGAGGAGGAGGGTAGGGCGGCAGGCGGAGCAGACGCAACCGATGCTTGAACAAGGATTTTGCGGGCGCGGAGGATTTTCATTTTTATTTTAGTAAGTATTATTAGTGAGGATGCCTGGATCACGACGCGGGCAAAGCCAGCCAAGGGATCATGTGCAAACTCAGGTCTTACATAGCTGAAGCCGGGAATTTTGACAATGGAAATCAACGGGCAAAACGGACACGGGGCGGAGCGCTGGAGGGGTGCGTGGAGGGTGGTTCTTATCGAGGAAATGGGCGAGCGCTTTTCTTGACCGGGCGGAAGCGCTGGGATACCGTCCGGGCCTATGATGCGTTGGTTTGTGCGCGGGGCGTTGCTTGTTATTTGCCTCGGAATATTGCCGGTGAAAACACCGGCCCCGCTGGTGTACCGTCCGGGGGAGGGTTGGAGCTGGGAGCCGATCGGAGGGGCGAAATGGATGAAGCAACGGGCAAAGGACCAATTGGACATGGCGCAGGCGGCGTTTGACCAGAAGGATTACCGGATCGCGCACTTGGCGGCGCGGCGGACGGTGAGGGTGTGGCCGCTGTCGGATTACGCGCCGCAGGCGCAGTTTTTATTGGCGCGGACCTTGGAGGAGAGGGGAAAGGACACGCAGGCATTCAAGGCTTATGAGGCGTTGCTGCAGAAATATCCGAAGATCGACAATTACGACGAGGTCTTGCAGCGGCAGTTTGCGATCGCGAACAAGTATCTGGCGGGGAAATATTTCCGGTTTTTGAAGGTGATCCCGTATCGTTCGAACGACAAAGTGGCCGAACTGTTCGAGAAAGTGGTCAAGAATGGGCCCTACAGCACGGTGGCCCCGGAGGCGCAGTTGAGCATTGGGACGGCGTATGAGAATCAGCGCGGGTGGGAGCATGACTATCCCAAGGCCGTGAAGGCGTATGTGAGGGCGGCCGACCGGTATCATTTCCAGGCGAAATATGCGTCGGAGGCTTTGTACCGGGCGGGGGAGGCGTATTTGAAGCAGGCGAAAACGGCGGAATATGACCAGAGCATCTCGGCCAAGGCCATTTCGACATTCACGGATTTCATGACGCTTTATCCGAATGACCCGCGCGTGCCGAAGGCGCAGACGATCATCACGCAACTCCACACCGAACAGTCGCGGGGAAGCTTTTCGATCGCGAAGTATTACGAAAAGCGAAAGCGGTGGGATGGGGCGCTGATTTATTACAATGAGTCGGTGCTGAAGGATCCGGCCTCGAAGTTCGCGGAGGTGGCCCGGGAGCGAATTGAGGCGATCAAGGCGCGGCAGGTGGCGCAGGCCGCGTCGAGGAAGTAGCATGCGGAAGGCGATCCTGATTTCGGCCTGGCTGGGGGGATTGATCCTCCTGGCGGGGTGCGCGGGGTACAGGATGGGGCCGGTGAACGGAGATCCGGCGGGGGCGCGGGCGGTGACGGTGCAGATTTTCCGGAATGAGACCTACGAGCCGCGTTTGTCCGAAACGGTGGCGTTTTCGCTGCGGCGGAAATTGCAGCAGGACGGGACGTACCGGCTGGACTCTCGGAATGAGGGGGACATTGTGGTGAGCGGGGTGATTGTGGACTTCATGCGGACGCCGCTTTCGTTTGACCCGACGGACATTTTGACGACGCGCGATTACGCCCTTTACATCGTGGCGGATGTGACGGCGAAGGAACGGAGCGGGGGGAAGGTCATTTTTTCGCGGCGATTTTCGGGGCAGACGGTGGTGCGGGCCACGCCGAACAGGGATGTGGCGGAGCGGCAGGCGCACCCGACAATGGCGGAGGATTTGGCGCGAAACATCGCGTCGGCATTAACGGAGGGACCATGGTGAAAACAAGGCGGCTGGCGGTGATGATCGCGTTTGGCGCCTGCGCCGGGCTCGCGGCGGGGGATTGGGCGCAATGGCGCGGCCCGAAGCGGGACGGGCACGCGGCGGAGGGGGAACGGCTGGCGGAGAAGCTGGCGGCGGACTTGACTCCGGCGTGGAAGGTGGCAATCGGAACGGGTTTTTCGTCGCCGGTCGTTGCTGGGGATAAACTGGTTTTTGTGGATGGCGTGGGGGAGGAGGAGGTGGCGCACTGCGTGGACGCGCGGACGGGGAAGGAGATTTGGCGGCAGGGATTCGCGGCGGTTTATGAGGATGACTGGGGGCGGGGGGCGCGTTCGACGCCGTTGATCGACGGAAGCCGCGCCTATGCGCAGTCGTGCAATGGTGAGTTCCGGTGTTTCGACCTCGAGACGGGGAAGGTGATTTGGGGGGCGAGTTTTGAGAAGGATTTCGGGGTGAAATTTTTGGGGAGCAAGGCCCGGGAGGGAACGGCGGCGCGACGGGGGAACAATGGGTCGCCCGCGGCCGATGGGAACCTGATTTTTGTGCCGGTGGGCTCGACGGCGGGGGCGACGATCGTGGCGTTCGACAAGGAGAATGGGCGGGTGGTGTGGAAGGCGGGGAACGAGGAGGCGGCGTATTCGTCGCCGATTGTGGCTGAGTTGGCGGGGCGGCGGCAGGTGGTGGCGTTCACGGCGGACAGCCTGATGGGGCTGAACCGGGATGATGGCAAAATGCTGTGGCGGACCCCGATCGCGACGGGGGCGAAGCGGAACACGATGACGCCGGTGGCGGTGGGGGACAATATTGTGGTGAACACTTACACGGGTGGGATGACGAGCTACCTGATTTCGAGGAATGGCGACGAGTTCACGGTGACGGAGGCTTGGAAGAACAAGGACACGAAAATCAATCTGGCGACGCCGGCGCTGGTGGGCGGCTTTCTTTACTCGCATGGACCGAACAAGAATTATGTGTGCGTCGACGCGTCGAACGGCGAGGTGAAATGGACCCAGGGCGGGTTTGGAGAACATTTTTCATCCACGACTGTGGTGGGAGGGAAACTGCTGGTGC
Organism: uncultured Verrucomicrobiota bacterium; assembly: GCA_964611245.1. GTDB lineage: Bacteria > Verrucomicrobiota > Verrucomicrobiia > Limisphaerales > SXQI01 > CAZSXX01. Next base: position 131 of record CAZSXX010000104.1, on the reverse strand, counting down.
TCAGCGATTCGGGCGAGTTGTTCGTGATCAAGCCGAATCCGGAGCTGAACGAGGAATTGGCGAAGACGCAGCTGTGCGGGAAGAATTGGAATTCCCCCGCAAGGTCGAATGGGAAGCTGTATGTGAGGGAC
>CAZSXX010000103.1:0-12294 GCA_964611245.1 uncultured Verrucomicrobiota bacterium | reverse complement strand
CGCCGCGGCCTTCGCAAGTCAAATGCTAAATGCGATGATTTGACCCCCATGTGCGTGGGCTTATCACGATCTGACCCCAATCAACAGAGACAGTGCTGACACTCGCTACGCTCAGGAGCGTAAATGGCTCTACCGCTTCGAATGGAAGAAATTCCTCTGCGCAGCCTGTCCGCGGCGCCCCACGCGGCGGGCGTTAGCCTGCTCCAGTTTCTGGAAGGGACTCCGGACCGGCAGGCCGTGACCCTGCTGCGTTACCACGCGGGAATGTTGTGCTAGGACCCCTCCGGGGTGCACGTCGCGCCTGTCCCGTTGGACGCACCTCCCAACACATGATCGCCGAGTTTTTCACGTCCACCGCCAACCACAAAAATCAATCGGCCGATTGTTTTTATCGATTACCCACCCGCAACCGAACGCTCGTATCGTCCCCCCAATGAACTCCAAAAACCTAAAACGATTTTCAATCCTCGGCCTTCTCTCAGCCCTCACCGCCACCGTCATCTTCACCCTCGCCGGAATCCTCTTCATCATCTGGACCGACGGCCTCAAATTCCTCCCCAGCCTCCAACTCACCGCTCTCCTGACTGTCCCCGCCATCGCCTCCTACTTCGCCTGGTTTTACTTCTTCACCGGCAAACGCGCCCACGCCTGGGCAGTCACCGCCATATTCGCCGGCTTCGGAATCCCCCTAATCCTCCTCGGCATCTATGACGCCTTCAACCCACCCCAACGCCACGAGATGATCACCCTCGAAGTCAGCCACGCCGCCTTCGCCGTCATCTACACCATCCCAGTTCTCCTAAGCCTTGCCCTCTTCCGTGAACTCCAAGAAAACCAAATTCAGCCGACGTAAACTCAAGCCGCAATCAACGCGCGACATTCCCCTCTTTGTGGCATGCGACTTTAATTTTCTCCTGCTCAACCAGAGAAACTATTGTTGGCGCAAGCCAGGCCGGAATTGGCGGGGATTTCTTTGCCGCTGAAGCGGATGAGGTTGGCGGTGGCGTGGGTTCCGCTGCTGGAGAGGGTGCGGCCGAAGGGGTCGTATTTGTAGGTGGCGCCGGCTGTTTGGTTGGTCTGGATCAGGTGGGTGATGTTGCCGGTGGCGTCGGTGTGGCAGTAGAGGTTGTTGGTCCAGGTCCCGCCGCTTTGGTGGGCGCCTGAGCGGGCCAGGAGGCCGCCGATGCCGCCCGCGCCCTGGAGCGTGCCGCTGAGGTCCGGGCCGCGCGTGTAGGTGACGCTCGGGGTGTTGGCCGAGTTTCGCGTTTGGACGGCGAGCATGCCGTCGTAAATGTAGCGGGTGTCGACGCCGGGATACCAGCTTGACCCGGCCCAGGCGTATTCGACGCGCTTGCGCAGGCGGCCCCGGGCGTCGTAATGGAAATCGGTTTTCCAGGAGTTGGTGGAAATGATTTGGGCCAGGCGATTTTCGTCGTCGTAGGCGTAGGAGAGGAAGGGGCTGGCGGATTGGCGGGCGGTGCGGTTGCCGTTGGCGTCGAAAAGGTTGTTGTAGCTGTCGTCGGCGGTTTGCTGGTTGAGGTTTGAGGGGCTGCCCGATCGTCCGGCCAAAAAGTGGCGTTTCTTAGCTGGTGAATTTGGAGAAGAGGAAAGGGCCGGGTGAACCTGTGTTTTACATTCTACTCCCCTTTTTCTTGGTATATTTCCTGGATTGCTCCGGGGGCATCCGGTTGTCAATTCCCCGGCGCCAGCGGCGGAAATTGTGTTCGTCAAGGAATCCCTGGATTTTGGTGGAGCAGCCCAGGATGAGTGCATGGATTGAAAGGGACGAGGACTGGTGGAGCCATGGGGATTCGAACCCCAGACCTTCTCATTGCGAACGAGACGCTCTACCAACTGAGCTATGACCCCAGCCAACGACCGGGAAATAGTATCCAGCAAAAGTTTGCGCAGGCAAGGGGAAGTTTTTTCCGGGCCCCGGGTTTTTCAGTTGGACGCCCCGCGCCGTGGCGAATACTTTGGCTGGCGTTGCGGGGGCGGGGCGGGCGTTTCACCTATGAAATCTGGAAAAACCACCAAACAAGCTGATTCCATTTCCACCAAGGCGACAAAAGCCAATGCCTTGAAGAAGGCGATCAAGAGCGCCGCGGCCAAATTGGCCCGACCGGCGCGCGCGCTCAAATCGAAAGCCGAGTCCGCCGTCAAAAGCGCGGTGGCGGCCGCGCAGAAAAAGCTGCCCGCGAGCGCCACCCTGTCGGTTTCCATCTCGAAAGCGTCCGCCAAACCGAGTTCCGCGCCATCCACGAAGCCCGCCGTAAAACGTCCCGCGCCCGCCATCTCCAAGTCCACCCCCAGCGCCAAGAAAGCCAAGTTGCCCCCCCCTGCGCCCGCCCCGGCTCCGAAGCCCGCCCCCCGAAAAAAGGCCGCCCCACCAAAATCCGCGTCCCCGGCCCCGGCGCCATCCCAAAAAACGGCCGCTGCCGCCCCATCGCCATCGCCAATTTCGCCGCCGGCGGTCCCCCTCGCCGCCAATCCCGCGCCTCAACCGCTTTTGGCCGCCAAACCCAGCGTGCCTGGGCCGCCTTCGCCGAAACCCCGACCGACCCGGCAGCCGCGCCCTGTCCCCATCGAGATTCCCGCAATCTTGCTGGAGCCCGACCATGTCCCGAGCTCGGAGCCGGTGAATGAGGGGCCCGGTTTTCGGTTTGCCCGTGGCGACGCGGGCGAGACGCCTGTGTCCCATGCGCCCCTGGACCTCCCGGATTCGTATGGGACGAAACAGATTTTCCTCGCCGCGCGCGACCCGTTTTGGCTGCTTGCGTCCTGGGATCTGGATGCGGCCCAGCGGAGCCATTATGCGGCGCACTCCGCCAGCGGGGCATTGACGATCCGGCTCCGCCGGGGTGACGCGGATGGGCCAATCCAACTGGAGATCCATCCCCAGCAGGACTCCAAAGATTGGTTCATCCACGCGGGGGAGGCGGACGCGACGTTTGTGGCGGAACTGGGATACCACGAAAGGAACTCGGGCTCCTGGCGGCGGATTTCGGTTTCCAAGCCGGCCTCGACGCCACGCGCCACGGTGGCCGCCCCGCCACCCGCGCCCGCGAAGGCGGAGCCAACGCCCGTGGCAGCGGTGGATCCAACTCCCGCCAGTCCCGTCCCCGAACCGGCCGAGGCCCCGCAACCGGCGGCACCCGTTGAGGAGATCATTTTCGCCCTTCCGAACCCTCCGTCCGCGCCGACTTCCCCGGCGAGGGGTGAGGAACCGCCTCCATCGAGCGTTGGCCAGCAGCCGGAGTCGGTGGCGCTCCAGTATGTCGCCCCTCCGCGCTGGACCGAAGCCCAGACCCGCGCGCTTGATGAGTTGATTTCCCTGGAACTTCGCCGGCTCCAGCAAGGCTCGCTTGAAATTGAGGAGATGCTCAAGCGGGGCTCCCCCGCCGCCGGACCGCAAAGCGCCGCCCCGAGTTCGCTCGACCTGCTCCAAACCCCGGGCGAGGACAGAATTGCGCGCGCCCTCGGCTTGGCGCGGCCTGGCGCCCCGTCCAGCCTCGAGTCCGGCCCTGCATCTGAAACCCGTGGTGGCCAAGGCTTCTGGCTGAAGGTGAACGCGGAGTTGATCCTCTACGGCAGCACGGAGCCGAGCGCCCACGTTTCCATTGGCGGTCGGACGATCCGGCTTCGCGCGGACGGCTCCTTCAGCTACCGCTTCGCCCTGCCCGATGGGGCCTACGAATTGCCAGTCATCGCGCTTTCGCATGACGGGGGGGATTGCCGCGTCGCCGAATTGAATTTTGCCCGGGCCACGCGGCTTGGGGGCGAAGTCGGAACCCACCCGCAGGATCCCTGCCTGAAGCCGCCCGTCGTCGGCAGCCTCTGACGCATGGCTGGAACACTGTTGCTCGTCCTGCACGCGCATTTGCCCTTCGTGCGGCATCCCGAGCGGGAGCACTTCCTTGAGGAGAGCTGGCTGTATGAAGCCATCACCGAAACGTACCTGCCCCTCCTGAGCATGCTCCAAGGGTGGGAGCGAGACGCGGTGCCGGCGCAGCTCGCCCTGACGCTGAGCCCGCCGCTTTGCGCGATGCTCCGCGACCCCCTTTTGCGGGGCCGGTACACCCGGCATCTGGACGCGCTGATTGACCTCGCCGAGAAGGAGACCCATCGCACGCAGCTTGACCGCGCCCTGAATCCGCTGGCGGAGATGTATTTGCGCCAGTTTGGCGAAATGCGCGAGCTGTGGCGCGCGTGCGAATCGGATTTGGTGGCCGCCTTCTCGAGGCTCCAGGAATTGGGCCGCATCGAGATTGTCGCGTGCGCCGCGACGCACGCCGTGCTTCCATTGCTGGCCGGGCAGCCGGAGTCGATCCGGGCTCAGGTCCTCATTGGGCGCGATTATTACCGGGAGTGTTTCGGGCGCGATCCGCGCGGTTTTTGGCTGCCCGAATGCGCCTACGAGCCCGGGGTTGAGCCGGCGCTGCGCGAAGCTGGGATCCGGTGGTTCATCACCGAGGCCCATGGCGTCCTCCACGCCAAGCCGCGCCCGCAGTATGGGATTTTCGCGCCGATCCTGACCGAAAGCGGCATCGCGGTCTTTGGCCGCGACCTGGACTCGGCCCGGCAGGTTTGGAGCCGCCATGAAGGGTATCCGGGCGATCCCCGCTACCGCGATTTCTACCGGGACGTCGCCTTTGAGCTCGATTACGACTACTTGAAGCCGTACTTCCCCGCCCCGCAGCGGACGTTCACCGGGATCAAATATCACCGCATCACCGGCGGCGAAGACAAACAGGTTTACAATCCCGAGGCGGCGCTGGAAGCCGCCCGCGGGCACGCGGAGCATTTCCTGGCGGCGCGTGTGGCCCACGCCGCCGAGGCCGCGAAAATCATGGGCCGCGACCCGGTCCTGCTCGCCCCGTACGACGCCGAGCTTTTCGGCCATTGGTGGCACGAAGGCCCGGCGTTTTTGGACCACCTGGCCCGCAGCGTTGCGGGGTCGAGCCTCGCCATGTCCACCCCCGAGAATTGCCTCGCCCGCAGCCCGGCGTTGCAGGTGGCCCAGCCCGCCTCCTCCAGTTGGGGCGAGGAAGGTTATTGGAAGGTCTGGCTCAACGACACGAACCGCTGGATTTTCCCGCACCTCAACATCGCCTCCGAACGGATGGTGAGTTTGGTCCGCCGTTTCAGAAATCCCGACGCCCTGACCGCCCGCGCCCTGCGCCAGGCGGGACGCGAACTGCTGCTCGCGCAATCGAGCGATTGGCCGTTCATCCTCCGCGCCAACACGAGCCCGGAGTACGCCCGCCGCCGCGTCCGCGAGCACCTGCTCAAGTTCATCTCCCTGCACGAACAGCTCACCTCCACGCAGGTCGACGAAGCCCTCCTGCGCGGGATGGAAGAGGAAGACAACCTCTTCCCCGACCTTGACTGCCGACACTGGACATAGCCCGGCCGCCCGGCGGCGGATACCGTGGTTGCGCGCCTGGCCACTGGCCTGGATGGCGTTGTTTTTCGTCGTTCCCCTCCTTGGCATCCTGTTCGTGAGCTTCCTGTCGCGGGGCAGCTACGGTGAATTGCAGTTCCCGCTGACCTTGGAGAATTACCGGCGGGTGGCCGGGTACGGCCTGCTCGGCTTTGACCCGTTGTATCCGCAAATCCTCGCGCGCAGCCTTGGGCTCGCCGGCGCCGCCGCCTTTTTCGCCGTGCTCTTGGGGATGCCCCTCGCGTTTTATCTCGCGGGGCTTTCCCCGCGCTGGAAGACCCTTGGGCTCACCATCCTGGTCATTCCGTTTTGGACCAACCTCCTTGTCCGCACCTATGCGTGGCAGATTTTGCTTGGACCGCAGGGGTGGATATCGGGAATGTTTTCCGCCGTTGGGTTGGCCGAACCGGGCGCCGCCCTGTACCCGAGCCACGTCGCCGTTTTGGTCTGCCTGGTTTGCGATTACCTTCCCTTTGCGGTCCTCCCGATTTACGCGTCGGTGGAGCGGCTGAATTGGGAGCTGCCCGAGGCGGCCCGTGATTTGGGCGGCGGGGCTTGGCAAGTTTTTCGCCACGGCCTGCTGCCGCAAATCCGCGCGGGGCTCGCCGCGGGGGCCGCGCTTGTTTTCCTTCCGGCCACGGGCCAGTTTGTCATCCCCGACCTGCTCGGCGGCGCCAAGACGGTCCTTCTGGGCAACTTGCTGCAGCAGCAATTTGGCCCGAGCCGGGATTGGCCGTTCGGCTCGGCCATCGCCGCCGTCAGCATGGCCATTGTCTTGGCCGGGCTGTGGGCACAGGCGCGCTGGCAGAGGAGGGCTCCGTGAACTCCCGTCGTCCGCTCGCTTTTGTCGCCCTTTTCCTGGCGGCCTTCCTCTATCTGCCCCTTCTGGTCATCGTCGTCTTTTCGTTCAACGAATCACGGCATGGCCAAAGCTGGACTGGCTTCACGCTTGGGTGGTACCGCTCCCTCGCGGGCAACGAGGTCGCGCTCGCCGCCGTCAAGAACTCGCTTGTCCTCGCCGCCAGCAGCTCCGCCATCGCGGCGGTCCTCGGGACGATGCTGGGGTATGGAATTTATCGCTCCAATTCCCGGCGCCTCGCCGCCTGGCTCCACCTGCCCGTTTGCCTGCCCGACATCGTGCAGGCCGTGGCCATGCTTCTTTTTTTCAGCTTCATTCACCAGCGCCTTGGCGTTCTCGGCCTTGGCATGGGAGCGATGATCGCCGGGCACGTGACCTTCCAGATTCCTTTCGTCGCGATTGTTGTGCGCGCGCGCTGCGCGACGCTCGATGAATCCTGGCACGAGGCCGCCCGCGATCTCGGGGCCACCCCGGCGCAGGCGTTCTGGCATGTCACGCTTCCGATGCTGCGCCCTGGCATCCTCGCCGGGGCGATGTTGGCGTTCACCTTGAGCCTCGATGATTTTGTCGTGAGCTTTTTCACCGGCGGCGCGGGCTCCACCACCCTCCCCGTCCTGATCTATGCTTCGGTCAAACGCGGGCTCTCCCCGGAGATCAACGCCCTTTCCACCTTGTTGATCCTTGCCTCGGCGCTGGCCACGATCCTCGTGACAGTCATCCAAAAAACTCCCACCATCCCGGTTGAATCCCGATGAAACGAATCATTCCATTCGCGGCGATCTTCGCGCTTGCCGCCGCGCTCCACGGCGCGGAGTCCACCCTGCGCCTCTTCATTTGGAGCGAATACATCGACCCCGCGGTCGTCGCGGACTTCGAGAAGGCGCATCGCTGCAAGGTCGTCATCGACCTTTACGAGGACGCCGAGAGCATGATGGCCAAAGTCCAGGCGGCGGGCGGCGGGACTTTCGATGTCGTGGTGCCCCCCGACCACATGGTTGAGCCCATGGTGAAGCTGAAATTGCTCGCGCCCCTGCGCAAGGACGCCCTGCCGAACCTCAAGCACATCGATCCGAAATTTCTGAAGACTCCGTTTGACCGCGAGAACAAGTTCACCGTCCCATACCAGTGGGGGACCGTCGGGATTTTTGCGCGGAAAACCAACGGCCAGGCGCCGGAGCCCACTTGGGGCCTGATCTTCGATCCCAAGCAGGCCATGGCGCCGTGCATGCTGATCGACTCCATGCGCGATTGCATTGGCGCGGCCCTGAAGTATCGCGGCTTCAGTTTCAACTCCACCAAACCAGCGGAGTTGAAAGAGGCCCGCGAGTTGGTGCTGGCCGCCAAGAAGCGGGCCGTGGGCTTCGAGGGCAGTGTCGGCAGCAAAAGCAAAGTTGTCTCAAAAACCGCGCGCGCAGCCATCGTCTACAGCGGCGAGGGCGCCCGCGGCATGGCCGAGGATCCGGAAACGGTTTACCTGATCCCCCGCGAGGGGAGCCAGATTTGGGTCGACAACCTCGCCATCCTCGCCAACGCGCCGAACAAGCCGTTGGCCGAGAAATTCCTGAATTTCGTGCTCGACCCGCAGATCGCCGCCCGCATTTCCAACTTCACCCAGTTCAGCACCCCCAACCTGGCTGCGCGGCCCCAAATCCAGGCCAAGCTGTTGGACAATCCGGCCATTTACCCGCCGGGGGAAGTGATGGCGAAACTGGAATTCCTCAGTGACCTCGGCTCCAACCTGCGCCTTTACGACGAGGTTTGGACGCAAATCAAGGCGCGCTGAATCCGCTTGCGCCCCGCGCGGTCTGCGCCCCCCCTCCCGGGGCCAGGCGCTTGCTGAGCACCTTCGAATTCCGGCCGCTCTGTTCATATTTTTCGCGGCGGGCAAGCGGGAGGATGTCGGGCGTCGCCTCCACAAACCCGGCCTTGGACTGGAAATAGCTGAACGCCTGAGTCGAAAGCGTGACCAGTTCCTCCAGGCCCATGTCCCGCGCCTGTTTTTCGATGAACTGCACCAGCTTGCGCCCGATCCCCTGGTTTTCGTGCGACGTTTTCACGTAGAGGAACGCCAGCTCGCCCTGCCGCGTCTCCGGATAGACATGCAGCGCCACGCACGCCACCGGATTCTTGTCGATTTCGTAGATGTAGTAATCCCCGATCTGCTTCTCGATGGCCGCCCGCGTCCGCTTCATCAGCTCCGCGCTCGCCATTGAGTTCTTCGTCAGTTGCAGGATGTGCCGCACGTCCTTCTTGAGGGCGCGCCGAATCTGCTCGTACTCGTTGGCGTAGATCAGCGTCCCGATTCCTTCGTTGGAGAACACTTCCGCCAGAAGGCCTTCATCGACCCGGCCATTGATGATGTGCACGCGGGGCACGCCCGCCTTGCAGGCTCCCGAGGCATGGTGCGCTTTGGAGATGACCTCGGGGCTGAAATCCGATTTTGGCGAGAAGATCAGCTTGTCGAGGTCGGCCACCAACATCTGCCGGACCAGCTCGCCGTTGCAAATCAGCCCATCGCTGGTCGTGATGAAAATCAGCTTGGCCGCCTTGAGCGCGCCGCCAATCGCCACGGCGATCGAGTCGGAATTCACGCGGTAAGTCCGCCCTTCGCCATCGAACCCCAGCGGCGCGATCACGGGGATGATGCCCTGCGCGAGGAGGATCTGCAGCATCTCCACGTCGATCCGCTCCACCTTCCCCGTGAACAGGTGGTCCACGCCCTGCAGAATCCCCATGGGATGGGCGATGATCGCGTTGGTGGAGACCGCCCGGAGGTCGTTCGCGGCCAGGCCCTCGAGGATTTCATGGGTCAGGCGGCTCGACGCGGCCAGCGCCAACTGCAGGGTGTCCGCGTTGGTCACGCCGCTGCCTTCCAGGTCCGACGGGACGATTTTTTGCTGCTCGCCCAGCAGGCGGATTTGCGCGCTGGCCCCATGGACCAGGACGACCCGGATGTTCAGGGAGCGCAGGACGGCGACATCCAGGAGGATGTTCGCGAAGTTCTCCTCCGTGACAATCGCCCCATCGACGCTCAGCACGAACGTCTTTTCGCGGAAGCGCGGAATGTATTGCAGGATGCCCCGCAGGTCTGTCGGTTTCAAATTGCTTGGGCCGGCGGCGGCGCCGGATTCGTAGGCGAATAGGTTGAACGTTTTGGGCCGCCGCGCAAAGAATTCCCATCGCCTCGCGCCCGGCTCTTCACTTGAACCCCCCATCCCACGGTGGCATCGTTCGGCCCATGAGCCATCTGGGACGAGCGCGCGAGGTGTTTGACGTGGAGATCGCCGCCTTGAAGGCGGTGCGGGCGCATCTCGACGCCGGCTTCGCCCGGGCGGTCGACCTGGTCGTTGAACGCCTGCGCGCCCGGGGCAAGGTGGTCGTCATGGGCGTCGGAAAATCCGGGAATATCGGCCGGAAAATCGCCGCGACCTTGACCAGCACCGGCACGACAAGCGTCGTGCTCGACAGCGTGGACGCGCTGCACGGGGACCTGGGGGTCGTCTCCGATGGGGATGTCATTTTGGCGTTGAGCTACTCGGGGGAGACGGAGGAGTTGTTGAATTTGCTGCCGGCCCTCAAGCGGTTTTCCGCGGACATCATCGCGATGACGGGCGCGCCAAAGTCCACGCTCGGCCAGCACAGCGACGTGATCCTCAATGTCCGGGTGCCGAAGGAGGCCTGCCCGTTCAACCTGGCCCCCACCGCGAGCACGACCGCCATGCTCGCGATGGGCGACGCCCTTGCCATGGCGATCCTCCAGGCCCGGGGATTCACCCAAAAGGACTTTGCCCGGCATCACCCGGCCGGCGCCATCGGGCGCACACTCCTTCTCCGGGCGGCGGACATCATGCGCACTGGCGACCGGAATCCGGTGGCCTCCCAGGCCTTGACCGTCCAGGAAGGGCTGCTCCTGATGACCCGGCACAAGGCGGGCAGCCTGAGCATCGTGGACGCCCGGGGCAGATTGGCGGGTGTTTTCACCGATGGCGACCTGCGCCGAAAAATGGGGACCGACCGAAATATTCTTGGGCGAACCCTCAAGGAAGTGATGACCACCAACCCCATCCACATCCGCGAGGACGCGCTGGCGGCGGAGGCCCTCCAACTTTTCAACGCCCGGAACATCGACGACCTCATCGTCGTCAACCGACGGAACCAACCCGTTGGCCTCATCGACCTGCAGGACCTCCCAAAACTCAAGCTCATGTAAATCCGCCATCTAAGCAACTTGACCGCTGGGACGCCTGCGGGTATACACCTTGGGCGATTTGGAACCGCCATTGGTTAGCCTTTATGCCGGATCCATGTCGCTGCCGGTGGCCTGTTTCACGGCCCCGAATGGACTCCCGCCCGGGGGTCGCCTTCGGGCAAACGCCGTCACGCGCGCTGGCAATTCGGGGTTGGAGAGATGGCTGAGTGGTCTAAAGCGACGGTTTGCTAAACCGTTGTACGGGTTACACCGTACCGGGGGTTCGAATCCCCCTCTCTCCGCCATTTTTGAAAGGTTTTCACCCCCGGAATTCAAGGCACTCTCACCACCCCGCTGACGCCGTAATGACGTTTCGCGCAGCGACGCGGCCGGTCATCTTGCGTCCCATTTTTCCGGCGCCCGCGGCGAAGGGGGCGCTTAGAGAATCGCGTGGTGGGCGCGGCGGCGGAGCCACATCACGTCCCGGCGGTCCGAGGGCGAGGGGTGGGGGTTGGAAATGTTCGGAAGGCGTTTGGTGGGCCGCTTCCACGTTTTCTTTTCCGCGTGGCCGTCGGCGAAGGTGACGCCGGTCCCGTTGGCGTGCATGGCGCCCGGGGCGGTGAACCAGGGCTCGGTGTCGCTGTCGGGAATGCGGAACGGTGTGTAGCAGATGCTCCCGGGCTCGGCGTCGATGAACACAAACGTCGTGACTGGAAGCCGCATGTCCTCCGCGCGTTTGTAATGGTATTGCGCCCCCCACGACCCGCCGCCGACCGGGGTGATGTAGTCATTCATCGAATAGCTCCTGAGCTTGGGAAGTGTGAGGCCGCGCGGGCGTTTGAAAACGGTCGTTTCCGCCGGGCATTTGTAAACTTTGGCCACGCGTTGGTAATTGGCGAACGCCGCCCGTTTGGGGTCGATCAAGTAAGCCGGATCGGTCCACCCGGGGGTGTCCCCGTGGACTGTTGAATCCACCCACGAGGGATTGGACGCCAAGTTCTGGCGCAGATTGTTCGGCAGCTTGCCATTGTTGTCGTGGGCATACATCGACCAGACCGTCCCGAGTTGCCGGTGGTTGTTGACGCAGCTGATTTGCAACCCCTTGGCTTTGGCCATCGAGAGCGCGGGCATGAGCATGCTGGCCAGGATCGCGATGATGGCAATGACCACCAGCAGTTCGATCAGCGTGAAGGCGGAATGCTTTGCCAAGGTTTTCATATTGGGGATAGGGTCCAAAGAATGCCCGCTGGACAGCGGAATCCTCAAACCATTTTTCTGGTCCATTGCTCCGCACACCCGGGCCAATTGATGAATCTATTTCACCGGCGCCCCAAAGTGGCGGGAGAACGACGCGCGAGGCTGCGATTTCCCAGGATTTGGAGAGGCGAATGAGGAGAGGCACGATGCCAGTGCCCAGCCTCCAGTCGCACGCCACCCGCTGAGGTATTCCGACGCAGACCGGCGCCGCGTTAGGATTCCCGTTGGACACGTTCCATGCGGACCTGAAACCGATGATTTCCAATCGATTTCTGCAGGCCACCCTGGCTCTTCCTCAGTAACCCTCGCAAAATCTAGGGTCCACACAAAGCGGAGCATCGTGAATTGGCGCCAGCCAATGCGCTCGATCGGGATCCCCTCCCCCCTTTTTTTATCGTGGATAGCGTGGAAATAGCGTGGAAATCGGGCGTTTTTTGAACGACTGGAACGTGGAAATGCCGTGGAATCCTCCAAGTGCAACGACCCAACCCGGCCGGAGCCCGGGAATTGATCCGGGCTTTGAAGGACGAACGCTGGCTGGCCGGG
>CAZSXX010000102.1:0-12307 GCA_964611245.1 uncultured Verrucomicrobiota bacterium | reverse complement strand
TCCAGGCCGCCACCGCGCTCGCCCGCCAGAAAGCCGAACAAAAAGGCCTGGACGCTGAATTCGACGGCGAACTGCAGGTGGACGCCGCGCTCGTCCCGGACATCGCCTCCCGCAAAGCCCTCGACAGCCAGGTGGCTGGCCGCGCCAATGTCCTGGTCTTCCCCGACCTCAACTCCGGCAACATCGCCAGCAAACTCGTCCAGCATGTCGCCCGCGCCAACGCCTACGGACAAATCCTCCTCGGCCTCGACCGCCCGGCGGCCGATGTCTCGCGTGGCTCCAGCGCCCATGACATCCTCGGCGTCGCCGCCATCATCGGGGTCCAGTCGGTCGCCTATAAAGTTTTGTACGCGGAGAACGATTATAAATTGCCGGGCGACTGATCCGCTGCCCACATGAACCAAGAAACGCCAAGAGTATTTATCGCCGCCACGCGGCAGAACGACGGCAAGACGACCACTTCCCTGGGTCTCTTGGCGGCCCTTCAGGCGGAGCACCCGCGCATCGGCTACATCAAACCGGTCGGACAGCGCTTCGTCGAGGTCGCCGAACAAAAAATCGATGAGGACACAGTCCTCATGAACGATGTCTACCAGCTTAATTGCCCCTTGGTGGACATGTCGCCCATCGCCATTGAGCCCGATTTCACCCGCAAATATCTTCAGTCCTCCAACTACGACACCCTCGTCAAGCGCATCCAGAAGGCGTTCGACCGCGTCGCCTGGGAAAAGGATTTCGTTCTCTGCGAAGGCTCCGGCCACGCCGGGGTCGGCGCCGTCTTTGACCTTTCCAACGCGCGCGTCGCCAAAATTCTCGGCTGCAAAGTCATCATCGTCAGCCAGGGAGGCATTGGGAAGCCGATCGATGAAGTGGTCCTGAACCAAGCCCTCTTCGAAAAGGAACGCGTCGAAATCATCGGCGTCATCCTCAACAAGGTCCTCCCCGACAAAATCGAATACATCACCGAGTTCGCCAAGCGCGGCCTCAAGCGCAAAGGCCTGGAATTGCTCGGCGTCATCCCCCACCAGCCCATCCTATCCAGCCCGACAATGGAGTTGATCCGCGACGAGTTGCGCGCGGAGACGCTCAACAACACGACCCAGATCAACAACCTCGTCGATGATGTCGTTGTCGGCGCCATGGGCGTCCACAACACCATGAGCTACTTCAAGCGCGGCGTGTTGATCATCACTCCCGGCGACCGCGAGGACATTTTGCTCGCCGCCGCCACCACTCTCCTGGGGCCCCAGCGCGCGGGCCTTGCCGGCATTGTCCTCACCGGCGGCTACCGTCCCGCCCCCAATGTCCTCAAAGTCGTCCAAAACATGCCCTTCCCGGTCCTCCTCGCACCCAACGGCAGCTACAGCGTCGCCAGCGCCGTCCATGATTTGATCGTCAAAACCCGCCCCTCCGACACCACCAAAATCAGCCTCATCCGGGACCTGATCGCCCAGCATGTGGACGTTAAGAAAATCTTGAACTCACTCTGACTTAAAATGCCGCTCCCTTTTCAACTCAATCCCAACTTGGCCTCGCTCCCCGTTTACCAACCGGGACGCCCCATCGAGGAGGTCGCCCGCGAACACGGCTTGCCCGCCAAGGACGTCATCAAGCTCGCCTCCAACGAAAACCCGCTCGGCCCCTCCCCCGCCGCCCTCGCCGCGATTCAACAGGCCCTCCAATGCCTCCACCTTTACCCGGACGGGAACGCCTTCTACCTGAAATCCAAACTCGCGGAACGCCTCGGCCTCGACCCGGCCAATTTGATCCTCGGCAACGGCTCCAACGAAATCATCGAATTCATCGGCCATGCCCTCATGGCCCCCGGGGCTGAAGTCATCGTCTCTCAATACTGCTTCGCGGTTTATCCCATTGTTGCGAGCCTCTTTGGGGCTCGCCTCGTCACTGTTCCTGCCCGCAATTTCGGGCATGACTTGGTCGCCATGCTCGAGGCGGTCACCGACCAAACACGCGTGATGTTCGTGGCCAACCCAAACAACCCTACAGGCACGCTCGCGCCTCGTGGCGACATCGTCCGCCTCATCAACCAACTTCCACCATCGGTCCTCCTGGTCATGGATGAGGCCTACCTCGAATTCCTCGACGACCCAATTGACCTGCTGCCCCTCGTCCGCATGGGCTTCAAGCCCAACCTCATCCTGATGCGCACCTTCTCCAAAATCTACGGCTTGGCGGGCCTTCGTTTGGGGTATGGCATCGGCCATCCCGAACTGGTCAGCGCCCTCGAAAAAATTCGGCAGCCTTTCAACATCAATTCCCTCATTCAGGCCGGCGCCCTCGCGGCCCTCTTTGACAACGAACACCTCCGCCGCACCCGGCAGAACAACCTCCAAGGACTGGCTTTTTTCACCCGCGAATTCCGGCAGCACGACCTGGAATTCATCCCCTCGCACGCGAATTTCATTCTCGTCAAGGTCGGCGAAGGCCAGCGGGTGTTTGAGGAAATGCAAAAACGCGGCGTCATCACCCGCCCGATGGGCGGCTACAATCTTCCCCAGTGGATTCGCATCTCCATTGGAACGCCCGCCGAGAACTTGCGGTGCATGAGCGCCCTCCAGGAAACTCTCGCCCAACAATCCCTTTCACGCCAAGCCGCCTGATCGCCGCGCCGTGGTCGGCGCGGCAGTTGGCACGATTGCTGCGCAAAACCGCAACCCGCGTTTTACAAATGGCGGGACTGGATGGATACTGAACCCGTCCCCGCATTTGCCGTGCAAACCATGTTAAAATTTTTCGTCCTATCGGCCATCAGCGCCTTCCTCCTCGGCCCGTGCCTTGCGCAGGAACCGGTGTTCATCAACGAATTCATGGCCAACAATGCCACTTCCATCCGCGATGAAAACAACGACCCTTCGGATTGGATTGAACTCCGCAACACCTCCCCCACTCCCGTCAACTTGAACGGCTACTTCCTGACCGACACCCCTTCCAATCTGCAAAAATGGAGGCTGCCCTCCACCAATATCGCCGCCAACGGATATTTGATAATCTACGCCTCCGGCAAAGATCGCCTCGCCCCCCGCCTTCACGCCAATTTTTCCCTGAACGCCGACGGCGAATACCTCGCGCTGGTCAAACCGGATGGAATCACAAAAATCTCCGAATTCCTTCCGGTCCAGCAGTACAAGGACTTTTCCTATGGCTTCGATCAAACGGGCACAAATCTGGTCTATTTCTCCCGTGGAACCCCGGGGACCGCCAACGGCGGGGGTGTTGTCGCCTTCGTTCAGGACACCAAATTCAGCCAGGACCGAGGCTATTACGACGCCCCCTTCGACCTCGCGATCACAACCGCCACACCCGGGGCAACGATCCGTTACACGATTAACGGCACTGTTCCCACGCTTTCCAACGGGATCACCTACACCAGTGGAGTAGGCATCCGCATCTCTGGCACCGCCATCATTCGCGCCGCCGCCTTCCTGTCCGGGTTTCAACCGTCCAACGTCGACACCCACACCTATTTGTTCCTCGACGATGTCATTCGCCAAGCCGCCGATGGCCGTGCCCCGGCCGGGTGGCCAACCAGTTGGGGCGCCAATACGGTTGACTACGGCATGGACACCAATGTCGTGAACGATCCCCTCTACCGGGACACCATCAAAAACGATCTCAAGACCCTCCCCAGTTTTTCGATCGTGATGAACCTGAACGACCTTTTCAACCCGTCTTCCGACCCCAGTGTCGGGGGCATCTACGCGAACCCGGGCCAGGACGGCCGCCCTTGGGAGCGCCCCTGCTCCGTCGAGTTCCTCCGCACCGACGGCGTCGATGGATTCCATGTCAACGCCGGCCTCCGCATCCGCGGCGGCTTTTCCCGCAGCACCGGCAATCCCAAGCACGCCTTCCGCCTGTTTTTCCGCGAGGAATATGGGGACGCGAATTTGAACTACCCGCTCTTTGGCGACAATGGCACGGACAAGTTCAATAACTTGGACCTCCGCACCTTCCAAAACTATTCCTGGTCCTTTCAGGGCGACTCCGCCGGGGTTTTCATTCGCGACGTCTTCAGCCGCGACACCCAGCTCGCCATGGGCCATCAGGGCGAGCGCGGCGATTACTGCCATCTCTACATCAACGGCCTCTACTGGGGCATCTACAACACCTGCGAACGCACCGAGGCCTCCTACGGCGAAACGTATTGGGGCGGCAAAAAGGACGATTACGACGTCATCAAGGTGGAGGCCGGCCCCTACGCCATCAACGCCACCGACGGCAACATGAACGCTTGGACCATGCTCCACCAAATGGCGACGGCGGGCCTCAGTTCCAATGCGGCCTATTTCAAGACCCAAGGCCTAAATCCGGATGGCGCCCGGAACCCCGCCTTCACCAACCTCGTCGATGTCCCCAACCTCATCGACTACATGCTCGTCATCATTTATGGCGGGAACAAGGACGCCCCCATCTCCAATTTTCTCGGAAACGACCGGCCCAACAATTGGTATGGCTTGCGCAACCGCGATGGCCAGCATGGTGGCTTCCGCTTCATCGCCCATGACTCCGAGCACACCCTGCTCCCCGGCGACATCGCCATCGACCGCACCGGCCCATTCGCCGCCGGACAAAACGGCCTCAGCTACAGCAATCCCCAATACATCTGGCAGCAAATGTCCGCCAACGCGGAGTTCCGCCTCAAGGTCGCCGACCACGTCCACCGCCATTTCTTCAATGGCGGCCTGCTCACCCCGGAAGCCGGAATCCAACGGTTCCGAAAACGGATGGCGGAACTCGATCGCGCCGTGGTCGCGGAGTCCGCCCGCTGGGGCGACGCCAAGCGCGAACCGGCCTACACCCGCGCAACCTGGCTCGCCGCCTGCAACAACGTGTTGAACAACTGGCTCCCCCGCCGCTCCGCCACGAACATGATCCAGCTCCGCGCCAAGAATCTCTATCCGAACGTCACCGCGCCTTCGTTCAACCAGCACGGCGGAAATGTGCCCGCCAATTTTCAACTCACCCTGTCCGCCCCCGCCGGCTCCATCTACTACACGCTGGACGGCTCCGATCCTCGACTTGTTGGCGGCGCCGTCTCTCCGGCGGCGAAGGTTTATTCCGGGGCAATCCCGCTCCGCGATTCGACCCGCGTTCTTTCCCGCGTCCTGAGCGGCGCCACTTGGAGCGCTTTGAACGAGGCGGATTTCTTTGTCATTCGAAACTTTCGCGACCTGCTGATCACGGAAATCATGTACCATCCCGTCACCCGCGAAGGGTATGACTCGAACGACTTGGAGTTTCTTGAGCTGAAAAACGCCTCCAGCGCGGAGATGGACCTGAGCGGCATCCGCTTCACCAATGGCATAAGCTACACCTTTCCCCTCGGCGCGAAGCTGGCCTCCGGCGCGTTTGCCATTCTCGTCCGCAATCCAACCGCGTTCACCAATTACTATCCTGGCGTCGCGTTTCACGGCGAGTTCACGAACAAGCTTTCCGACTCCGGGGAACGAATCGACTTGGTCCACGCTTCCGGAAATCCAATCTTCTCCGTTGATTACCGCGATTCCTCCCCATGGCCGCTCGGGCCTGACGGAGGCGGCTTCTCTTTGGTCCCCACCAATCCCAATTCAAATCCAGATCCCAACTCCGCGGCGAACTGGCGGGCCAGTTCCCGCCTTGACGGCTCCCCAGGTCGGGATGACCCGCCTGCCGACGTTTTCTCAATTCTTGTCACCGAGGCGCTCACCCACACGGACCTGCCCGCCGTCGACTCCATCGAACTGTTCAACCCCAACACGGAGCCCGTTGACATCGGCGGATGGTTCCTCTCCGACGACCGCTTCACTCCAAGAAAATACCGAATTCCAAGCCCCACCGTCATTGAACCCGGCGCGTATGTCGTGTTCACTGAGGATGCCTTTAATTCCCCGCCGGGCTCCCCGGGAGCATTCTCGCTCAGCTCGCACGGCGATGAAGTTTTTCTCTCCTCCGCCGACGCCGCGGGAAACCTCACCGGCTTCACCGACGGTTTCAGCTTCGGCGCCGCGGAGAATGGCGTTTCCTTCGGCCGCCACACCAACAGCGCCGGGGCAATTTTGTTCACTGCCCAGGTCGCGCCCTCCCTCGGCGCGGCCAACCTTGGCCCCCGGGTTGGGCCGGTCGTCATCAACGAAATCCGCTATTGGCCCAGGCCCGGCGACGAGGAGTTCATCGAAATCCGCAACCTGACCGGAGCCGAAATCAGGCTTTTCGACCCCGCCCATCCCACCAACCGCTGGCGGATCAACGGCGCGGATTTCACCTTCCCTCCAAACTCATCCATCCCGGCCGGTGGTTACGCCGTCATCGCCTCTGTCGACCCAACACTTTTCCGCGCGCACAACTCCGTGCCTCCCGCCATTCCGGTCTTTGGTCCCTTCCAAGGCGCCCTTCAGGACAACGGCGAGATGATCGAATTGCAGCGGCCGGACTCCCCCGACCCCGATCCCAATGGAGGGTTCATTGTCCCCTACATCACCGTCGACGCGGTCCGCTACGATGATCGCGCCCCATGGCCCACCTCCGCCGCCGGATCGGGCCCATCTCTCGAACGCGTCAATTCCTCCGCTTTCGGCAATGAACCCGCAAACTGGCGCGCCAGCGCTGGCCCCGCCTCCCCGGGGATCGACAACAATGGCAATCGCCCACCGCAGGTCAATGCAGGGCAGGACGCCAGCCTGACCTCGGCTTTGTTCCCGATCAGCGTCAGCCTCGCCGCCACCGCCACTGACGATGGCCAACCAACGCCGTCCGCACTGGCCTTCAATTGGACGCTCGTGTCCGGCCCCGGCATCGTGGACTTGGCCAACCCCTCTTCGCACAACACCACCGCCAGCCTCCCTGGCCTCGGCCGCTATGTGTTTCGCGTCACGGTCACTGACGGGGAACTCGTCGCCACCGATGATGTCGAAGTCCAAGTCACTCGTCCCTTGTCCACCCAGATCATCGTCGCCAGGGGTTCCACTTGGAAATACCTCGCCGACAATTCCAATCAGGGAACCGCTTGGCGCGCCAACGATTTTCCCGACTCCTCCTGGCCATCAGGTCCGGCCCGCCTCGGCTTCGGCGGCGACGGCGAGGTGACCACCATCCCAGGCGGCCCTTCCAACGCGCGTTGGATCACCACCTATTTCCGCCGCACCTTCAACGTTCCCAGTGTCTCGGGCCTCCGTGATTTGACAGCCCATTTGCTCCGGGACGACGGCGCGGTCGTTTACTTGAACGGCACGGAAATCTTCCGCAGCAATCTCCCCGCCGGCGCGATCACGTCCACCACCTACGCCAGCAGCGCGGGCGAGGAGCAGACCTACTATGAACAGCAGGTTTCGATCACGCTGCTGCGCGCCGGCGCAAACGTCCTCGCTGTCGAAGTGCATCAGGTCAACGCCACTTCCTCAGACCTCAGTTTTGACTTTGAATTGGTCGGAACATTCTCGTCGGAAAACTCGCGGCCCATCGTGAATGCCGGCCCAGACTTGGCCATTGCCCTGCCCCAATCCGCCCAGCTTGCGGGAGCCGTTTTCGACGATGGCCTGCCCGATCCCCCCGGCGTGCCCACAAGCGCTTGGACAAAGGTCAGCGGCCCCGGCGCCGTGACGTTCGCCAACCCAGCCGCTCCCCGAACCACCGCCCAATTCTCCGCCCCAGGCGCCTACGTGTTGCGCCTTTCCACCACGGACGGACAGTTCGCCGCCAGCGACGAAATGACCGTTGAGGTCCGCCCAGACAACGCCTATGCGGGTTGGCAGTCGTTCCACTTTTCCACCGCTGAACTCAGCGACCCCGCCATTTCAGGCGACAGCGCGGATCCAGATGGCGACTCTTTCCGCAATCTCGCGGAGTACATCGCCGGCACCAACCCACGCGATCCGCAAAGCTTCCTCACCCTCGATTCCATCATCACTCAGACCGGCGTCGCCCTGCGTTTTGACGCGGTCCCCGGGCGCGCTTACGAAATCCTGACCCGCGAATCAATCGATTCCGGGATATGGGACCTCGTCCGTTCGGTCGATCCGGGGGCGAGCCCCCAGGTTATCCAGATGGAATTGCACGACGCCGCAAGCGAGCCGAACCGATTTTTCCGCCTGGCGATTCCGGCTCCGTGATTGAACCGCGTTCAGGACGGCCGTCCGGCAAGCACATGATGAAGCGTTTGGAGTAGCTGCTCAGTCGTGAACGGTTTCGCGAGGAACTTCAGCGGCCCGTCCTCCTGCCCATCCAGCGTCTGGCTGTACTCAATGCGGCCGCTGATCGCAATGATCGGCAGGTGGGGCACGATTGACCTCATTGCCCTCAGCGTCGCCAGCCCATCCATCACCGGCATCGCCATGTCGAGGATCACCAGCGCGACCTCCTCCTGGTGCTGCGCCAAGGCCGCCACGGCGGCGGCCCCATCCGTCGCCGTCAACGCCCGGTAGTTGTGGTTCTCCAGCGTGACTTTGATGATCTCCCGAATCGCCAGCTCATCATCCGCGATCAGGATCATCTCCCCGTTCCCCTCATGAAGGTGCGCCGCTCGATGTGGAGGAGTCTCCATGGCCCCATCGGGAGCCGCCGGGTAATGGACCTTGAAACAGGAACCTTTGCCCACTTCGCTGTAAACGTTGATGAATCCTCCATGGCTCCGCACAATCCCCAATGTCGTGGACAGCCCAAGCCCCGTCCCTTTGCCCAACGGTTTGGTCGTGAAGAATGGCTCGAAAATCCGCGACACCAGCGCCGGCGGAATCCCTGTTCCCGTGTCGCTCACGGTCAGCGCCACGTAACGCCCCGGTTGCGCATCGGGCTGCATCCGCGCATAGCTCTCGTCAATCATCACGTTGTTCGCCTCCACGCTCACTTTTCCGCCGTGCGGCATCGCGTCCCGCGCGTTCACCAACAGGTTCATCAACACTTGGTGCACCTGCGTGGCCTCCCCGTGAATCAACCACAAATCCTTCGGCATCTTCGCCTGGATCACAATCGACGGCGGGAATGTTTCGCGCGCGATCTTGATCACTTCCTCCATCGGATGGCGGATCTGGAACAGCGCCCGGTCTCCCTCGCTGCCGCGCGCGAACGACAACACCTGCTGCACAATGTTCGCCCCCCGTTGCGCGCTCGATTCCAGCGTGTCCAGCAGCCGCCGCGGCCCGCTGGCGGGCAATTCGTCCCGGAGCACCCGGATCGACATCAGGATCGGCGTCAGCACGTTGTTCAGGTCGTGCGCAATCCCGCCCGCCAGCGTGCCGATGCTCTCCATCCTCTGCGCCCGCAACAAATGCGCCTCCACTTTCTTTTTCTCGGTGATGTCCGTGTTGATGATCAAAATCGACTTCGGATTCCCATCCCGGTCCCGCACCAATGTCCATCGGCTCTCCACCAGTATTTCCTGGTTTTGCCGCGTCACCTGCGCCAGCTCTCCTTTCCATTGCCCATCCCGCAACGTCCTTGCCCGGGCGTTGACCGTGGGCGGATTTGTTTCTGAGTTCAGGTTTGACTCGTCCAGTTTGTTCACCGTTTCGTCCGCGCGCCACCCATACAGCCGCTCCGCCCCCACATTCCAAAACGTCACCTTCCCGTCCAGCTTGATCGAAATGATCGCGTCCGTGGCCTTGTCCAACAGCGCCGCCTGCTCCCGGATCCTCTCCTCCGCGCGCTTCCTCTCGGTGACGTCGCGCGAATTGACGACGATCCCCCCCACGTGCGGGTCATCCAAAAGGTTCTTCCCCATGCTTTCCATGAAGCGCCACGAGCCATCCCGGTGCCGGAAACGGTACTCCACCGGAACCAGGCTCGTTGCTTGGTTCAACTCTCCGCTGAAAACCGCCAACGCACGCTGGAGGTCATTCGGATGGATCAGGTCAAACGCGTTCCGGCCCACCAGTTCCTCCGGCTTGTATCCGAGCGCCCTCTCCACGGAGGCGCTCTCAAAGGTGATTATCCCCTTGGCGTTCAGGATTGTGATGATGTCCGAACTGTTCTCGATCAGCGCCCGAAAATGCTCCTCGCTCCGGCGCAGCGCGCCTTCAGCCTGTTCGCGGTCGGCCTCCGCCTTCCGTTTGGCCATGGCCCCCAGCAATGCCGATGGCAGCCGTTTCAGGCTTTCTTTGAGAATGTAGTCGTCGGCTCCCCGCTTGATGCATCGCACCGCCACCTCCTCGGACTGCGACCCGGTCACCAGCACGAACGGAATTTCCAGCCCCTTTTCTTTCAGTATCTCCAGCGCCGCCAACGCGTTGAATTGCGGCAATGAATAGTCCGAAAGGATCGCGTCGGGGATTGCCCGGTCAAGCTCGTCCCTGAATCCCCTCTCGCACGTCACGCACGCCGCGTTGAAGTTTATCTTCGCCTTCCGTAACTCGTGCTGGATCAGCTCCGCGTCCGACGAAACATCCTCCAGGATGAGGAGGTTCAAGCCAGTGGTCTTTTTTTCCCGCACTATGTTCCCTTAGTCCTTCTCCAAATTCACTTCACAAATATCTCAGGATACAGTCGGCGCACGCATTCCGGGCAAAAACTGTGCGTGAAACTCGCCTCCGACCGCTGTTGGATGTAAACCTCCATAGGATTCCATTCCCCTTCGTCATCCCGGATCTTTTTGCACGACGAGCAGATCGGCAGCAGCCCGGACAGTTGCTTGACGTTCGCCAGCGCCTCTTGCAGGCTTTCGATCAACCGATCCCTCTCCGTCTCATTCGCGTGCCTTTGGGAAATGTCCTCCACGCTGCCCTCGTAAAAGAGAGACCCCGAAAGCCCATCCCGCAGGGCGCGCGCGCTGATCTCCACCCATATCGTCGACCCGTCCTTCCGCCGGAACTGCGTTTCGTGCCGAAGGAGCGTTCCGTCCCGCTCCATCGACTCTCTCCAACGCGAATGCTCATCGGGCGTGCGGAAAAACTCCGCGGCGGACCGGCCGGAAACCTGGGCCGGGTTCTCATGCCCAATCATCTCCGCGAACGCCGCGTTCACTTGCAGGACTGTCCCCTCCGGCCGCATGTGGAACAGCCCCATTGGCACCGTCTCGAACAGCCGCGTGAAATTGCTCTCCGCCTCCGCCTTTTCCCGCTGGCAATTCGCCTGTTTGATCGCATTCATGACCGCCGCGGGAAGCCGCGCGAAATGCTTGGGGGATTTGATGACGTAGTCCGACAGCCCCGCTTTCATCGCCTCCACCGCCACCTCCTCGCTCCCCGTTCCGGTGAACATGACGACCGGGCAATCTGGCCAAAGTTTTTTCACCTGCTTCAACACCTGCACCCCGTCGCTCCATCGCAGTTGGTAATCCGTGATCACCAAATCAAACCCGCCCTGGCGCAGCGCTCGCTCCAAACCCTCGCCGTCGCTGATCTCGGTCGCCCGAATGTTCGACGCCTCCCGCTGCAAGGCTCTCAGCGCCAGCATTCTGTCGTCCGGGTTGTCGTCGACCAACAATAAGCGCAGGGTTTGGTTCATAGTTTTTTCCCGGCGAGGTGAACTGCCGGGCAACACTACTGTGGCGCTGATTGGGCCGATTCAAATCGGGCTGCCGCCCATCCGCTCGGTCAAGGTTTCCCCCAATCGGATTTGGCGCTGGATTTTTGCCCCGCGTACCATTCAGATGCTCCCCATGTCCGATCGGCCGTTGACCACCCTTACCAAACCCGACGCGGCGCTGGAAATGACCCTGCGCCCATCCCTTTTCTCCGAGTTCACCGGCCAGCCCAAAGTGAAGGAACGCCTCGAAATTGCCGTGGAGGCCGCCCGCCGCCGCTCCGAACCCATCGACCACATCCTCCTCAGCGGCCCCCCGGGCCTTGGCAAAACCACCCTGGCCAACATCATCGCCAAGGCCATGGAGGCCAACGTCAAGAGCACCAGTGGCCCAACCATCGAAAAAGCCAGCGACCTAGCCGGACTCCTCACCAACCTGGAGGAGGGCGACGTGCTGTTCATTGACGAAATCCACCGCCTCCAGAAAACCATCGAGGAGTACCTCTATCCCGCCATGGAGGATTTCAAACTCGACATCATCATCGACCAAGGCCCGAACGCCCGCAGCATCCGCCTAAACCTCCCGCGCTTCACCCTGATCGGCGCCACCACCCGCAGCGGCCTGCTCAGCGCCCCATTGCTCACCCGCTTCCCGGTCCGCGAGCGCGTCGATTATTACAACGCCGAGCAACTCCAATGCATTGTCATCCGCTCCGCCCGGCTGTTGGACATCGAAATCGATTCCTCCGGCGCCATGGAGATCGCCCGCCGCAGCCGGGGCACGCCGCGCATTTCCAACAACCTACTCCGCCGCGTGCGCGACTATGCCCAAGTGCGCGCGGACGGAAAAATCTCCGCC
>CAZSXX010000101.1:2545-12412 GCA_964611245.1 uncultured Verrucomicrobiota bacterium | reverse complement strand
TGGTCTCCGGCTGCAATGTCTGGCTCAACAACCCCCGCCGCCCGCTCGAGGCCTCCGGCACCTCCGGCCAGAAAACGAGCTGCCATGGCTGCCTCAATTTCTCCATCATGGACGGCTGGTGGCGCGAAGGGTACGACGGCACCAACGGCTTCGCCATCGGCGACGACAGCCATCCCGAATCCATCGAGGAGCAGGACCGCCAGGACAGCGCCAACCTTTACCGCGTCCTCACCGAGCAGGTCATCCCCGCCTTCTACAGCCGCGACGCCCAGGGCATCCCCCGCGAGTGGATCAAGAGAATCCGCCGCGCCATGGTCACCCTCGTCGCCAAATACAGCACCGACCGCATGGTCCGCGAATACACCGAGAAATACTACCTCATGAAAAAGTGACCTGACATGATCATCACCGGCATCGTCAATCCGGACCTCCAGAGCCTCCTCTGCCGCGTCCGGCACACCAACGCCCTCGTCCTCGCCGACGCCGCCTTCCCCTTTTGGCCGGAGGTCGAGACGGTGGACCTCTCCCTCGTCAAAGGGATACCCACCATCCTCCAGGTTCTCGGCGCCATTCTCCCCAACTTCAAGGCCGGCCCCATTTTCATGGCGGCGGAGTTCAAGTCCCAAAACTCCAAACCCACCCAGAACGCCTTCGCCAAAGCCTGCGGCGGCGTTCCCATCACCTTCGAGCCCCACCTCGAATTCAAAAAGCGCGTCCCCGGCGCCATCGGCCTCATCCGCACCGGCGACACCACCGCCTACGGCAACATGATCCTTGTCTCGGTCTGAAATGCGCGCCGCCGTCACCATCTCCCTCGTCTCGGAAGCCGCCGGCGGCCCGTTCGTTTTCTGGCATGACATCCCCGCCGCCGCCGCCCGCGCGGCTGAGCTTGGCTTCGACGCCCTGGAAATCTTCCCGCCCGACGCCGACTTCCCGGACCGTCCCAAGCTCGACTTGGCCCTCCGCCAGCATTCCCTTTCCGTGGCCGCCATGGGCACCGGCGCCGGCTGGGTCAAACACAAGCT
This sequence comes from uncultured Verrucomicrobiota bacterium, assembly GCA_964611245.1. GTDB lineage: Bacteria > Verrucomicrobiota > Verrucomicrobiia > Limisphaerales > SXQI01 > CAZSXX01. The sequence continues at coordinate 11,387 of CAZSXX010000101.1, read as the reverse complement.
CACCCTCACCGCCGTGGACGGCAAAGTCCGCGAACAGGCCCGCCAATTCGTCCGCTCGATCATCGCCACCGCCGCCAGTTATGGCGCCCCCGCCATCGTGGGCTCCATGCAGGGCCGAGTGGAGCCGGGCCTCAACCGTTCCCAGTCCCTCGCCTATTTCCACGACGCCGTCGAGGAGTTGGCCGAGTTCGCGCAAAGCCAGGGCCAGGTTCTCCTCATCGAACCGCTCAACCGCTACGAAACCAACATTCTCTCCAACATCCAGCAAGGCCTCGATTTCCTCGCCTCCCTCCGCACAAAAAACGCCCGCCTGCTCCTGGATCTTTTCCACATGAACATTGAGGAGCAGGACCTCGCCGCCTCCATCCGCCTGGCCGGCCCCGCCGTCGGGCATGTCCACCTGGCCGACAGCAACCGCCGCGCGGCCGGCTTTGGGCACATCGATTTCCCGCCAATCATCGCCGCCCTGCGCGAAATCAACTATTCCGGATACCTTTCCGCCGAAGTCCTGCCCCTTCCCACCAGCGACGCCGCCGCCGTCCAAACCATCGCCGCCATTAAAGGCCTGGCCCGATAATGCCGATGCTCACCTTGCGTGAGCATGAAACGACTGACCGGCAAAGTGATCATGGAGGTGTTCGCGGGCGGCCTCGCCATGGCGGGCGCGGCCATCGCGGCCATCTCCTCCTCGTCCGACAAGCTCTGGATTGGAGTTTACATCGGCGTCGGCTGCATTCTCCTCGGCTGGGCGGCCTTCACCATCTCCCAGATCGAGGAAAAATAAGCCTACAGCGGCTGCGCGCCAATCGTCCCCTCCAGATGCCTGAGATACTCGGGCTCCCTCGCCCTCTCCAGCTTCACCCGGGCCGCGTTCAACCGGTCTTCCACCTGCAACCGCAAGGCCTCCTCGTCATGCGCGTGCCCCTGCAGGAATTTCTCCAGCGCGCCCACGTGCCGCTCCCACAGTTTCACATCCACCGCCTGCTTCGCCTCCAGCCGCTGCCGGTGCCAGTCGCTCTCCACCAGCGCCTTCCGCGTGAAGAGCGCGCGGATCCCCGGATCCTCCAGCCCTTTCCCCTCAAAATGGTTGTCCCGCATGATGTGCAGCAGCGCCCTCAGCGGCGGGCAGGCCAACTCGATGCTGCCGTCGTTGAAATAATGCCGCGCCACCCGCTGCTGCGTCTCGACGATGTTCGCCATCCCATCCACAAACACCTCCAGATCCTGCCGCTCCGGCCTCAGCATCTCCTCCGTGAACACAATGTGCGGGTGGTTGAATATCCGACCAAAATAGGTGTTCACGAACCGTTGCGTGATCCGGTGACCGATCCGGCTGTGCCGCACCAGCTTCCCGCCATGCTGGAAATCCTCGCACTTCTCCAAAAACCCCTCCCGGATCATGCCCTGTGGATCCCGCTCCGCCGGGGTCATTCGCGCCCAAATCTCCGGCACCAGCAGGCTCACATCATGGTCCACCCGGCATTTCGGCCCCACATATCCCGCCGCCGTGATGAACGCCTCGTGCCCCGTCAGCAAATGCGACACCAGCGCGTTGTTCAGGTCATAAATCGGCGGCAGCGCGTTGAACGGCCCCTTCGTCAGCGCCCCCTCCGACCCCGCCCCGGTGGTGGACGGCGACTTCCCCGTCATGCTGCAGATGTATTCCATGAACAGCTCCGGCGGCTCCATGAAATGGATCGGGTTGTACACCGCCAGCGCCCGCACGCCCGCCTCCGGCGGATTGTTCCTCCGCCCCGGCAGCACCGCCGTCACCGGCGTGTGCACCGGCTCCGTCAGCGGCAGCCGCCGGAACAGCCGCGCCGACATCTCCCCCAAATACGAATCGCGCGGTGAAATCAGGTCCGGTCGGGTTTGCAAATAACGCGGGTTCTTCGTCGGCTTCCCGTTCACCACGCGCGGGTGCGCGTTGCTCACGAAAAACGCCGGCGTCCGCTCCTTCGCCACCGCCCGGATCAGCCGCCCCATCGGCTCCGTGAACTGGTCAAAGCTGATCGCGTCCTCGATCATCTCCGCCGCCCGCCCCGCCGGCAGCGGCTCGTAGTTCGAGAAGAAATTCCCGTCCCGCGCGAAATCCGCCTCCGTCTGCTTGTCGTAACCCCGGTGGATCGCGTCGTCCGGCCGCTGGAACAGCCGGTACTCGCAGTTCTTCACGAACTTGATCGACCCCACCTCCTTGCCCGCGTTTTTGAACATCACGCTGCGCGGCACCGTCACCGACGCCGAAATGTCGTCCTCCATCGCGATTTTCGCCGCCGGATGGAAATCCTTCCGCAGCCCAAACGTCCGCCACGACCCGTCCGCGGCGAAGCCCACCCGCAGGTAATTGGAGACCAGCTTCCGCCGGTCGCACTTCAACTCATTCCCCGGCCGCCCGTTGATGATGTCCACCGAGAAATGCTCGCGCCAGGCCGCGCCCCACTCCGGCTTGTAAAACCGCTTCACCACGAACACCAGCTCCTTGATGTATTGCGGCGTCGATTCCAGCCACCCGTTGTATTCCTCCGTGAACTCCGGCGATGGCGTCAGCAGCTTGATCACCGAACCCAGCGACCGCTTTGGGCTCAGGATCGGGCGGCTGTCCGCGTTCCTCTCCACCGTGTCCACAAACCGGTCCGCGTAATCGCGGTTGATCAGCCGCTCCACCTCGTCGAAATCCCTCTGGAAATCCGCCACAAAGGTCGGCCCCTGGATGATCGCGTCGCTGATCGGCTTGGAGATCTCCGACTTCCCGCCGCCCGACACCGTGCATGGCTTGTGGCACACCGTCCCCTCCGCCACCGTCCCCACCAGCCGCCACGCCCGGCCCCCGCCCGGCTTCTCCATGTGCACCTTGTAGCCCGAGGGCCGCACATACGTCACATTGGCCAGCAGCTTGATCGTCCGCAGCGTCCCATCCTTCTCCCAGCTCACCTTCTGCTGGTGCAGGTTGAACTCCACGTTCTCCGGCACGTAATAGATGTTCCGGTGATTCCGGTCGATCGCGTACCCCTCCGGCTGGATTTCCATCGCCTCCCGGTACAGCGAAATGACCTCCTGGTAATTGTGGTGCAGCCGCCGCACATGCAAAAACCCGCTGAACTCCTCCCCCAAATCATAGCTCGGGAACACCAGCGCCCCGCCCGCGTGCTCCTCCTCCGCCATCCCAAAAAGGTTCGCCGCATAGCTGATCTGCGTTTTGACCTCCTTTTTGCAATAGCCGAAATAGTTGTCCGCGATCACCGTCACGATCACCCCCCGCGCGTCCCGGCAGGTGATCTTGAACGCGCCCCCGTCGTTGTACAGCTCCTCCTCCGACTTCCAGCACATCCCATCCCGCCGCTGCCGCTCCGTTGCCTGGTCGTAATGCGGCAACCCCGCCTCTTTCTTGCGCACCCCCACCAGGTGCGGCGCCAGGATCACGCACCCCGTGTGCCCCGTCCAATGCTCCGTGTCCAGCGCCGCGTCATTCTCCGGCAGGTGCGGATCCCCCGCGTTCCCGAAAATGCTCTCCACGAAATCCAGGTTGCTCACCAGGTTGCCCGGCGCGAAAAACCGCACCTCCATCGTCTTCTCCGAGTTGAACCCCGGCACTTCCGGGCAGACGATCGGCCGAAGCAGCAACGACACAAAGCACTCCGCCTGCTGGAGCTGCCCCGCCGTGAACGGCAGTTGCCGCAGTTCCGGCGGCGGATTCAGCGCCCGCTTCAGCAAAAACGCGAACGTCCGCTTCGGCGCCCCCAGCTTGTCGTCCGGGATCGGCAGCCCCCCCTCGGTCACGTGAAAAATTCCCTGCGTCGTCCGCCGGTCGCTCTTCGGGTTGTGCAACACCCCCTGCCTCACCCGGTACGAATAAATGATGTCCGACGAAAATTCATCCTTCTGCGCCGGCAACGACAGCGTCCGCGCCAGCCCGTGCCGGTCCAGCACAAACGTCTCCGCAGGCAGTCTCAGCCCCGCCCCCTCCGCGCCCAAATACGAATCCAGGAACGCGTGGATGCGCTCGTCCGCCGGGCACACCCGGCGCGCTCCCGCTGGATTGCCCTCGAGGTGATGCGCCAGGATTGCCCCGGCGATCTCCTGGAACTCCTCCTGGTTCTGCGTTTGGCAAGTCGGGCAGCCCAGCGCCGCCAATTTCAGGTTCACGTGGCGAAGGGTGTTTTCCTCGGTTGACCTTTCGCCCGGGGCGGGGAGTCCAATGCGCTGGTTCAAATTCATGCGTTCAATCCCTTTTCGCATGGTGTGCGACCAAGGCGGGATGGAGGGGTGACACCAGCGGCCGGGGCGGGGAATTCCGGCCGAACCGACTTTGTGGCGCCCCTAAAAAAAACTCAACCCCCCAAATTCCCACCATCCCCTTGGCCCGTCCACCGCGCCAGTCGCTGCTCGATGTAGGGATGCCTCACCAATTCCCCCAGCTTCCCGGCGGCGTTCGCCAGTTTCGCCCGGAAATGCGCCTGCTCCTCCGTCCCCAACCCCTCCATCGCGTCCGCGATCAGGCACACCGCGTGCGCGTAATTCGGCGTCAACTGCTCCTCCGTCCGGTCCGCCTCGTGCCATTGCGCGTCCAGCAGCAGCAGCTCCGCCACCGTCAGCGAGCGCATGATCTTCAGCGCCCCCGCCCGGTCCATGATCTTCGCCACCTCCTCCGGCGCCAGAATCTTGATCTCCGCCAGCGTCCGTCCCGAGGACCGCAGGCACAGGTTCTCCAAATCCTCCCGCGCCTCGATCACCTCGCCCGCCCTCCGCCGGTCCAGCAATCCCGCCAGCAGCGTCGCCATCTGCTCGATCATCCGCATGACAAAATCTCGCGCCATATTGAAGCTCCAACTCCACTGTCGCAGCGCCTCCCCCTCCGTCAAGCCCCGCGCCTCCCAAAACGCCTCCATTTCCCAGCGTTTTGCGCCCGCGCGCGCGGCCATCCCCTTCCCCGCGCGGCCGCTTAATCTTTTCCGCCTCCTGCCGATACAAAAGGGATGCAAGGTTCTGCGAACAAGCAGCCGGCCCCCCCCCGCGTTCATGTCACGCTGGATGGTCAGCCCGTTGAGCTCTCCGCCCGCCAGGGCCGCTCCTTGCAGGCCATCCGCTCCCACCTCGAAACCGCCGCCCTCAAGCGCCACCGCATTCTTTTCTCCCTCAATGTCAATGGCGCGGCCGTCAACCTCAACGAGCCGATGCCCCCCTTCAAGACGTTCCACAAAGTCGTGGCGCGCACCGTCGGGTTCGGCCAGCTCAGCTTCCAGCTCGTCACCGTCGCCGCCGACCAGGTCAACGCCCTCCACGAACGCGTCGAGCGCCTCTCCCTCCAGATGATGATCAATGAATGGTCCCGCGCCGAGGCCCTCTGGTGGGAACTGCTCCCCGACCTCAAGGACCCCCTCATGACCCTCAGCTTCGTGCCTTCCTCCATCGAAATCCTCCCCTTCGGCCAGGAGATCGGCGCCAAGGCCATCAAACGTTTTGCCCAGGACCTCGTCGCCATCCTCGAGGAGATCGAACAAATCATCGGCCGCCAGGATTTGATCGAGCTGTCCAACGCCCTCGAAAACCACCTCATGCCCTGGCTGCGCGGCCTCGGCCATTGCCTCTATCGCTTTCATGGACCCGAATCCGCCTGACCTTGCCGAACTCCCGCGCACGCGCCGGACCTCCCGCCGCCGCCGCTCCAGTCCCAATGCCATCTCCCTCGGCGACTTCGAGGCCGAGTTCGCCGCCCCGCCCCCGGCCACCCGCACTCCCCCGACCTTGAAAGGCGTTTCCCTCGTCGCCGCCCTGGTCCTCCTCAGCATCCTCCTCGTCTTCATGGTTGGCTGCGGAACAACCACCATCGCCCAGACCGAAATTGTCACCGGCGTGGATTACAAAGTCACCAACGTCCATCGCACCGCCGAGAAGCTCCCCGAACGCCTGCGCCGCGTCGCCCTCCTTCCCCTCTCCACCGAGCCCGGCCGCTCCGACATCGCCTCCGGCCGCGCCGCCCTCGAGCCCATCCTCCAGTCCGAGCTCGACCGCCTCAACACCTTCGAGGTCATCCGCGTCACCCCCGAGCAACTCCGCCACCTCACCGGCCGGTCCGAATGGTCCGCCTCCGAAAAGCTCCCCCTCGATTTCCTCTCCAGCCTCAAAAATGAAATCGGCGTGGACGGCATCCTCTTTTGCCGCCTTACCCGCTACCATCCCTATCCCCCCATGGCCATCGGTTGGAACCTCAAGCTCGTCGACGCCACCGACGGCCAAGTCTGGTGGGCCGCCGACGAAATGTTTGACCTCTCCGACCCCACCGTCGTCACCGCCGCCCGCCGCTGGGAGCTCAAGCACCAAAAATACTACCAATCCACCCCCCTCCTCGCCGACAGCCGCACCGCCCTCATCTCCCCGCGCCGCCTCGGCCGCTACTCCGCCGCCGCCCTCTTCGCCACCCTCCCCGAACGCTGACCCTCCCTCCGCCGTGAGGGATTGGCCCCGAAGAGGTTGTTGCGGCGCATGCTCAACGTCGCTTGTAAAGCCTACCCGTTATGGCAAGAATTGACCTGATGCGCCGTCTCATCCTATCGCTGACCGGGATATTGATATTCGCGTTTTGTTTGCTCGCACTATATCAATGGGACGCCTCAGCCAATCGCGGACGGAAATTCGGCTATTGGGGCGAGTATAATCGAACCAGTGATGCCCTGTCGGTGATTCCCGGCGCAAAGATCGTCAAGCGCTGGCACAATCTTGATGTGTCCCTTGAAGAGTTTGGCTTCGAGATCGAAACTAACGGTCACTCAATTCATCTCTTCTTCGCCGAAACCGACGCGATCCGGACCATGTCGGGAACTGACGCGATCATCCGTCTCCAGACTCTCATCCAAACGGAGCTGGCCAACACAAGTTGGCCCGAAAACCCTTAATCAAATCTGGATTAATCTCGGGTGCACAAGTTCGTTACTTATCTACTGTCGAAAAAGTCGCCACCAGCGGCCGATGGTCCGACGCCGATCCCCAGTTCGCCATCGTCACGATGAATGTTCCTTCGGCCAGCCACTCCCGGGCCATGCCTCGGCTCAGCAGGATGTAATCCAGCCGCGCGTAGGTGTCCTCCGCCGCGTAAAAATGCGTCCAAGTGATCTGCCGCCCCCCTTCCCGATCACTCGCGCTCCCGCGAAAATCGCCGTTTTTCTCGCTGGGCCGCGTGTCCACCAGCGTGTTTTTCCCCCGGCCCAACACCGCCCGCGTGGACCGCGCGTTCCGAAAATCATTCAGGTCGCCCAGCACCACAATGTTGGCCTCCGGGCGCGCCGCGATGATCCGGTCGATCTTCTGCCGCAGCAGAAGCGCCTCCTGTTCGCGCACGTCCTCCTCGTCTGCAAAGCCGCTCTGCCGCTTCGACTTCAGGTGCGCCGTCAGCAGCGTGAATTCGTAGCCGTCCGCCGCGCGGATATCGACCTCAAGGAAGCCGCGCAGCACGCGCATCCGCCGCCCATTCAGCAGGAACGACTCGTTGGTGTGCGGGCGCCGGGCCACGATCGGAAAGCGGCTCAACACCGCCAGGTGCAAATTCGTGTCCGCCCCGCCCACATATTCCGTGTGCGGATACGACAACCCCTCCGCCTCCAGCCCCGCCCGTAATTCCGCGAACGCCGCCGGGCTCCCCATCTCCTGCACCGCCAGCACATCCACGTTCATCGCCTTGACCATCTCGCGCGCCCGGATCCGCGCGCCCTCCGTCTTTGCCTTCATCGTCCCCGCCGGCTCCGTCAAATACAGCTCCAGGTTGTAAGTCCCCACCGTGAATTCCCCCGCCCGCCCAACCGAAACAAGGGCCAGCAACAGCCAAAGTGTCCCCAAACGCATACTGGCCGCGAGGATACGCCCGCACGCCCGCGAAGGCATCCCGAAAATTTGGCCCCTTGTCCTTCCGAAATGAGCCACGGATCCCTCCGTGTCAACCGCCCGCCTGCGGACTTCCGGCCGCCTCCCGCACGCGCTGCAAAATGACATCCGGGATGTGTGGTTCATTGCCAATGCTCGGGGCGTACCACACCAGCTTCTCCTTCCGCTCCGTCGGGTTGCGCCACGTCGGCTGCCCCGCCGCGATCCTCGCGCGCACCAACCGTTCCGGCTCCCCCAGCATCATCGGGATGTCCTCGAACGAATGCAGCCCGTCGCTGATGAAAAACGGCACCATGACAATGTTCGGCGCCGTGGCCATCGCGTAGCACTCCCCGATCTTCGGCTCCTCCTCCATGAACGACGGATACACCTCCGCGTACTGCCCGCGCTCCCGGATCAGCTCCACCTGCCGCTCGATCGCCTTCCGCGAATTCTCGTTGTTGCCCGTCCCGTGCCCCGCGATGAACAGCGCCGTGTCCGCCGGCTTGGGCGCGCGCGGAAACGGGTATTTCGCCACGATCTCCCCGGCCCGCGCCAGCAGCGCCTCGGTCATGCTTTCATGCGTGCCGATCGGGCCGCAATACCGGATCGCCTGCCCGCCCGCCTGCCGCGCCCGCTCCCCCGGCGCGAACCCCAGCTCGCGCGGGATCACTTCCTCCGTGAAATACCCCTCGCTGATGAACAGCGGCACGCAGAACACGCGCGGCAAAAATGCCGCCCGCAACACAGCCGCGATCGACGGCTCCTCCTTCCAAAACGCCGTCAGCACCTGCCCAAAAATCCCCCGCCGCTTCAGGTCCTCCGCGTGCTGGTGCGTCGGCGCGGAGGACTCCGCGTTCAGCGTCGAGCCATGCCCGATCAGGACCAACGTCGCGTCCCGGAATTCGCCGCTCATTTCTGGAACAACGCCGCGATGCGCCGCTGCATTTCCTCCGCCTTCGCGCGCGGATCGGGCGCCTGCCGGTCGCGG
>CAZSXX010000101.1:0-2535 GCA_964611245.1 uncultured Verrucomicrobiota bacterium | reverse complement strand
TGCCGGATCGGCCGGCCCACCACGATGTAGTCCGCCCCCGCGCGGAACGCGTCCTCCACGTCCATCGTCCTCTTCTGGTCGTCCGCCGGCTTGTTCACCACCGGCCGGATGCCCGGGCTGATGATCAGCAGCTTCTCCCCCAGCGCCTCCCGGATTCGCGCCGCCTCCAGCCCGCTGGAAATGATCCCGTCGCACCCCGTCGCCAACGCCCCCCGCGCCCGCGACAGCACCAACTCCTCCACATTGCACTGGAACCCAAGCGACTCCAGGTCCTTCTGGTCCAGGCTCGTCAAAACCGTCACCGCCAGAATCTTCAGATTCTTCTTCACGCTCGCCGCCGCCTCCATGATCGACCCATTCCCATGCACCGTCACAAACGTGATCGGCCGGTCCGTCAATTGCGCCACCGCCGATTTCACCGTCTCCGGCACGTCGAAAAACTTCAGGTCCGCGAAAATCTTTTTCTCCCGCGCCGCCAGCCAGTCGATGAATTCGTAATACCCGCCCGCCATGAAAAGCTGCAGCCCAAGTTTGTAAAAAACCACGGAGTCGCCCAATTTCTCCACCCACTCCTTGCCCTCCGCGACGGTCGGGACATCAAGGGCGAAGATCAGGCGTTCCCGCGCGGGGATGTTTTTGCTGGAAAGAAGGTCCATTCGATCAATTTCGATTCGGCCCAAGGATAGCGCGAAAGCCGCCAATCGAACAGGGGGAATCGCTCCGCTCCTTGCCAAGCGCCCCCGGATTATCCACCTTGTCCCCAGTGAAATCGTTTTTTCAGCGGTGGTTGGTCACGGCGGCGGGCGTCCTCGTCGCCAGCCAGCTCGTCAGCGGAATCGATTACACCGGCTTCGCCGGGCTCCTCACCGCCTCCCTGCTCCTTGGCGTCTTCAACGCCATCCTCCGGCCCATCATGCTGCTCCTTTCCCTCCCGCTGCTCATCGTCACGCTTGGCCTCTTCGCTTTCGTCGTCAACGCCTTCATGCTCCTTCTGGTCGGCAACATCGTGAAAGGCTTCTATGTCGCCGGATTCTGGTCCGCCTTTTGGGGCGGCATCATCATCAGCCTCGTCTCCCTCTTCGCCAACGGCCTCATTGGCCGCCCCGCGCAGGGCCCGCCTTCCCCTGGTTCCGGCCCGGGCCCAGGCCCTCGCCCCCCGGCTCCCCCCGCCGGCAGCGGCCCCATCATCGACGTCTGATCACTCCGCCCGCTGGTAGGCCGCCCGGTTCGTCCCCACGCCGCGCAGGTGGAAATTCCGCTCGAAATCCGTCACCACCCCCGCCAATTCCTCCGGCGTTTCCACCTTCCGGAATGCCGGGTTCCCGTCAAACACCCGCGTCATCTGCTCAAAATAATCCAGGTCATCCGTCCTCAAATATACAATCCCGCCCTTCTTCAGCCCCGCCCGCGCGATCTCCGTGAAACGCTCGTTGATCAGCCGGTTTTTCCGGTGCTTCCGCTTCGGCCACGGGTCCGGAAAATAGACATGCAGCGCCTCGATCGATTCCTTCGGCACGAGGAATTCCATCGAATACGCCGCCTCCAGCCGCAGCAGCGCCAGGTTCCTCAGCTCCGCCCGCAGCCCTTTTTTGTTCAGCTTCCGCAGCCGCCCGAGCAACCGCTCCACCCCCAGGAAATTCCGCTCCGGATGGAGCTTCGCATATTGCGCGAGGAACGACCCATCCCCGCTCCCCAGCTCAATTTCCACCGGCTGCCCGCGCTCAAACACGCGCCCCCAATCCAGCGTCTCGACATACGACGCGGGCGTCAGGATCAAGCTGCGCTCCGCGGCGCCTTCCGTTTTCGGCATGCCCAAAACATGGCACGAAGCGCCCCGCCCGCGCCACGCAAATGCGGCCCGCGCAAAATTCTTCTCGCTCCCGCCCCCTCTTTCCCCATCCTTTGCCCGTCGATGAAAGTTGTCGTGTTCGCCCACACGCCCCCGCCCCATCACGGCCAGAGCTACATGGTCGACCTGATGCTGCGCGGCCTCGCCGACCCCAAACACGGCGTCGAATGCTTCCACGTCAACGCGCAGTTCGCCACCGACAGCGCCGACATCGGCCGCTTCCGCCCCGGCAAGGTCCTCCGCCTTTTCGCCCACTGCGCCCGCGCCCTCTGGCTCCGTTTCCGCCATGGCGCCGTCACATTCTATTACATCCCCGCCCCGCCCATCAAAAACGCCCTCGCCCGCGACTGCGCCATCCTCCTCCTCTGCCGCCCCTTCTTTCACCACGTCATTTTCCATTGGCACGCCGTCGGCCTGGGCGACTGGCTTTCCACCCGGCCCAAGTGGCTCCAGCGCCTCAGCCACCTCGCCCTTGACCACCCCGACCTCTCCATCTCCCTCGCCCCCTTCAACGAAGCCGATGCCGCCCACTTCAAGCCCCGCCGCTCCGTCGTCGTCCCGAACGGCCTTCCCGATCCCTGCCCCAATTTCCCGGAAGTCCTCGCCGCCCGCCAAGAACGCCTCCGCCGCCGCCTCGCCAACTGGAATTTCTCAGCCACCGGCGGGGGGGGGGGGGGGGGGGGGGG
>CAZSXX010000100.1:0-12520 GCA_964611245.1 uncultured Verrucomicrobiota bacterium | reverse complement strand
TCGCCATCGCCCCCGACGGCTCCCTCTTCGCCAGCGATCCAAACTGGAAAGACGGCTCCGGCCAGCTCTGGCGCATCGATCCCGACGGCGCAACCACCCTCCTCGCCTCCGCCCTGGGCACCAGCAACGGCGTCGAAGTCAGCCCCGACGGCAAGACCCTCTACCTCAACGAAAGCGTCCAGCGCAACGTCTGGGCTTGGGACATCACCCCCGCCCGCTCCCTCGCCAATAAACGCCTCATCCGCCAATTCCCCGACCACGGCTTCGACGGCATGCGCTGCGACATCGACGGCAACCTCTACATCACCCGCCACGGCAAAGGCACCGTCGTCAAAATGTCCCCCTCCGGCGAAATCCTACGCGAAATCGACGTCCTCGGCCAAAAACCCAGCAACCTCTGCTTCGGCGGCTCCGACGGCCGCACCATCTACGTCACCGAAGTCGAGCACACCCGCCTCGTCCGCTTCCGCGCCGACCGCCCCGGCCTCGCCTGGTCCCGCCTCCAAAAATAGCCCGCGCTCCAAACCGCGAATCGGGTGTTGCTCATTCGTGAACCTCAAAATAAGGTTTGCGCATCATCGATTCCTCATGTCCCAAACCTAGGCTCCGGGACCGCGGCGCAAATCCGCTCCGCCTCCCCTGGCGCGTCGTCCTCCTCTTCCTCCTGGTCGCGGCCCATCGCGCGGACGCCGCCGCCGTCACGGGCAAGGTCCTCGCCCTCGATGGATCGCCCCTCCCCGCCGTCCTCGTCCAAGCCATCCCCGCCGACCCCTCCCCTCCCTCCTCCAACAGCGACCCCCCCTCCGCTTGGACCTCCGACCTCGGCGAATTCTCCATCACCAACGCCCCCTCCGGAAGATTCCGCCTCCGCGCCAACTCCCTCAACTCCTTCGTCTATTGCGAAGACGGAAAAACCTACGACCCCGGCGCCGCCCCCACCCTCGGCCCCCTTGAAATCCGCATGGCCCCTTTCAAAAAAGGCGTCTGGCGCCATTTCACCACCGACAACGGGCTTCCCCACAACGTCATCGGAAAAATCAAAATCCTCCCCGACGGAGCCTTGGCGTTCATCCGCGAGGCCGGTCCCGAACTAGCCTGGCGCTTCGACGGCGAGCGCTTCGCCTCCATCCCCCTCCCCCTCGTCGCCGACCTTCCAGACCCCTCCACGAACTGGACCTCCCCATCAAAATCCGTCGCTTGGCGGAGCTTTGGTTCGCGTCATGCCCGGGTCCTGCGCATGGAAAACGGCGCCGTCTCCCTGTTAACCTCCACCGATGGCTGGCAAAGCCGCGGCTCCCGCGGCTCCTTCGCCCATGAACCCGGCACAGCCTGGATTCTGAACATCACCGGCCTCTCCCGTTACGACGAGCGGACCTGGACCCATTTCACCCGCCGGGACGGCCTGCCCGGGATTCAAGCCACCTCCACTGCCAGGGACACCTTCGGGAATCTCTGGTTCACCTTCACCGAAGGCGCCATCGTCCGCTTCGACGGCACAAATTTCGTCGGCTTGGCCGACCCGGCCATCCCGCCCGAACCCATCCGCGGCGCCGTCGCTGGCGCGGAAGGCGCAATGTGGTTCGCCGCCAAATCCGGCCTCCTTTCCTATCACCCCAAATCTGGCCTTGCACTCCACCCCACCCCGGAACCCGTGTTCAGCATTGTCCCCGCCAATGACCGCGAAATCTGGCTCCTCCAACCCACTGGCCTCTCCCGCTTCGACGGCGCCTCGTTTTCCAAATATCCCTTGCCCCAGCCCCTCCACAGCTTTGGCCACCGCTTCTCCCGCGCCTCCGATGGCTCCTTCTGGTTCGGCGTCGGCTACTCCCAACTCGGCGGCCTCACTCGCTTTTCCCAAGGCTCATGGACCCTGGTCGCCGAACACCACGGCGGCGAAACCAACTTCGTCCGCTGCGCCCACATCGACCCCACAACCTCCAAAATCTGGATGGCCACCGGCCTCGGCATCCGCCGCTACGATCCAGCCACCCACGCGATCGAAACCTTCTCCTTCGAGGGCGGCCAAGCCCTCGCCTCCGTCGGCGCCATCTTCCACGACTCCAAAGGCCGGACCTGGTTCGGCTCCCACACCGGCATCGCCGCCTTCGACGGCCAATCTTGGACCATCCTCGACACCCGCGACGGCTACCCCGGCGGCGAAGTCTACGGCATCGAAGAGGCCCTCGACGGCGCCCTCTGGCTCGCCACCGACCGCGGCCTCGTCCGCTTCCAACCCACCCTGCGCTCCCTGCCCCCTCCCACCCTCTCTCTCTCCGCAGAACCCTCTCCGCCCCTCTCCTCCGACCCCCCGCAGTTCTTGGGCCGCGGGCGCGTCGACGTCAAATGCGCCATCGTCGATTTCGCCACCATTCCCGCCAAACGCCAGTTCCGTTTTTCCCTCCAACCCACCGCCGCCAACACAGCGCCTCTTACCGTCTTCGGCATTCCCCTCTCGGCCGCGTCACCCCCTCCCTCGCACACCAACTGGACCACCGTCACCGGATCCTCCTTCTCCATCCGCCCCGACCGCTTCGGCGACTACTCCCTCACCGTCCAATACATCGACCGCGACCTCAACTATTCCCAGCCCGCACACGCCCAATTCGCCGCCATCCCGCACTGGTACCAAAACCCTTGGATCGTCGTTCCCGCCGCCGCCACCAACCTCGGCCTCCTCGCCTGGGCCTTCATCGCCCGCTCCCTCTACCTCCGCAAGCGCCGCGAAACAGGCCGCCTCCGCGAGCGCCTCCTCCTCGAGGAACAAAGAGCCCGCGCCGCCGCCCAGCTCAGCGCCGACGCCCTCGCCGCCAAAAACTCCCAGCTCGAGGCCGCACGCGCCCAGGCCGACGCCGCCAACCAGGCCAAATCCTCCTTCCTCGCCAACATGTCCCACGAACTCCGCACCCCACTCAACGCCATCCTCGGCTACTCCGAAATGGTCAAGGAGGAACTCGCCGACCGCGGCCACCTTGACCTCGCCCCCGACCTCGACAAAGTCGCCGCCGCCGCCCGCCACCAACTCGGCCTCGTCAACGAAATCCTCGACCTCTCCAAAATCGAGGCCGGCAAAATGGCCCTCCTCCTCGAAAACGTCGACCTTGCCCCCCTCCTCGACGACGTCGCCGGAACCGTCGCCCCCCTCGTCGCCAAAAACAACAACCGCCTCATCCTCCAAAAAATCGCCCCCCTCGGCCAAATCCGCGCCGACCCAACCCGCCTCAAACAAGCCCTCCTCAACCTCCTCTCCAACGCCGCCAAATTCACCGAAAACGGGACCATCACCCTCCGCGCCCAACTCCACCCCACCCACGCCCTCCTCGAAGTCTCCGACACCGGCATCGGCATGACCCCCGAACAACTCTCCCGCCTCTTCCAGGCCTTCTCCCAGGCCGAAGCCACCACCTCCCAAAAATACGGCGGCACCGGCCTCGGCCTCGCCCTCAGCCGCAAAATCGTCGAACTCATGGGCGGAGAATTGACCGTGCGGAGCGAAAAGGGAAAAGGATCGGTGTTCACGGCCAGGATTCCGCATGTCGATTCCTCAATCCCGAAAATAAAAGAGTGACGCTGCGCGGGCGTCAGGATTTAAATGGCTTATAGAATTCCGGTTGTGAAGTGGCTATTCTTTCACCTTTTGGTCGTCCTCGGTTCGCCGGCATGGTCAATTCGCGCCCAAATTTCGGGCGCCCCGGTGCAGGTTTTGGAGTCGGACCGGGCCAGCCCTCCAAGGGTGAACCGCGTCCTTCAATTGACTGGCGCCAACGCCTGGTTCGACGTGCCAGTGGGAATTCTCGGCGAACTCACATCCAGCCTGACCGTCGCAGGCTGGGTCAGGCCACAGTCCACAAATTGGGCGGGATTCCTCGAGATTCGTGACGGCGCCCGGCTCGGCGTGCAAGTGGGCCTGGAGCCAGGGGTGGGTTTGATCAGCGCCGAGCATTTCATTGGTGTGGGAACCCTCACCACCGAGGTTGACCCACTCCAAGTTTGGAATTCCGTCCCTCCGGATCGGTGGACCCATTTCGCCATCACCTACGAGGGAACAAACAAGTCCGTTTACGTCAACGGTGGATTGCTGTGGCGCGGGGGGCACCTGCCCCTGGCGGTCAACCTGCGGGACGGCGCGTCGTTCAGGTTCGGGACCGCGCCTTTTGCGGGCGAGTTGGATGACCTTTGTGTTTGGAGCGTCGCTCTGGGCGGGGCTGAAATTCAACAGCTCATTCAAACGGGCGGCCCTGTCCGGGAGAACTCACTGCTTGGCCTCTGGAAATTCGATGACCCGGCCAAGCCAGCCGAGGATTCCGGCCCGCGGCGGAATCGAGGCGGGCTGGGCGGCTCGGCCTCCACCGCCCCAGCCCAACTCCCATCGTCCATTCCCCAGTTGATCCCCCTGTCAATGCGGCCAGTGGACGAGGCGGGATCGCCGTTGCCGTGGGCGGAACTGATCGCTCATCAAAACAGTGCCGAACTGATTCGCGCGCGATCCATAGCCACAGCGGATGGCTTCCTTTTCCTGGGATTGCAACCCGATGCGCAGCCCGGCCAAATTGCGCTGCTGTTCACCAACCGCTCCGCCTGGCTGACTGATTATTCTCGCCTCACCAACCTCCAGGCGCATCCAGTCGTTTTGCGCACGGATACTTTTCGCGGACAAACAGTGGCCGTGGATGGCTCGCCGCTGAACGCGGTTTTGGTCGAAGCGGTCGCGGTCGACTCCACAGATGTGGAGGAGGCCCCCGGGTTGATCCGCGAGATGTACCATCCGCCTTTTCGAATTTCCTCAGTCCCCCATTTTGAACCGGCCCTGCGTCCGGTGCGCGCCGAACTCAGCCCAAATTTGGACATCCGTTACGGACCCAGCGTGAACCTCCTGCGTTCAGCCGCCGAACCCCTCCAGTTCGCCTGTCGATGGTCCGGCCGCGTCTCCGTTCCCGTTGATGAAGTTTACACCTTTCATCTCGCGTCGGACGACGGCTCCAAGCTTTTTGTGGATGAGCGCCTGACACTGGATCACGATGGGCTGCACGGCTCCACGGAAAAAACCGCGTCGGTGGAACTTTCGGCGGGAATTCACCAACTGCGCGTCGATTATTTCGAAGCCGGCGTGGGAAGCTCCGCCCTCCGCTTGTTCTGGTCCAGCCCCAAGCTGCCCAAGGAAATCATTCCGCCCGCAGCCTTCACCCACCTGCGACCGAAGAAAATGGGCACGAATGTTGTGGCCTCATCCTGGAGCGACGAGCGCGGGCAATTCGAGTTCGTCCATTTGCGGCCAGGCAGATACCAAATCCGCGCCCACACCCTGGATGGCCTGGTCTATTTCCAGGATGGCAAGGTGCTCGAGGTCGCGCCGGGCCGCCCCTTCCACAACGTCGAGATCCGCTTGCAGCCGTTCAAGAAAGGAACGTGGAGGACCTTTACGACTGAGCACGGCCTGCCAAACAATGTGGTCGGCGGAATTGTTGAAGGCGCCGACGGCAGTCTGTGGCTCGGCACCGACGCCGGCATTTTTAATTTCGACGGTCTCAAATTCAAGGAGGTGTTCGGCCTGCATGGCGAGCGCTATCCCTTCGTGGCTTACGGGCTGAGGCCGGCGGGAAATGGGACGATTGCCTTTGGCCCGGGAACAAATGTCACAGTGTTGGATCCTCGAAGCGCGCGCGCAGGGCCGGCTGGGACTCTGGTGTTGGATGTCATGCAAATGTCAATCAGTTCGGGCGGCTCGGCTCCCATGGAAAAAAGTTTCCCGCCCGGCGACGATGTTGCGTGGCGCCCCGAGGGCGACAGCCTTCTCAGGAATTCCGGGGGCATCCGGCGCACCGACGGAAAAACGCAGGTTCGCATCACCATGCAGGATGGCGTGCCGAGCCGAACTGTTCGCGGCGTCGAGCCGAGCTCCAATGGCGTGGTCTGGGTGCAGAATATCACCGGCATTTCACGCTACGACGAGGAAACCTGGAAGCATTTCACGACACGGGACGGATTGCCCGGGAACTTTCTTCTCGGCGTGAAGCGCTCGCCCGACAACTCGCTCTGGATGAGTTTCGCCGAGGGGGGCGTCGCGAAGTATGATGGAACGAATTTCATCGCCCACTCGGACCCCGAGGAAGTTCCAGTGGGATTCGTCCGCGCGATTCAAGCCGGGGCGGACGGAGTGATGTGGTTCGGCTCGCTCAAAGGTCTGTTGCGGCACGATCCCGCAAAGCCGCCGGGATCCCCGGGCCGCTGGCGTTTGTTCGGCGATGCGGACGGATTGGACGACGAGACCGTGTGTGACTTCAAACGGATCGCGGACGATGACATGTGGCTGCTGACGCCCAGCCACCTGGTTCATTACGACGGGACGCGGTTCAAGAAGGTCTTTCGGGGCGAAGGTTTTGACCCCCACACCAGCCAACTTTGGATTTCGTCCGCGGGAAACATTTGGTTTGCCTCCGGCTTCCGGGTTTCGAGCCCGTTCCAACTTCGCGCCGGCACAGTGACCCAGTGGACCAGCAAAACAGGATTGGACAACGATTTGGTGCGCAGCCTCTATGCCGACTCCGATTCCTCCGTCTGGATGGCGAGCCTCCGCGGCGTTTTTCGGTTCAATTCCCAAACGCAAAAATCGGAGTGGTTCGAAGTCGCGGGCGGGGGAAGCCTGACCGGGGTCGCCTCGATCTTTCGCGATTCGAAAGGGCGCGTTTGGTTTGGGACGCACACCGGGCTCGCCGGTTTTGATGGGGGCGCGTGGACCATTTTGGACAGGCGCGATGGTTATCCCGGCGGCGAGGTCTATGCCATCGAAGAAGGCGTCGATGGCGCTTTGTGGCTGGCCACCGACAACGGGTTGGTTCGATTCCGGCCAACGGTCCGGGCCCTGCCCGCGCCGCAACTGGACCTTCGCTCGGGCGCGGCGGAAAACGGGCAAAATGGGCCTCGTTCTTTCATGGCTGGAGAACGGGTGGAAATCGGATGCCGCATCGTTGACCTCATGACTGTGGCGGCCAAGCGGCAGCTTCGCTACAGAGTGGAGGACACGGAGCACCGGGAAGCCTCCACAAATTGGACCACGATCAGCGGCGCGGATTTCCCCTGGCAAACCAACCGGCCAGGCGAATATCGCGTGACCGTGCAATACATCGACCGAGACTTGAACTATTCAGCGCCCGCCCGCGTCCTGCTCGCCGTGGTCCCATTGTGGTATCAGAATCCCCGCGTCATGATCCCGCTTGGCGTCGCCAACGCCGGGTTGCTGATTTGGGCCTTCGTGGCGAGGGCGCTGGTTGTTCGCAGGAAGCGCGAAGCCGAGGCGCTCCGCGGACGGGTGCTCGACCAGGAACAGAAAGCGCGCATCTCCGCCGAGGAAAGCGCGCTCGCGCTCGCCGCCAAAAACACCCAACTCGAAGCCGCCCGCAAGGAGGCCGACGCCGCCAACGAGGCCAAATCCTGTTTCCTCGCCAACATGTCCCACGAACTCCGCACCCCCCTCAACGCGATCCTCGGCTACACCGACATGGTGCGCGAAGAATTGGAGGGCACCGACAAGGCTGGCTTGGTCCCCGACCTCGACAAAGTCACCAGCGCCGCCAAACACCAACTCGGCC
Organism: uncultured Verrucomicrobiota bacterium; assembly: GCA_964611245.1. GTDB lineage: Bacteria > Verrucomicrobiota > Verrucomicrobiia > Limisphaerales > SXQI01 > CAZSXX01. The sequence goes on along the minus strand of CAZSXX010000100.1, from coordinate 4,937 downwards.
TCGTCAACGACATCCTGGACCTGTCCAAAATCGAGGCGGGCAAAATGACCCTTTTCCTCGAGGATTTCGACCCCGCCAAACTCATCGACGACGTCGCCGCCACCGTCAAACCCCTCGTCGAAAAAAACGGCAACACCCTCCTCGTCGAAAAAAATGGGCTCGGGACTCTCCGCGCCGACCAAACCAAACTCCGCCAAATCCTCCTCAACCTCCTCTCCAACGCCTCCAAGTTCACCACCCAAGGCACCATCACCCTCCGCGCCCAACTCCACCCCGCCCACGCCCTCTTCGAAGTCTCCGACACCGGCATCGGCATGACCCCCGAACAACTCTCCCGCCTCTTCCAGGCCTTCTCCCAAGCCGACGCGTCGACCTCCAAAAAATACGGCGGCACCGGCCTCGGCCTCGCCCTCAGCCGCAAATTCGCCGAACTCATGGGCGGCTCCCTCACCGTCTCCAGCCAACACAACCAAGGCTCCACCTTCACAATCAACCTGCCGTCGCAAGTGATCCACCCGCCCGCCGCCGTCGCCTAAAATCCAGCGGAACAATTACCCTCCGCGCCTCGGTGACACAGGGCCCAGAACTTCGGACTTGTCACTTTGATCTCGCCAAAATCGGGATTACGGTTGGGCAACTCGGCCGACTACTCTGTTTTCGAAATCAGGTTTTCAAATGGATTGAATCGGCTCCAAGGCGCTTGTATGCTTGGGATGTGCAATGAGTTCGGCATGGCGAACCTCCATTTTCTGGTTGGTCCTCTGCTGTTTTGCCGCCAAGGCAGCGGAGTTTCCCTCGCGCATTCGCGCTTTGGACCTTGATGGCGAGGGAAGCCATGTGGAGTTGCCGCCGGAAATGTTTAACGGACTGACGGAGGCAACGGTGGAGGGATGGGCGAATTACAATCGGCTGGGCCCAACGGATTCGATGTTTTTTTGTTTTGGAGACCGGCAGCAAGCGATGTTTGTGGCGAATCACGAAGCGAGCGCCCAACCGAAGTACGTCATCTACGATGCGCGCGGCCTTCGCCACGGGCCGGTTCCGTCGGGGAACTTTTCGCAGGTGTTGACCACCAACCAATGGATTCACATCGCGGCTGTCTCCGGACCGGAAGGGATGAAGTTGTACATCAACGGCGGGCTCGTCTGGGCGCTCGATTTCCCAGGGAGCTTCGCGGCGATGCGTAAAAGTTCGCGGAACTACTTCGGAAAAAGCACATGGACGGAGGACGCGCATTTTTTTGGCCAAATGGCCGAGATTCGCGTTTGGAGGAAGGCGCTTTCCGAGGGGGAAATCCGCGGGCGAATGTTCCAGAAGCTGGTTGGCAACGAGGCCGATCTGGCGGGTCTCTGGAACTTTGCTGATGGAACCCCCGCCGATTCCAGTGGCCAGGGCCACCATGGCAAACTGGTCGGAGGTGCCCGGATCGTTGAGGTTGACGCCCCGACGGCAAGGCTGGCGCGGAGGCCAGCGCGCATCACCGGCTTGGTGACCATGGACGGCGCCATCGCCCCTGATGTTGAAGTTCGATTGGAACAGGATGGAGCGCAGTTGTCCACGACACGAACGGATCGCGCCGGCAGGTATGAGATGGCTTTTTACACGAATGATCGCGGATTCGACATGGAGGCCCGAAACGCCGCCAAAAAAACCGATTGGCGGACCAATCTTCGGCCCGCACCGGGAGAAAACCTTGAATTGAATTTCAGCGTTTCAGACGCATTCGCCATCCACGGCAGCGTTTGTTCATTGTTTTCGACCAACACGCCGATGGCTGGTGTGGTCATCGATGCCGTCCTTGACGGGAAACAGGAAGTCGCGCGGGCGACATTAACGAACCCCAAAGGCATATTTGTCCTTCGCTCGCTGCGTCCCGGCAAATACACGATCCGATGCCATGTCAACGGTGGCTTCGCGGTCGGGACCAACCAAATTGCAATCACGGGCGGGCCTGGCCAAAGCCCGGAGATGAAGGGGCCCGCGCATTTTCGGATTGATCCGTTCAAGCGAAACTCTTGGAGCACTTATTCGTACCGCGATGGGTTGCCGCACGGCATCGTGGCCATGCATCAAGACAAGGACGGCATTCTCTGGCTGGGCTCCAGCGGGGGGTTGGTCCGTTTCGATGGGTTGGCCTTCAAAACCTACACGATCGAGGACGGCTTGGCGGGAAACCGGGTCACAGCACTGTGTGACGATTTGGAGGGCGGCCTTTGGATTGGCACAACGGCGGGGCTGTCGCGATACGACGCGAATAAGGCCCCAGCCGGATTCGCCAACTACACATCCACCAATGGCCTGGTGCACAATTCGGTCTCGGCGCTTCTCCGCGAACCCTCGGGGACGTTGTGGGTGGCGACCGCCGGCGGAATTTCGCGGTTTGGCGGTGGGGTATGGAATCAAATCACTTCCAAAAATGGGCTTCCTTTCGACAACGTGCGGAGCATGGCCCGTGAAGCGAGCGGGGTGTTTTGGTTTGGCCGCGGCGACTGGACAGATAGGTCTGACCAAGACCGCAGTCGGCCTTGTTTGGCGCGAATGGAAGGAACTTCCTTCAACAGTTTCAGCCAAAACGACGGCCTTCCGAGCAGCATTATTTCTTCGATCCATCCGGATCCGGAAGGGACAATTTGGGTCGGAGGAGTGAGGAGCCGCACTTCGGACGGAGGCGTCTCGCGATCCCATGGCGCTAGTTTTCTGCGCCATGACCAATGGTTCACGGGCGAGTGCCAATCGATTCGAGCCGAAGCCAACACAATCTGGTTCTGTGGAAATGGGGGGCTGGCAAAGTTCGACGGGAAAAGCTTTGTCGTTTTCACGCAAGCCGATGGCCTTGCGGATGACTCGATAATCTGCTCACTGCGGACGCGCGACGGAGCCTTGTGGGCCAGCTCGAACAGCGGTTTGGCTCGGGGCGACGACGCCTTTCAGATCTTTGGGACAAAGGACGGCATCGCGCTCACGGAGTATGGGATTTTCCAAATGCGGTCCGGGGCCCTTTCCCTAATACCATTGAGGGGTGGCAGCCGGGAACTCCTTCGCTTGCAAGACGGGCGTTTCACAGCCTGGGTCACGAATCTACCCGCCGGTCCGATTTCAGGGATTGCGGAAGATTCGCGGGGGGTGGTGTGGATCGCAAACGGAACGCAGTTGATTCGTGTGGAAGGCAACCAGATTCTCGCGCTCGGAGAGCGAGAGGGGGTGGAAACCGCATATGGCCCCATTATTACGGATGGCGGGAACGTCTGGTTTTACACCGGGCTCGCTTCCGGCCGCTACGATGGGAAAACGATCATGTACTTTCGCGGAGCCGAGGCCGGTCAAATAAATTTTATCCGGCCGCTTTGGGCCGGGCCCAATGGCGCCATTTGGTTTGTTGGTGACGTCGGATTGTCGCGGTTCAATGGCGAATCCTTTAAAACGTTCCCTTTGGTAGGCGCCCACTCCCATATCCAAGCGACCGCGATTGCCTCTGATGGCTCGATATGGTTGGGGACCCCGGCCGGAGCGTTGCGATTCGATGGCGAAAAATCCGTGTCCTATTCAATTGCGAACGGGTTGATGGAGAACGATGTCACGTCGTTTTTGACCGAAACCAATGGGACAGTCTGGATTGGAACACGCGGCGGAGTCTCGCGCTTCGATGCGGGCGCCAAAAAAATCACCCCCGTGGCCACCAGTAAGTCGTTGCTCATTGGGGCCAATGGCGTCGCCATGCACCGGGATCAGTCTGGGGTTATTTGGTTTCTGAGCGAAAGCGGCGCCACCCTTTTTGACGGAATTGTCTGGAGCTCGCTCGATGTGCGCGACTGGGGCCCAAAAGGAAATGCTGGCGATTCGATGGATCCGGGGGTCAACGGCGTTTATCAGGGCGCCAACGGGGAGACCTGGATTGATTCGGGCGGCAGCCTCATCCTCTATCGCAGAAACAGCGCGCGTCCGCAGGCGCCGACAGTGAAGTTTGACATCATCCGCGAGGAAGCTTCGTTCAAGGCGATCGTGGCGCGGACCGCTGGAATGCGCGTGCGTGTCGGGATTCGCGCCGGAGTCGTCGATTTCAAATCACGGAGTGAAAACAGGTTCTTTCGGCTGAAAGTCTCGCCGGGTGCGGCGAGCGTCGCTGAGATGGAGGAATCCACCGGTTGGCAACCTCCCCAAAAAGAACCGGACTTCGTCTGGCAGCCTGCGAAAGCCGGATTGTTCACGGTGGCGCTGCAATATATCGATCGCGATCTAAATTACTCCCACCCTTGGATCCGGGAGATCCGAATCGAACCGCCGTGGCATATGAACGCCTGGATCACCGCGCCGCTCGGATTCGGGGCGACGGGCCTGGTCCTTTGGGCCTTCGTCGCGCGCCTGCTCTACAATCGCAAGCGAGCCGAGGCGGAATCGTTGAGGAGACGCCTTTTTGCGGAGGAACAAAGGGCGCGGAGGATGGCGGAAAGCGCGGCGGCCGCCGCGAAACAGAGCTCAATCGCGCTCGCCGCCAAAAACACCCAACTCGAAGCCGCCCGCAAGGAAGCCGACGCCGCCAACGAGGCCAAATCCTATTTCTTGGCCAACATGTCCCACGAACTCCGCACCCCCCTCAACGCGATCCTCGGCTACACCGACATGGTGCGCGAAGAATTGGAGGGCACCGACAAGGCTGGCTTGGTCCCCGACCTCGACAAAGTCACCAGCGCCGCCAAACACCAACTCGGCCTCGTCAACGACATCCTGGACCTGTCCAAAATCGAGGCGGGCAAAATGACCCTTTTCCTCGAGGATTTCGACCCCGCCAAACTCATCGACGACGTCGCCGCCACCGTCAAACCCCTCGTCGAAAAAAACGGCAACACCCTCCTCGTCGAAAAAAATGGGCTCGGGACTCTCCGCGCCGACCAAACCAAACTCCGCCAAATCCTCCTCAACCTCCTCTCCAACGCCTCCAA
>CAZSXX010000099.1:0-12565 GCA_964611245.1 uncultured Verrucomicrobiota bacterium | reverse complement strand
CCCCCGGCATCGACGCCGAGACGGGGAATGTTTATGTCCAAGGCACGCAGGGCCTGTTGTCCGGCTTCACGGCGGACGGAAAACTGCTTTGGAACCATTCCATGATGGAGCGGTTTGGCCGGCTGACCTTTCCCAACTCCCGCACGGCCTCGCCGGTGGTGGATGGTGACCTGGTCATCACGCGCGGAATCACGGCCAACTGGGGCGCGCACGGCGCGGCGGGCGACCGCTTTTATGCGTTCGACAAAAAGACGGGGGAGATCGTCTGGGCCGCCTCCCCCGGGGACCGCCCGAAGGACAATTCCTTTTCGCTTCCATACCTGACCTTCCTGAATGGGCGCCGTGTCCTCATTTCACCGACCGGCGACGGCAGCATTGTCTGTGTCAACGCCCGGACGGGCGACTCCATCTGGCGCGTGCCGCTGGCCAAGGCAGGGATCAACGCCACCGCCGTGGTGCACAACAATGACAAGGTCATCGCGATTTACGGCACGCCCTATGAGCCCGGCCAGATGGTCGCGCTGAAAATTCCGGATGTTTACCCGACCAACGTGGCCCTTGGGCCAGTCATTGTGGAGCGGTCCCAAGTCGAGCTTTGGGCGGCGGAGCTTTCGACTTCCACCAGTTCCCCGATCCTCGTTGGCGACAGGATTTTCGTCGTGACCGAGAAAGGCTCGCTTTGCAATGTCGATGTGAACACGGGAAAAATCCTGTGGCGGCACCAGCTTGGGATTGAGCAGCGGAATTCCTGCCCGCTTTATGCCGACGGAAAAATATACGTCCCAATCCTGAACGATCCGGAGGCGAAGGATGCGGACAAAGGCGGACTTTACATCATCAAGCCGACGGATGAGAAGCCGGTGGAGCTGGCGCATGTTTCGCTGAGCGGCCGGTGCTTTGGAACTCCGGTTGCCTATAATGGCAAGGTTTATATCCAGACCACTAAAATGATCTATTGCTTCGGCAAGGCCGGGAACAATCCCGGGCTGGCGAAGACGGCGCCGGAGAAATGGCCGGCGCCCGGGCCTGCCGCCCAGCTCCAGATCATCCCATCGGAGATTGTTCTGCATCCGGGCGAGCAGGCTTCGTTCCGCGTCCGCACGCTGGACGCCAACGGCTTCCCGGTGGAGGACATCAAGGACGTCCGGAAGGTCAAGTGGGCCTCGTTCATTCCTCCGACCGCCCGGGTGCGGGCGAACATGAAGGGATCCTTCAATTCAGACGGCAAATTGGTCGCGGACACCGACAAGGTCGCCTCCGCGGGGGCGTTCGAGGCCACGCTCGGCGAGATGAAGGGATACATTCGGGGCCGGGTGCTGCCGGGTTTCCCGATCAAGCAGGATTTTGAAAGCTTCATGCTTTCGGAAACGACGACCAACGCGTTCGAGCCGCCGACTCCGTTCGCCTACCCTCCCCTCCCCTGGATTGGGGCCCGGTTCAAATTTGAAGTCCGGGAAAAGGACGGCAACAAATCACTGACCAAGGCGATCGACAACAAATTCTTCCAGCGCGGGACCGTGTTCTTTGGCGACCCGGAAATGAAGAATTACACCATTCAGGCGGACGTGATGAGCGAGGGGAACCGGCGGAAAATGTCGGAGGTGGGAATCATCAACCAGCGCTACCTGATCGTGCTGAAAGGCAACGAGCAGAAAATCGAGGTCAATTCCAACCAGGAACGGCTGCGGGTGCCCGCCGCCGAAGAGCCCTCCAATTTTAAATGGTCGCCCAATGAATGGTACACGCTGAAAGCCCGGGTCGACACCAAGCCGGACGGCACCGGGGTGGTCCGCGCCAAAGCGTGGAAACGCGCCGAGCCCGAACCCGAGAAATGGAGCATCGAAGTCCCGCACCAGACAGCGCACCAGACGGGGTGCCCGGGCCTGTTCGGATTTTCCCCGCAGGAAATGCGCGTGTTCATTGACAATGTCCTCGTGACGGCGAATTAACTTAACGGAAAGCAAAAAATGAAGACCACAAACGTTTTCGCCCGGGCCGCCATGGTGGCTGGATTGGCAATGATCTCAACGACCGCCGGCGACTGGCCCGAGTGGGGCGGCCCGGACAAGGGGCGCAATATGTATTCGCCGGAGAAAGGGCTGCCCGACCGTTTCGAACCGGGCAAGTTCAAGAAGGGCACCGAGGAGGTGGACTTGGCCACCACCAAGAATGTGAAATGGGTGGGGAAACTGGGATCCCAGAGCTACGGGAATGTCAGCGTGGCCAACGGCAGGGTTTACGTCGGGACGAACAACGACTCGCCCCGCGATGACGCTTATTCCGGCGACCGGAGCATCCTGATGGTGTTTGATGAGAAGTCCGGCGAGTTCCTTTGGCAATTGGTCGTCCCCAAGCTCGCCTCGGGCAAGGTGAACGACTGGGAAAACCTCGGCCTGCTTTCCTCTCCGACGGTGGAGGGCGACCGCGTTTATTTGGTGACCAGCCGGTGCGAAATCATGTGCCTGGACGTCAACGGCTTCGCCAACGGCAATGACGGGCCGTTCAAGGACGAAGGGCAGTATTACGTTGGGCCGGGCAGGCCAAAAGTCGAGCCGGGGCCCAAGGACGCCGACATCATCTGGCGATACGACATGATGGATGAATTGGGCGTCTTTCCCCACAACGCCTCCAATTGCTCGGTCCTGATTTTGGATGACCTCGTGTATGCGTGCACGTCGAATGGCCAGGATTGGACGCATTCCAACATTCCCTCCCCGAACTCGCCGAGCTTCGTGGCCGTGAACAAGAAGACCGGGGAGTTGATGGGAGAGGACGATGCGGGAATCGGGCCCCGCATTTACCATGGACAGTGGAGTTCGCCCTCAACCGGCACGGTCAACGGCCGCAAACTGGTGTTTTTCGGAGGGGGCGACGGAGTCTGCTACGCCTTCGACGCCAAGCCTTCCAAGGATGGTGACATTGATTACCTGAAAAAAGTGTGGTGGTTCGACTGCAACCCGCCCGAATACAAGATCGCGGATGCGGCCCACAAATATCCAGCCGCCGAAGGCCCAAGCGAGATCAACGCCACCCCTGTGTTTTGGAAGGGGCGGGTTTACATTGCAACAGGGCAGGATCCGGAGCACGGCGAAGGGGTCGGCAATCTGGTTTGCATTGACCCGACCAAAACCGGCGATGTGACGAAGACCGCCCAGATTTGGAGCTACAAAAAGATCAACCGCACCATCTCGACGGTCTCCATCTCGCCGGAAGGCCTGCTGTTTGTCGGCGACTTTTCCGGGTTCGTGCATTGCCTGGATGCGGAAACCGGGCAGGTGTATTGGGTCCACGACATGAAAGCCCACATGTGGGGCTCAACCATGGTGGCGGACGGCAAGGTCTACGTTGGCGACGAAGACGGCGATTTCACGGTCCTCGCCGCGTCGAAGGAAAAGAAAGTCCTCAGCGAAACCAACCTTGGCGCACCGGTCTATTCCACGCCGGTGGTGGCCAATGGCGCCATTTACGTCGCCAGCAACACGCACCTTTACGTCTTCCATGACGCGACCCAGAATCCGGTAGCCAAAGATCAGCCCAACGTTAAATAACACCATGCCCACCGTTTCACCCGACGCCATTCAACAGGCGCAACAACAACTCGACGCGCACGTCCGCGAAATCGTGCAGTGGCATTTTTCGCCGCAAACCGGCTCTCCTTTCTGGCTGGATTGGGCGAAGAAGGCTGGCTGGGATCCGGCCGCAGAAATCAAGTCCTTCAACGACCTTTTGCGCTTTCCCCATTTCCAGGACGAGTCTCTGCGGGACATGCAGCCCGAGATGTGGGTGCCCGCCGCCTTCAAGGGAAAGCCATTCAGCATTTTTGAGACGGGAGGCACCACGGGCATGCCGAAACAGCGGATCGGTTGGAACGATTACAAGGTCGATTACAGCGAATTCTCCGAGAAGATTTCGGACGCACATTTCCCGCGCGACCATTACTGGCTGATGATGGGCCCGACGGGTCCGCGCCGCCTCCGTTTGGCCATTGAACATTTGGCCAACGTCCGGGGCAGCGCGTGCTATTTCATCGATCTGGACCCGCGCTGGGTCAAGAAGGTGATCACGAACAAGCACTTCGACCAAGCCAAGGCTTACATGGACCACGTGGTGGACCAAGCGGTGACGATCCTGAAGAACCGCCGGGTCAGCGGCCTGTTCACCACACCGAAACTTCTCGAGGCGCTGGCGGAGAAGATCGACCTGTGGGACGCCGGCATTCGGGGGGTGTTTTGCGGCGGGACCACCATGGCGCCGCAATATGTCCGCTTCATTGTCGAAGAAGTCCTGGAGGGGCGGATTGGGTTTTATCCCACCTACGGAAACACCTTGATGGGCCTCGCCGCCAGTGTGCCGCTGACGCCGGAGGACAAATACTCGATCACCTATTACGCGCCGCAACCGCGCGCCGTCTTGCGGGTGGTCGACCCGAACAAGACCGACGCGCTGAAAGGCGTCGGCGAGTGGGGCCGCGTGGAACTGACGACGCTAACCAAGGAGTTTTTCATGCCCCGTTTCCTTGAGCGGGATGAGGCGATCCGCCGTGCGCCACGCGCCCCCTATGCCTGGGACGGCGTGGCGGAGGTCCGGCCGTTTGGCGCCATGGAGAAGAACATCGTCGAAGGCGTTTACTGAAAACGCGGGGGGTGGAGCCGCTAGGCCACCGCCCCGCCGCAACTTGAACCCGCCCCGGCGGCGCAGGCCAGGCAGTGGAGCCCCGTCAACACCGGGGCTCCGCTCAGCGAATCCGGGGTGACATCCCAAAGGAACAAGGCGCGGCCATTGCGCCGCTGCATGTTCAGCATCTGGTTGAAATCGCAATCGTAAACCTCACCTCGGAAGCCAACACTGATCGTGGTTCGGCACATGAGGCCATCCACGGTGGCCGGGTTGAAATGATTCGCGAGGAGCTCCAGGTAGGCGTCCCATTGATGCCGTTTGCGCAGGTCGTCCGCGAAGCGCGCGATGGGTTGGTTGGTGATGGTGAAGAGGCCGGTGAAGCGAATTCCATGGTTCCGCCAAAGAGCGTCGCGATACTCGGCCTCGAGCTCAGCCTGGGGCGGCGGCAACTGGGGGCCCACCGGATTGTAAACCAGGAACAGGGCGAGTGCGTCGCCGTAGCCGACCGCGTTCAATTTGCGCAGGCCCCGCAGGCTTTTTTCGTAAACCCCGGCCCCCCGCTGCTGGGCCACATTTTCGGGAAGGTAACACGGCAGCGACGCCACGATTTCAACCTGATTTCCCGCGAGGAATGCCGGCAGGTCTTCGAACCCTGGTTCCTCGAGGATGGTCAGATTGTTTCGGTCAATCACGCGCGCGCCCGCGGCCCGGGCGGCCTCGACCAAAAAACGGAAATGGTCGCTTAATTCCGGCGCGCCGCCGGTGATGTCGACCACTGCCGGACGGTGCGCGCCAATCCAATCCGCCACTCGGCCCGCGACTTCCGCTGAAATCATCTCAGTCCGCCATGGGCCCGCATCCACATGGCAATGGCGGCAGGCCTGGTTGCAGCGGCGCCCGACGTTGACTTGGAGCGTCTGGATGCTACCGCGCCGCAAGGCCAGTTGGTTTTGGGCCAACTTTTCGTCGAACGCGTTCATCAGCAGCACTTGGACGGGGCCCGCGCCAAATCCAGTTTCAACGGCGCGAAACCCTTCGCCTTGGCTGTTTTCCGCGCGCGGACGGTGACGGACCAAAACGCAATCCCCTCCACGACCCGCCACGGCTCCGCTCCCCGCTCCAACAATTCGACGTCGTCGAACCCCGCCCGGCGGAACGAATTCCCAAACTCATCCAACGTCATGGCCCCGGAGATGCAACCGCTCCACAGCTCGGGGTTGCGCCTCATCTCGGCTGGGACCGGACGCTCGGAGATGATGTCCGAAATCACGGCGCGTCCCCCCGTTTTCACCACTCGGAACAGCTCCCGGAAAAGCAATTCTTTCGCCCGGGGAGCCACCAGGTTGAGCACGCAGTTTGACACCACGACGTCAATGGAGCTGGACTCCACCAATGGACGGTCGGCCCGCAATTCTTCGGCAATCTCCGCCGCCTCAAGGAAGCCCCCTGCCCCGGCCAAAGTTTTGTGGGCGAGTTTTTCCTCAAGGAGATCCAAATCCAAGGCGAGATCTTGGATTCGGCCCCGCCGGAATTCGACGTTCGCAAAGCCAACATTTTCCGCGACGATCGGAGCATTTCGCCGGGCCACCTCCAGCATCGCCTCCGTCATGTCCACCCCGATGACCCGCCCCGCAGAGCCCACCACCTGCGCCGCGATGAAACAAATTTTGCCGGCCCCAGCGCCAAGATCGAGGACCGTTTCCCCGGCGGCGAGAAATCGGGACGGGTCTCCGCATCCGTAATCCTTCTGGATCACCTCGTCGGGAATCACCGTCAAATAGCGGGGATCGTAATTGACCGGGCAGCAAAGGGCGGCCTCGGGAGCGGCCGCGGCCGCCGCGTATCGTTCCTTCACCGCCTGTTCCGCGTTTAGAGTTGTGTCCACACCAACAGAATTGAGCGATCCAGCGCGATTGGCAAGCGGCCATGCCCCCGTTCCCTACGCTTTCCTGCCCGCGAAGGTCATGGTGAGCCCAGCCACCGCGGCGACCGCCCCGCCGACGAGCATCCACACCGCCTTGTCGGTCGGCGAGCCCGTGAAGAACCGCGAAACGTCCGAGCTGAAGGAATTCGTGGCGGCCGCTCCAAAAACGATCAAAACAATCCCGCCAATCAAAAGGGCCAATGCAACAACTTTATTCATGATATCTGCCCAAAAGCATGCTCCCCCATGCCTCACCCCCGATATCAGGAGAAACCCGAACCCTCAGTCGTCTTTACAATGAATCGGCCAACAAACTCTTGCCCAGTGCGTGCGGGCTTCTATACTTCCGGGCCATGTTCCCAAAGTTGCTTTTCTTGGGCCGGAACGGTTTGACCGCCGCCATCGCGAGTGTGATGATTTTCGCGGCCGCCGCGGCCAAGGCGGCGGATAAACCCAGCATGAAACGACTCGAAAAAACTGATTTCGGCAAGCTCCCGGATGGATCAACCGCCCACCTCTACACGTTCAAGAACAGGAAAGGAATGGTCGTCAAGGTGACCAACTACGGGTTGATCATCACCGAAATCCACGCCCCGGACCGGGCCGGCAAGAATGGGAATGTGGTCTTGGGATTCGACAACTTGGATCAGTACCTGAAGGGCCATCCCTTTTTTGGCGCCATTGCCGGGCGTTACGCGAACCGGATCGCCAAAGCCAGTTTCAGCCTGGATGGCGTTGAGTATAAATTGGCCGCCAACAACGGGCGCAACCACCTGCACGGCGGCAAAAAAGGCTTCGACAAGCAGCTTTGGTCGGCCGAGCAGGTCGGCGACTCCGCCGTGGAGTTTCGTCACACCAGCGCGGACGGCGATGAAGGTTATCCAGGCAAGTTGGATTTGACGGTGCGGTACACGCTGACCGACGAGAATGAGTTGGTCATCGATTACACCGCCGTGACGGACAAGAAGACAGTGATCAATGTGACAAACCACAGCTATTTCAACCTCGCGGGGTCCGGCGACATTCTTGGGCACGAAATGCAGATCGAGGCGGACCAATACACGCCCGTGGACGCGGAACTGATCCCCACCGGCGAACTTGCCCCGGTGCGTGGAACGCCGCTTGATTTCACCGCGCCGCGCAAAATCGGCGAACGGCATGAACAGACGGGCATCGGAGGGTACGACCACAATTTCGTCCTCCGTGGCGGGGTAACGGCCAAGCCCCGGTTGGCGGCCCGCGCGGTTGAACCCAAGGCCGGGCGCGTTCTGGAGGTCTTCACCACGGAGCCCGGGGTGCAGTTGTACACCGCCAACGGGATGGATGGAAAACTCACGGGTGTGGGCGGGGTCAGCTACCCCAAATTCGGTGGTTTTTGCCTGGAGACCCAGCACTACCCGGATTCGCCGAATCATGCCAATTTTCCAACGGCCGTGCTGGAGCCAGGCAGGAAATTTCACTCGGTCACCACATTTAAATTTTCAAGCAAATAGCCGTCTTCGACGTCCAAGGGAGGAAAGATGAATCGTTATTATCTGTTTGCGGCCAGCGCGGCCGCATTGACTGGTGTTTTGGCTGCCGACAAGCCGGAGTTCGTGCGGGACGTCAAACCAATCCTCGAAAAGTACTGCCTCAGTTGCCATGGGGAAGAAAAGCCGAAGGGCGCCCTGCGGTTGACCACCCGCGCCAACTCGATCAAAGGAGGCGACAAAGGGACTTCATTGGTTCCTGGCAAGCCCGACCAAAGCCCCATTTACACCACGACAATCCTTCCGCCTGACCATGACGATGTGATGCCGCCCAAGGGCGAGAAACTGACCAAGGCCGAGACCGATATCCTGAAGAACTGGATCACCCAGAACGCGGACTGGCCGGAGAGCGAGATCCTCAAGCAGAAGGCCAAGGAAGTTGCGGTGGTGGATCCCGCCAAGGACATCGCTGGCGTCACAGAGGTTTGGAAAAAGATTGTCGGGAACAACAAGGTGTTGGATTCCAAGCTGATGAAGCCGTACACCGACGGAATCGTCGGCGCCCTGGTCACATTCGACATGATTCCGATTCCGGGTGGAGAATTTGTGATGGGGAGCCCGGTCGGAGAACCGAAACGGAGGGCGGATGAAGGCCCGCAGCACAAGGTTGCGGTGGACCCTTTTTGGATGGGCAAGTGCGAAGTGACTTGGGACGAATACGAGCTGTTTCAGTTTAAGGACGAGGAACGCAAGCGGCGCATCATGCGGGGTTCGCCATCTGAGGCCCATTCCCAAGCCGACGCCGTCGCCCGGCCGACCACGCCCTACGTCGAGATGAGTTTCGGCATGGGCAAGGAGGGGTATCCCGCGATCAGCATGACGCACCATGCGGCCAATTCGTATTGCAAGTGGTTGAGCGCGAACACCGGGCATTTTTACCGGCTTCCAACCGAGGCGGAATGGGAGTACGCCTGCCGCGCGGGCACGACCACCGCCTATTCTTTTGGGGACGATAGCTCGAAGCTCAAGGATTACGCGTGGTTTGTCGACAACAGCGAAGGTAAATACCAGAAGGTGGGGAAAAAGCTCCCGAATCCATGGGGTTTGCATGACATGCACGGAAATGTCACGGAATGGACCCTGGACCAATATTCGCCGGAATCATATCAACGGTTTGCGGATGCGGTGGCCAAGAATCCATGGGTTCCATCGACGACTCCGTATCCCCATGTCGCGCGCGGGGGCTCCTGGGACGACGATCCGGACAGGCTGCGCAGCGCCACGCGCCGGGCCTCGGACAAGTCGTGGAAAATGCAGGATCCGCAATTGCCCAAAAGCATCTGGTATCTGACCGACGCCCAATTCCTGGGCTTCCGCGTGGTGCGGCCGTTGAAAGTCCCGCCGCCGGAAGAAATTGAAATATACTGGAAGAACGGCGTGGAGCGGGAGTAATCTCGCGGACATCCAATCACCCCTAAATCGATCAACATCCAATCACATGAACCCGGATAAAAATGCCGCCGCCCTGAATCGGCGCTCCTTCCTGCAAACGACATCAACCGTGGTCGGCTCCGCCTTGGTCGGAGCCCTCTCCATCGAGCGGTCCGCCCACGCGGCGGGCAGCGATGAAATCAAAGTGGCCTTGATCGGCTGCGGCGGGCGCGGCTCCGGCGGGGCCAGCCAGGCGCTTTCCACGGAGGGCAAAACCAAGCTCGTGGCCATGGCGGACGCTTTCCGCGACCGCCTGGACGGCAGCTTGAACGAGCTCTCGAAGAAGCACATGGACAAGGTCCAAGTGCCGGAGGAGAACAAATTTGTCGGATTCGACGCGTACAAGCGCGCGATCGAGCTGGCGGATGTCGTGGTGCTCGCCACCCCGCCGGGCTTTCGACCGATCCATTTCGAGGAAGCCGTGCGGCAGGGCAAGCATGTGTTCATGGAGAAACCTGTCGCCACGGATGCGCCGGGGGTGCGCAAGGTTTTGGCCGCGGCGGCGGAGGCCAAGAAGAAAAATCTGAAGGTCGGCGTGGGGCTCCAGCGCCACCACCAGCTTGGTTACCTGGAAACGGTCAAGCGGATCAATGATGGCGCGATTGGCGACATCGTGAACATGCGGGTGTATTGGAATGACGGCGGCGTGTGGGTGCGCGAACGCAAGCCCGAGCAGACCGAAATGGAGTACCAGATGCGGAATTGGTACTATTTCAACTGGCTTTGCGGCGACCACATCAATGAGCAGCACATCCATAATCTCGATGTTGCGAACTGGGTGTTGACCAAGCAGGAAGGCGCCAATCCGGAGGAGCAGGCCCACCCGCTGCGGTGCAATGGAATGGGCGGGCGGCAGGTGCGGACTGGCAAGGAGTACGGCGAGATTTTTGACCATCATGCGGTGGAGTATGAATACAAGAGCGGAGCGCGGGTGTTCTCCCAATGCCGGCATATTCGCGGCTGCTGGTCCAGCGTCAGTGAACATGCGGCCGGGACCTTGGGGACCTGCGATGTGGGCGGGCATCGGATCACCGGGCCCAATCAATGGCGCATGGAGCGGGGCGGCGCAAAGGACCCGTACCAACAGGAGCATGACGCCCTTTTTGACGCCATCCGCAACGACAAGCCCCACAACGAAGCGATCCGGGGGGCTTACAGCACGATGACTGCGATCATGGGGCGGATGGCGACCTATTCCGGGGTGGTGGTGGATTGGAACGAGGCGCTGAACTCGGAGACGAGCTTGATGCCGAAGGAGTTTGATTGGAAAGCGACGCCGCCGATCCTGCCCGACGAGCGGGGATTCTATCCGATTGCGATGCCCGGTTCGACGAAGGTGGTGTAGAAATCGGCCTACTTTTTGACGGAAGCCGCGGAATGATTTCCGCGGCTTTTTTATTGTCCGGGACGGGACAGAAAAAAGCGCGCCGTGGGGCGGCGCGCGATTGGTTCTGAACCGGGAAGGGGTGGCCCGGATTATTCGTAGATCATTTCGGCGACGGTTTTCCCCGCGGGAATGAACGGGAGCACGTGCTCGGTGTAGGGGGTGATGACATCGAGCAGGTAGGCTTCCTTGGAATCGAGCATGCGTTGCATGGCGGCGCGGAGGTCTTTTTTGAACATGACGCGCTCACAGGGGATGTTGAATCCTTTGGCGATGGTGATGTAGTCGGGGTAGATCAGGGCGCGGTTGTCGGGATCGCCCAAATAGGTGTGGCCGCGGTTTCCTTTGTAGAATTTGTCCTCCCATTGGACGACCATGCCCAGGTGCTGGTTGTTGAGGATCAGGGCTTTGGCGGCGATTTTTTCGATGTGGGCGGTGGCCAATTCCTGGATGTTCATGAGGAAGGAGCCGTCGCCGTCGATGTCGATGACCTGTCGGTCGGGGCGGCCCACTTTGGCGCCGAGGGCGGCCGGGTAGCCGTAGCCCATGGCGCCGAGGCCCGCGCTGGTGAGCAATTGGCGGGGGAAGGTGTATTGGTAATGTTGCCCGGCCCACATTTGGTGCTGGCCGACGCCGGTGGTGATGATGGCCTCGCCTTTGGTCAACTCGTAAAGCAATTCAATCGCGTATTGCGGAAGGATCACTTCGCTGGAGCTGCCGGCCATGTGGTCTTTGACATGGGCGGATTTGAGGACTTCCTCGGTGACGCGGTAGCGGAGGGGGGCTTTGGCTTTCCACTCGGCGATTTGCTGGCGCCAGGGGGAGAATTTTTTCTGGATGGGGCGTTGTTCGACCAGTTTGTTGAGGCGCTGGAGGGCGTCCTTGATGTCGCCGACGATGGGGAGGTTGGCGGGCTTGTTTTTGTGGAGCTCGGAGGGGTCGATGTCGAGGTGGACGATGGTCCCTTTTTCGCAGAACTTGTCGACTTTGCCGGTGACGCGGTCGTCGAACCGGACGCCGAAGGCGAGCAGCAAATCCGCGCCGGGGAGGCCGAGTTTGGGGTCGCCGTTGACGGCCCAATTGGCGTAGGCGGCGCCGTGCATGCCGAGCCATTTGAGGGAGAGTTCGTCGGTCTCAGGAAAGAGGCCGCAGCCCATGATGGTGGTGACGACGGGGATGCCGGTGGCGCGCGCGAAGGCGCGGAGCTCCTCGGAGGCTTCGCCGCTGATGATGCCGCCACCGCAGTAAAGGACGGGGCGGTCGGCTTTTTCGATGAGGCCGATGAGTTCGTTGAGGGCGAGGTCGTCGGCTTTGGGGGTGGCTTCGTAGCCGCGGAGTTTGACTTCGCGGGGCCAGATGGGCTGGGTTTCGGACTGTTGGATGTTTTTGGGGACGTCGACGACGACGGGGCCGGGGCGTCCGGATTGGGCGATGTAGAAGGCTTCCTTGATGACGCGGGGGATGTCGTTGATGTCGGTGACGAGGTAGCTGTGCTTGACGACCGGGAGGGTCATGCCGAAGAAGTCGGTTTCCTGGAAGGCGCCCTTGCCGATCATGGCCTGGGGAACCTGGCCGGTGATGGCGACGACGGGGATGGAATCCATGAAGGCGTCGGCGAGGCCGGTGACGAGGTTGGTGGCGCCGGGGCCGGAGGTGGCCATGCAGACGCCGGCTTTGCCG
>CAZSXX010000098.1:0-12697 GCA_964611245.1 uncultured Verrucomicrobiota bacterium | reverse complement strand
AACCTGCGACCAAAGGCTTATGAGTCCTCTGCTCTACCCCTGAGCTACTCTGGCAACCGTTGGCCAATAAATACGTTTTGCCCGCCCAAAACGCAAGCCGTTCGTTGCCTTTCCCCCGACTTTCCCTCCGGCCCCGCCCCAATTGCGCGCCCTCTCCACCCGGAGTATCGTCCGCAAATGGCCAGGAACGAGGTCCTGCAAATCGAAGGGAAGCAACTGACCCTCTCCAATCTGGACAAAGTGATGTATCCAGAAACCGCCTTCACCAAAGGCCAAGCCATCGACTACTACGTCCGCGCCTCCCGCTTCATCCTCCCCCACCTCCACAACCGCCCCCTCACCCGCAAACGATACCCCGATGGCGTGACCGGCGAACACTTCTACGAAAAAAACGCCCCCCGTTTCGCTCCCGCCTGGATCAAAAAAGCCACCGTCCCCCGCAAAAACGGCCCCGGCCAAACCCAGTTCATTCTTGCCAACGACCTTCCCACCCTCGTCTGGCTCGCAAACCTGGCCAGCCTCGAACTCCACGTCCTCCTCTCCAAAACCCCCAACGTCCAAAACCCCACCGCCATCGTCTTCGACCTCGACCCTGGCCCTCCCGCCGACTTCCTGGCCTGCGCCCAAGTCGCCCTCCTCCTCCGCGACGCCTTGGCCGCCATGGACTTGAAATCCTGGATCAAATCCTCGGGGTCAAAAGGCCTCCAGCTCTACGTCCCCCTCAACCGCAAAGTCACCTACGGGCAAACGTCACCCCTTGCCAAAAACCTTGCCGAAGCCCTCCAAAAAGCCGAACCCGCGCTCATTGTCTCCAAAATGTCAAAAGCCCTCCGCGCTGGAAAAGTGTTCATCGATTGGAGCCAGAATTCCGACCACAAAACCACCGTCTGCGTCTATTCCCTCCGCGCCAAAAGAAACTCCCCCTTCGTCTCCTTCCCCATCCGGTGGGAGACCCTTGAAAAAGCACTCCGGGAAAGGGACGACTCCCCCTTTCTCGTCACTCCAGGCCAAGCCCTCGAATCACTGGAAAAGCATGGCGACCAGTTCGCCTCGGTCCTCACCCTGAAACAAAAATTCCCTTCCGCAAAAAAAATCCAAACCGCCCTGGCCGTCATCGCCCGAGGCCCCAAATCCAATCCCAACCGGCTCAAAGGCGTGGGCAACCGCTCGATCCAAGCCTACCAAGCCAATCGCGATTTCACAAAAACCCGGGAGCCAGCCCCGGGGAGCGCCGCGAAGACAAAGAAATCCTTCGTCATCCAAAAACACGCGGCCAGCCGCCTCCATTACGATTTCCGCCTAGCCATGGATGGCGTCCTGAAATCCTGGGCCGTGCCCAAGGGTCCACCGTTCGCCAAAGGCGAGCGCCGCCTCGCCATGCATGTGGAGGACCATCCCTTGGAATACCGCGATTTTGAAGGCGTCATCGCCCCCGGCAACTACGGAGCCGGCTCCGTCATGATCTGGGATCACGGCGCCTATGAATTGCTCGACGGTTCCATGGCCGAAGGCAAGCTGCATGTCCATTTGCGCGGCAAAAAACTCAACGGCGAATGGATCTTGGTCAAAGGCCGCCAACAGGACAATTCCGGCGAGCCTTGGTTCTTGATCAAAAGCGGTGAAGGAATGAATAGCCTTTCCAAAAAGGACGATGATACCTCCGCTGTCACGGGCCGCACGATGAAGGAGATCGCCGACGCCCAGGGCCCGGAGTGGCCCAGCAACCGGCCCACGCGCGCCCGACGCGCGCCAAGAAAATGAGCTCCTACCTCCAGCCCCACCGCCCTATTCGTACCGCAACGCCTGGATTGGGTTGAGGCGGGCCGCCCGCAGGGCCGGCACGAATCCCGCCGCGATCCCCACCGCCGCGCTGAACCCCACCGCCACCAACATCGCCGACGGCGTGATCTCGGGCGTGTTCCCCGTGGGCGACAATGTGCCAAGCAGGTCGACCAGTCCATACGAGGCGACCAACCCCGCCAGCGCGCCCAAAATCGCGATCACCACGCTCTCCACCAATATCTGCAGGAAAATCGCCGGGGCGGTCGCCCCCACCGCCTTGCAAATGCCAATCTCCCGGATGCGCTCATTGATGCTCGCGAGCATGATGTTCATGATCCCAATGCCCCCGACGAGCAGGCTGATCGCCGCGATGATGCCACCGCTCATCCGCGCGTTTTTGATTTGCGCATTGATGTTGTCGAGCTGGTTCTCCTGGGTGCGGAACTCAAAATCCTCGATTCCCCGGTGGGTCATCAACAGGATGTTGCGCGCCTGCTGCAGGGCTGGCTCCAACAACGTGATGTCCTTGACCTTGATGTCGATGTCGCTCAGGCGGGGGTCAGGCAGGTTGTTGGTGCCGCCACTGGCCGAACGGAATTTGATCCACGCGGTGTTCAGCGGCATGACGACGGTGTTGTTTTTCCGGAAAAACGCCCATCCGCCCCGGCGGCCCCACCCCCGCTGGCGGGCCGGCCCCGCCTCGGATTCCTTCGGCTTCAGCTTGGCCAGTTCACGCTCTTTTTTTTCCTGCGCGCTTTCGTAGTGCTCAAACATCCCGATGATCGTGAAGGGCTGGCCTCCAATCTGGATGGTTTCGCCGACGGGAATGATCTCCCGTCCGGCCGCCTCCGGCGAGCCAAACAACGAATCGCGGACGCCGGTGCCAATCACGCAAACCGACGCCGCCCGTTCATCGTCAATTTCGTTGAAAAACCGGCCGTGCGCCACCGTGTGCAGGTTCATCTCCAGCACCTCGGGCCAGCATCCCACCAACTCCTCCACGTCAGCCGTCTTGTCCCCGCGTGTCACCGGCGCGTTCCGCACCGACATTTCCGGCGACACCACCTTCAAAAGCGTGGCGGAGTTCTTCAGCGCCAGCACATCCACCATCCTTCGCCCCGGGGCTTGGTCCGCCAGGTGCTCCTGTTCCGGCGGAATTTCCCCGTCGTCGATCAACACCTTGTCCGCGCCGCCCATCGCGACCATCGCCTCCTTCATCCCGTTCTCCATCCCTTTCACCAGCGCCGCCATGCCCACCAGGCTGGCGACTCCGAGGATGATCCCCATCATTGTCAGCAGCGAACGGAATTTGTGCGCCCAGATTTCCTTGAACCCGACAATGATGGCGTTCAGCAAGTTCATCACTCGTAGCGCAACGCCTGGATTGGGTGCAACCGCGCGGCCTTCACCGCCGGGATCAACCCAGCGACAATTCCGATGACCACGCTCGCCCCAAAAGCCAGCGCCATTGACGACACGGTCACGATCGGAGTGTTGTCCGTCGGGGACAACACCGCCAGCGCGTGGACCAGCCCAAAGGATGTGGCCAGCCCCGCCAATCCGCCAATGATCGCCAGGACCACACTCTCAACAATGATCTGGATGAAAATGTCCGAGGTCGTGGCCCCGACCGACTTGCGGATGCCAATCTCGCGCACGCGTTCGGAAATGCTCGCCAACATGATGTTCATGATCCCGATCCCGCCCACGAGCAGGCTGATCGCGGCGATCAACCCCCCGCTCAGCCGCGCGTTCTTGATGAAATTTGCGATGTTCTCCGCCCAATCCTCCTGCGTGCGGAACGTGAAATCCTCAATCCCCTTGTGCGTGGACATCAGGATGTTCTGCATTTGCTGCAACGCCGGCATCAGTGAGTCGAAATCGCGCACCTTCACCTCGACGCTCGACAGCCTCGGATCGCCCGCGCTCGCCATTGCGGCCGGGTTCATCCAACGCTCCGTGGACGGCGTCTGCGCGGCGCCGGACCGCAGCTTGACCCACATTGAATTCAGCGGAATGAACACAGTGTTGTTCTTCAGCCGGAAAACGAAGTTGTTCCCGCCGCCCCGCCCCCGGCTCCGTTGCGGTCCTGTTTCCGCGACCTTCGGCTGCGTGGCGAGGAACTCCCGGTGTTTCCGGTCCTGCTCGCTCTCGTAATGCTTGAACATCCCGATGATCGTGAAAGGGACCCGGTTGATGTAAACCGTCTCGCCGATCGGAATGATCTCCCGCCCCGCCTTTTCCGGCGAGCCGAACAGGTCATCCCTCACCGCCGTCCCAATCACACAAACGCTCCGGCCAGTTTCGTCGTCAATCTCGTTGAACATCCGGCCATGGCCAATCTCATGTTCGGTCATTTTCAGCGCGATCGGCCAGACGCCGAGCAAATTCCACGGACGGACCGTCTTGCCTGCGGCCGAAATCACACCGCCAAACAGCCGCATCTCGGGAGACAGGTCGGTCACCAGCGTCGCATTGTTGCGCAGGGCATAAACATCGTTGAGCGTCACCCCCGGCGCCTGGTCGCGCAGGTGCCGTTGCTCCACCGGGACCTCCTTGGGCTCAACCCGCACTTTCTCCAGGCCGCCAATCGCGATGAGCGCCTCCTTCATTCCCACCTCCATGCCTTTGACCAGCGCGGACATCGCGATCAGGCTGGATACCCCCAGAATGATCCCCAACATCGTCAGGAGCGAACGGAACTTGTGCGCCCAGATTTCCTTGATGCCCAGGCTGATGGCCGACCAAAGGTTCATGGCGTCCCCACGCGGTCCAAGCCCGCCAGCTTTGCGTCCACCTTGTCCGCGATTTTTCCGTCCCGAATCTCAATGCGCCGCGGGGTCACCGCCGCGATCTCCGGATCATGGGTGACCAAGATGATCGTCCGGCCCTCCGAGCTCAGCTTGCGGAACAGCGTCAGAATCGCCTCGCCCGTGTGGGAATCCAAGTTTCCCGTCGGCTCGTCGGCGAAAATAATGCGCGGGCTGTTGACCAAGGCCCGGGCGATCGCCACCCGCTGTTGCTGCCCGCCGGAAAGCTGGCTGGGCCGATGTTTGCTCCGCGCCTCGAGGCCGACCAGGCGCAGCGCCTCCATCGCGCGCTCTTGCCGCTCCTTTCCTGGGACCCCCCCATAAATCATCGGCAACTCGACATTCTGGAGCACGTTCAATTTCGGCAGCAAATTGAAAAACTGGAAAACAAAGCCAATCTTCTGATTTCGAATAGTGGCCATCTGGCGGGCGGTGGCGTTGTGGATCATGGTCCCATCCAGCTCGATCGTCCCGTCAGTCGGCGAATCCAGGCAGCCCAATATGTGCATCAGGGTGGATTTCCCGCTCCCCGATGGGCCGATGATTGAGATGAACTCGCCCGGCTCGATGTCCAGCGACACGCCGTCCAACGCGCGGATCTCCTCCCCGCCGAGGTGGTACACTTTGCGGACGTCCCGCAATTCAACCAAGGCCATGGGGTAGCGAATCAGGTGTTCCGGGCCGCCGCCGGGCGGGGGGTGGATGCCGGCGCCGCGCTTTTGGGCGCGTCCGCCGCCTTTTTCGGCAGGCCCGCTTGATGTGAATCCTTTTTCTCGCGCTCCTGCTTTGGCTGTTCCAGCAGGACCACGTCGCCCGGCTGCAGGCCGGTTTGAATCTCCGCGAAAAACAAATCGGAAACCCCAACTTGCACCGGACGCCGCTCATAACCCTCCGCCGCCTTCGATTGCACGAAAACGTAACGCTCCGTGGCGCCCGTCTCCGGGTTCCGCTCGGTGAAGACCGCCGCCAGGGGTACCGCCAGCACATCGTCCGCCGAAGCCACCGGGATGGTGATGTTCGCGGTCATCCCTGGACGAACCGTGTCCCCCATGTCTTTCAATAAGATTCGGACGGCAAACCCCTTGATGTTGTTCTTGATGGTCGCCTGGGGCGCGATCCGCTCCACCTTCCCGGTGATGACCAATCCGGCGACGGCCTCCACGGCGACCTCGACCTCTTGGTTCGACTGCAGCCGTGTGACATCCGCCTGGTTGATGTGCGCGTTGATCACCATCGAGTTCAGGTCGGCGATGGTCAAAACCTCCGTCCCGCTGTTGAACCCACCCGAGCCGGAAACCGCCTGCCCAATCGAGACCGGCCGGGTCAAAATCGTGCAATCAAACGGCGCCACGATCTTCGTCTTGGTCAACCGCTCGTCGATGATCGCCAATTCCCGCTGGGATCGGTCCAGCGCATTTCGGGCGAGGTCAAATTCCGTCTTGGAGTTTTCGAACACCTCCATCGAAATCAAGTTCGCCTCGTGCAGCTCCCGGGCCCGGTTGTAATTCCGCTCGGCCTGCACCAACTGCAGCTTGGTCCGATCGATGTCCGTCACCACCGAGGCCCGCTGATTCTGCAATTCCTTGTCGTCCAGCGTCACCAGTAGGTCGCCTTTTTTGACCCGGTCACCCAAGTCCACCGGCAACTGCTCAATCTTGCCATTGATTTCCGGCTTCACCGACACCTGCTCGGCCGGGCCGATCTCCCCGGCGGCTTTGACGCTGAACTTGATGTCCTTGCGCTCCGCGGGCGCGGTCGTGACCCGCCCAGCAGACTCGGTGGCCCCGCCCGACGCCTTAAAATCCGGCAGCTTCTTGTAGCCAAAATAGCCGCCCACCCCGAGCAGAAGCAAAATTACGATCCATTTCATCATGTTTCAAAGTCCGGCCAGCATGTTCCTTTACCCAACCCCTCTCCGTCCCAATGGCAATTCCAACCATCCCGCCAGATTAAGCAAGGATAGATCGCCCCATCCTACTGACTGGCGCAGCCCGCGAAAAATTCGTACATTGTTGCGGTGGCACGCGGGTCTGGGAAATTAATCCGCCTTTGGGAGAAGGCGCTCCCGTTCTTTGGAAGGCATTGGCGCCGCGCCTTGGCCATCCGCGAACGCGTCCGGATCAGCGAGGAGACATTCCACTTGGTCATGGCCGGAGCCGTTGGGATCGTCGGCGGGCTGACCAATTTGGCCTTCTTCATCGCCATCGAGAATGTCATGGGCTTTGCCCTCCGGGATCGGGGCGAGGTCGTGGAAATCGCGCAAATCATGGGACCGTGGCAACGGATCGCGGCCCCAACGTTGGGCGGGCTGGCGGCCGGACTGATCCTTTTTTGGGGCTTGCGGCTCGTCAGCAACCAAGGCGCGAACAACCTCGTCGAGGTGGTCATCGCGGGCGATGGCCGCCTCCAGCTCCGGAGCGCCTTGGTCAAGGCCCTTTCGTCGCTCTTGAGCATTGGGAGCGGCGCTTCCATCGGGCGTGAGGGCTCCATCACCCAAACCACCGCCGCGTTGGTCTCCCGGGGCGGCCAATGGCTGCATTGGCCTCCATACCGGCTCCGGCTGCTGGTGGCCTGTGGCGCCGCCTCCGGCATGGCCGCCGCCTACAACGCCCCCATCGCCGGCGCCGTTTTCGCCTGCCAAATCGTCCTGGGAAACTTTTCGATGACCTATTTCGGCCCCGTCATCTTCGCCTCGGTGGTGGCCACCATGGTCTCCCGCACCTTTTTTGGCCTCCAAACATTCTACGCCGTCCCGGATTTTGATTTCACGAACTTGGCCCAACTCCCTTGGTTCCTGGCTCTGGGAGTCATCTCCGGGGTGGTTGCGTCGGTCTTTCTGGTCATGCTGCAACGGGGCGAGGAGTACTTTGCCCGGCTGAAGGCCCCCATTTACGCCCGCATGACCGTCGGTGGCCTGATCGTTGGCCTCCTCGCCGTCACTTATCCCCAAGTTTGGGGCAACGGATATGGCGCCATCGATGAAATCCTCCATAAAAACCCCACTTTCTGGTTCATCCTCGGCCTTTTCTGCGCCAAGCTCTTTGCGACCATCGCCACCGTCGGCTCGGGGGCGGTCGGCGGCGTCATGACTCCCACCCTTTTCCTCGGCGCCGCCTTTGGAAGCTGCTTTGGCGTCACGCTGCACCATCTGGGCTGGAGCGCCCTTCCCACGGGCGCATTCGCCCTCGTCGGCATGGGGAGCGTCTTGGCTGGAACTGTCCATGCCCCCCTCCTGGCCATGATCATGATCTTTGAAATCTCCCTCAATTACTCCGTGATGCCTCCATTGATGCTGGCGTGCGCCATTTCCACCGTGGTCGCCCGCCGGCTTCACCCCGATTCCATTTACACCGCCCCCCTCCGCCGCAAAGGTGTCACCGAAGACTCCGCCGCCCAACAACTTGGAGCGGTGACTCAAAAAACGGTCGGCGAAATCATGCGCGAGCCAGTCCCGCCGGTTTCTCAGACCGCCCCCTTCCGTGAGGTCGCGGACCGCTTTCTCTCGACGACCTTCAATTTCCTCCCGGTCATCGATCAAAACGACCGGTTTGTCGGCGTGGTCGCCTTGCAGGACATGAAGGAGCATCTCGGCGCGGATTTCGATTTCAACAATCTCATCGCCTTCGATTTGATGCGTCCCCCGCCGGAATGCGTCACCCCCAGCCAGCGGTTGGAGGATGTCCTCCCCACGCTGTTGAAAAGCGAGCTTCGCAACATCCCTGTTGTGAACCATTTGGCGGACCGGAAGCTCGTCGGTTCACTGGCCCGCTCGGAGGCCCTTTCCATGTTTTCCGACGCCATTTCGGCCCGGAAATCGTTATAAGGCCGTCATTTTTCCTTGCGCCAGCCCGCAAAAAACGGCCCAATGTTGGACGTCAACAAACAACGGTTTTCCCAAACCAATATGAACCTGAATAGACTCAAGAGAGGTGTCCTCGCGACGCTCGGAGCCGCAACTCTGTTGCTGCCCGCCGCGCACGCCGGGACGTATGTCAACAACTTCACCGACCCAACACCCACTGGGCTTACGCTGAACGGCGGCGTCAGGGACGATCAAGTCACACCCTATCCCGCCATTGAAGGCGGCAAACTCGCGCTCGTTTACGCTGAGAACAGCAAACAAGGCACAGTAATCCTAGACGATTTGGACGGTGAAGAAGCGATCGAAGCCTTCACCATGAACTTCAAGCTGCGCATCGGCGGCGGTTCCTCAACGCCGGCGGACGGCATGGCGATTCATCTGGGCCAGCTTTTTGGTTCCGAGAATTTTGGTGAGGAAGGCCCCTTGGGAGCCAACGGCCTGACCATTGCCTTCGACATTTACGACAACGGCGGCGGCGAAGCTCCGTCCATCGACCTGAAGGTCAACGATGTCGTGGTCGCAGCTTTTCCGCGGACGATTTTCGAAATCGTTTCGGATGCGTTCACGGACGTTTCGATTCAATTGAAGAAGAATGGCACCTTGACCATGTCGTACAAGGGCCAAGTCGTTCACAATGACGTCTATCTGCCCGGCTATGCGCCTGCCGCAGGTGACCGTTTCGCCATCGGCGCCCGCACCGGCGGCTTGAACGCCAACCACTGGATTGACGATCTCAACATCACCACGGTCCGTGCGGTCGCGGCCGCGCCTTCCTTCCTCACCCCGCCCGCGGCGGTGACGGTCAACGAACGCGGCACGGCCACCTTCCGCGTTGTCGCGGACGGCAGCGCCCCGTTCTCGTTTCAGTGGTTGAGCAACAACGTGGAAATTGCGGAGGCGACCAGCCCCGTTTACACCTTGGCAAACGCTGGCACCAGCGCCAACGGCGCGGCGTTCAAGGTCCGCGTCACCAATGCCGCAGGCACCGCGACCTCAGCGGATGCGGTCTTGACGGTGACCTCTGACACAACCAAGCCGACACTCGCCTCCGTTCGGGGAACAGAGTCCCTCAATGAAGTGGTCGTCACGTTCTCGGAGCCGATCACGCCCGAGACGCTCAACGCCAGCGGCAATTATGCCCTTTCCGGCGGGTTGACTTTCACTCTCGAGCCGATCAACGACCGCTCCGTCCGTCTGCTCACCAGCCCCCAAACCGCTGGCACGCAGTACACACTGACGGTCAACAACATGGTCGACACCGCGGCCACCCCGAACACGATTGATGCCAACTCGACGGCGAATTTCCGCGCGTTTGTCCTCAGCCGCGGGTTCCTCAAGTTCGAACATTGGGCCAACATCGGTGGCGTCGCAGTGCAGAACCTCTTGGATTCGGAGCACTACCTCTTGGACCCGCCGGACACCTCCGGTTTCATCACGGCGTTCAACAGCCGCACCATCTTCCCCGATGATTCGCACGAAAACTACGGCGCCCGCATCTCCGGGTTCTTGATCCCCGCGGTTTCCGGCGACTACCGCTTCTTCATCCACAGCGATGACGGCGGCGAACTGGCCCTCAGCACCGACTCCAGCCGCGACAACCTGGTCGTGATCGCCACGGAGCCCGGCTGCTGCAACAATTTCTCTGAGCCGACCGGCCACACCCGCACCTCCGAGCCGATCTCGCTCGTCGCGGGCACCGCGTATGCCGTGCAGGCCTTCGTGAAGGAAGGCGGCGGCGGTGATTATATCCGAATCGCTTGGCGCCTGGAGGGCGACACGACCCCGGCCTCGGCCCTCGAGCCGATCCCCGGCAGTTTCTTGGCCACCTATGCCAATCCCGACGCCGCTTCGATCAACTTCTCGCAGAGCCCTTCCACACGGACTGCGGCGGAGAACACCCGCACCACCTTCACCGCGGCGGCCACCGGCTCTCCGGCCCCCCTCACCTTCCAATGGCAGCGTAAAGCCGCTGGCGCCGGAAGCTTCTCTGACATTCCCGGCGCGACGGGCACGAGTTACCAAACCCCCGTCCTGAAACAAAGCACGGACGACGGCGCGGTCTATCGCGTCCTCGCCCGCGTTCCCGGCGCGGAAGTTCCCAGCGCCGAGGCGACCCTGACCGTCATCATCGACAGCACCCCTCCCCAAGTGGTCTCGGCGGTGGGCGGCGAAAATCAAAAGTCCGTCACGCTCACCTTCTCCGAGGCATTGATCGCCTCGGGCGCAACGACGGCCGGCAATTACACGATCGCAGGCCTCACGGTTTCCGCCGCGACCCTCAAAGGTGACTCCACCGTGATTCTCACCACCTCGCAGCAAACTGCGGGCACAACCTACACGGTCACGGTTTCCAACGTGAAAGACAGCGCTGGCAACAACGTGGACCCGGTGGCCAACACCGCCCAGTTTGTCGCCAAGGCCATCCAGGTCGGCGTGCTCAAATTCGAAGCCTACTGGGGCCCCGGCGGCACCGCCGTCAACGACCTCCTCAACAGCGCGAAGTATCCGGGCAGCCCCGACCTGACCATGCTGTTGGCGAACTTCAACAGCGGCGACGCCCTTGGCGACAACTTCGGCGCCCGCATGAGCGGCTTTATCATCCCGCAGGAAACCGGTGACTACCGTTTCTTCCTTAACAGCGACGACTCGTCAGCCCTTTGGCTGAGCACGGATGACAGCGTTGCCAACCTCTCCGCAAATCCGATCGCCTTTGAGCCCGGATGCTGCAACGCCTTCTCGGAACCGGGCGACCATCCCCGCACTTCCGAGCCGATCTCCTTGGTCGCGGGCCAGAAATATTACGTCGTCTACGCCTTCAAAGAAGGCGGCGGCGGCGACTACGGCCGCGTCGCGTGGCGCCTGGAAAGCGACTTCACCCCCGCCAATGAATTGCCTCCGATTCCCGGCCGATTCTTGGCGGCGGCGATGGATCCTGCCCAATTGAA
The DNA here is from genome assembly GCA_964611245.1 of uncultured Verrucomicrobiota bacterium. Lineage (GTDB taxonomy): Bacteria > Verrucomicrobiota > Verrucomicrobiia > Limisphaerales > SXQI01 > CAZSXX01. The sequence goes on along the minus strand of CAZSXX010000098.1, from coordinate 1,298 downwards.
CGGCTTCATCCTCTCGGGCGGCACCGCCCTTGGGTCCGGCACCGGCAGCGGCTTCAAAGCCCGCGTTCACCAAGTTGACCAAACGGGCTCCAATGCCTTGAACAACCATGTTTCCCGCGCGGAACAGCAGCTTGCTGGCGCCGTGGCCCCCAACGTCGTGGATCCCACTGGCTCCGAAGGGGGCATCTGGACGATCGAAACGTTCATCAACTGGAACCAGGAAATGGGCGCAAACGGCACCTTCGCGGAGGCCGGCAGCTTCACTTCCGCGAACGATCCTTCCCGCACGGACGAACCGATCCCGGGCATTCCGGGCCTCGGCACGGCCTCCCACAACACCGACTCCATCGCGGGTGAGTTGGTCACCTATGTCGAATTCCCGACGGCGGGCGTTTACTACATGGGCGTCAACAGCGATGACGGGTTCGCCGTCACCGGCTCCGATCAACCCCCGGCCAACAACGGCGCAGTGAAGGTCAGCTCCCCGGCCAGTGTCGCGGGCTCCTATGCCGCTGTTCTCCCCGGTGTTGATGGCACCTCCTTCCCGAGGATCTCAGCTCCGATCACCGGCAAGCTCGTTTACGCCACCCCGGCGGACGGCTGCACGCCGTTGACCAACCCGGACGCAATCCGCGGCAACATTGCCCTGATTGACCGCGCGGTCTGCACCTTCGCCCTCAAGGCCCAATTGGCCAAGGACGCAGGCGCGATCGCGGTCATCATCGCCAACAGCCGTGACGTCGGCAGCGCCGAGGGGCACTTCCCCGTGGTCATGGGCGGCGGGATCGACTTCCCGGCCGTCATGATCTCCAAGCCGCACGCGGCGATCCTCAAGGCGGCTCTCGCCGAGAACGTGATGGTTTCCATCACCCCGGATTCGACTCCGCTCCTGGGCCAGTTCAACTCGGGCCGTGGCGCGTCCGACACGATCTTCCCGGTCGTCGTCCCCGCCCCCGGCGTCTATCCCCTCCGCACCGTTTGGTTCGAGGGCGGCGGCGGCGCCAACCTCGAATGGTTCAGCGTCACCTCCACCGGCGAGAAGATCCTTCTCAACGACCGCGAGAATCCGGCGGCCCTCAAGGCCTTCTCCGGACGCGTCGGCGGCGGGCCCACCCCGACCATCAGCATCGCGAAGAATCAGACCGGCGTGGTGATCACCTTCACCGGCCGCCTCTATTCCTCGGACACCGTGGACGGAGTCTACACCGTCGTCCCGGGCACCGGCTCGGTCACTGTTCCGGCGACCTCCGGCAACAAGTTCTATCGCTCCGGTCCGTAAGACTGGCGGCGTCAACGGA
>CAZSXX010000097.1:9990-12760 GCA_964611245.1 uncultured Verrucomicrobiota bacterium | reverse complement strand
GTTCCGTGGGGATTGGAAGTACAAGAACCCGGTGGACGTGGAGCCGAGCGGGTGGGTGTTCGAGTTTGAGAACAAGTGGAACCCGGATGTGGACGACACGGCGATGGTGTTGCTGGCGCTGCGGTTGATCCCGAGCGCGGACCGGCAGCGGCGGGATGAGTGCGTGCAGCGGGCGATCCGGTGGATGATGACGTTCCAATGCAAGGACGGGGGCTGGGCGGCGTTCGACAAGGACTGCACGAAGGGGATTTTGGAGAAGGTGCCGTTCGCGGACCTCATCGCGATGCTGGATCCGGAGTGCGCGGACATCACGGCGCGGATTTTGGAGTTGCTGGGGAACGAGGGGTATTCGGTGGAGCATCCGCAGGTGCAGAAGGCGCTGCAGTTCGTGAGGAATTGCCAGGAGGAGGACGGGTCGTGGTATGGGCGGTGGGGGGTGAATTACATCTATGGGACGTGGCAGGTGCTGCGGGGGTTGCAGGCGCTGGGGGTGGACATGCGGGAGGAGTGGCTGCAAAGAGGGGGACGGTGGCTGGAGTCGGTCCAGCATGAGGATGGCGGGTGGGGCGAGCGGTGCAACACGTATGACGACCCGGTGTTCAAAGGACAGGGGCCGAGCACGGCGTCGCAGACGGCGTGGGCGGTGATGGGGCTGTGCGCGTTTGGGGATCCGGACCGGCCGAGCTTGACGCGGGGAATCCGGTATTTGATCGACACGCAGAATTCGGACGGGTCGTGGACGGAGGATGAGATCACGGGGACGGGATTCCCGAAGGTGTTTTACTTGAAGTACGACATGTACCGGAACGCGTGGCCGTTGCTGGCGATGGCGACGTTCCGGAAGCTGCGGCAGGGGAAGCTGGGGCGGACGCCGGAGGCGGCGCTGGCGGCGGCCAAGTAAGCCATGCCCGAATCCAAGCCACCTGAGAGCGGGCCGTTGCTGGTGTGTTTCGCCGTCAAGGAGGAGGCGAAGTTTTTCAAGCCGCCAACGGGGGCGCGCGTTTTGGTGACGGGGATGGGGCGGCGGAACGCGTTCGCGGCGCTGGACAAATATTTGGCGGCGACCAAGCCGTCGGGAATCCTGACGTGCGGGTTCGCGGGGGGATTGAACCCGACGCTGGGGCTGGGGGCGATCGTGTACGAGATGGATGACGGGTGCCCGTGGGAGCAGGCGTTGCTGGCGTCGGACGGGAAACTGGCGAAATTTGAATGCGCGAACCGGGTGGCCATCACCTCGAACGAGAAGCACAAGCTGTGGCAATTCACGGGGGCGGACGCGGTGGAGATGGAGTCGGACACGATCCGGGAAATGGCGCGGCGGCAGGGAATCCCGAGCGCGACGATCCGGACGATTTCCGACACGGCGCACCAGAATTTGCCGCTGGATTTCAACCGGTTGCTGACGCCGGACCACCGGATTGATTTCGCGCGACTGGCGGCGCGGTTGCTGTTGTCGCCGCGGAAGATCGCGGATCTGCTGAGGTTCCAAAGCCAGACGATCACGGCGGCGCAGGCGCTGGGGGCGTTCCTGGAGCGGTTGTTGGCGGCGGAAAAACATTAATGCGGGCGCCTGGAGGGCGCCCGCATCAACCCAAACAACCAAACGTAACGTCCGCTCCGGCACTGACGAGCCGGATGGGATTCTGGAGCAGCCCCGCTGTCTCCACCCAACTTCCAACTACAAAACATAAGACGGATGAACCTGGAAAAGTGTTCAAAGATCCGGCAGGAAGATTTTGGAGGGGGAAGCGGGGAGGAGGGAAAGGCTTGGGATGGGCGATTGAAACGGGTAAGGTTGGGGGATGGCGCGGCCCAAGTGCATTGAACTGGCGGATGAAGTGGCGATCCCGATTCTTTATGAGGACCGGTCGGTGATGGCGATCGACAAGCCGGTGGGGTGGATGCTGGTGCCGTACAACTGGGACCGGACGGGGCGGAACCTGCAATTGGCGATTTCGTCGTCGATCCTGGGCGGGGAATATTGGGCGAGGTCGCGGAGCTTGAAGTACTTGAAATATGTCCATCGGCTGGACGCGGAGACGAGCGGAATCCTGCTGTTCGCGAAGAGCCCGGGGGCGTTGAAGACGTACAGCGAGATGTTCGAGGCGCGGACGATGATGAAGCGTTATTTGGCGGTGGCGCGGGGGGAGCCGAAGTCCGACGAGTGGGTTTGCACGGCGAGCCTGGGGCCGGAGCCGACGGACCATGGACGGCATCGGGTGGACCTGAAGGAGGGGAAGCCGGCGGAGACGCATTTCAAGGTTTTGGAGCGGAAAAACGGGCTGGCGTTGATCGAAGCCCGGCCGGTGACGGGGAGGACGCACCAGATCCGACTGCATTTAATGGAAGCGGGGCTGCCGATCGTGGGCGACACGATGTATGGGACGCGGGAGGACCGGTCGCGGCGGACGGCGTTGATGGGCCTGCGCGCGGTGGGGTTGGAGTACAAGGATCCGTTTTTGCGGAGGCGAATCCGGATCGAGGCTCCGACGGAGCAGTTTGTGGCGCAGTTTTTTTAGACCTCCAGAAGCATGCGGGCGGGGGTCTCAAGGGCCTCCTTGACGCGCTTGAGGAAGGTGACGGCTTCGCGGCCGTCGACGATGCGGTGGTCGTAGGTGAGGGCGAGGTTCATGATGGGACGGATGACGATCTGGCCCTCGCGGACGACGGGGCGGTCCTGAATGGTGTGCATGCCGAGGATGCCGCTTTGGGGCGGGTTGAGGATGGGGGTGGAGAGGAGGGAGCCGTAAACGCCGCCGTTGCTGATGGT
>CAZSXX010000097.1:0-9980 GCA_964611245.1 uncultured Verrucomicrobiota bacterium | reverse complement strand
GCCGCCCTGGAGGTCCTCCATGGAGAGCTTGTTGTCCTTGGCGCGGCGGGCGAGCTCGACGATGGCGAGCTCGATCTCCGAGAAGCTGAGGCGCTCGGCGTTGCGGAGGACGGGGACGACGAGGCCTTTGCCGCCGCCAATGGCGACGCCGATGTCGAAATAGCGGTGGTAAACGATGTCGTTGCCGCGGATTTCGGCGTTGACCTGGGGGACGGCCTTGAGGGCGTCGATGGCGGCTTTGACGAAGAACGACATGAAGCCGAGCTTGACGGTGTATTTGGCGGTGAAGGCGTCCTGGAATTGTTTGCGGAGGGCCATGACCTCGGAGAGGTCGACCTCGTTGAAGGTGGTTAGGGAGGCGGTGGTTTTTTGGGCCTCGAGGAGGCGGGCGGCGACGGTGCGGCGGAGGGGGGACTGGGGCCCTACTCCGTGGTGGGGGGGTGTTGGGGGGGGGGGGGGGGCGGCCTTGGGGTGGGGGGGGGGTCGGGGGGGTGGGGCGGCGGAGTGGTCCGGGGGCGCCTGGACGGTGACTTTGGTTTCCGCGTGGCGGGCGACGTCCTCTTTGAGGATGCGTCCGCCGGGGCCAGTGCCGGTGACTTGGTCGGGGCGGAGTTTGTGCTCGGCCAGGAGACGTTCGGCCGCGGGCATGACATGGGGCTCCGCGTCGGGCTTGGCCTCCGGGGAGTCGGATTTCGTTTCCGGAGCTTGTTTGGCGGCGGCCGCGGGCTTGGACTCCGGAGCGGGTTTGGATTCCGTCGGCTTGGCGGATTCCTTTTTGGGGCTGGCGGCGGAGGAATCGAGGATGGCGATTGTTTCGCCGACGGTGGCGGGCTGTCCTTTGGCTTTGAGGATTTTGGTGAGGACCCCGGCGCCGGGGGAGGGAAGCTCGAGGGTGGCCTTTTCGCTTTCGATGCTGACCAGATTTTCATCCTTGGCGACGGAGTCGCCTTCGTTCTTGAGCCAGGCGCCGATGTCGACTTCGGTGATGGATTCGCCGAGGGAGGGGACCTTGATTTCGGTTTGCATGGTTAAATATCCTGGAAAGCTTGGTTCATGAGCCGCTCCTGCTCGGCTTTATGGGTGGCGGAGGAGCCGGTGGCGGGGCTGGCGGAGGCGGGCCGGGAGACGTTGGAGAATGGATGGCGGCCGAGGAAGCGGGGGCCAAAATTGACGAGCAGGAAACGCCATGCGCCCATGTTTTCGGGCTCCTCCTGGACCCAGGAGACGGGGGTTCCGTCCGGGAAGGGGCTGAGTGTTTCGTGGAGGAGTTCGCGGTTGAGCGGATAAAGCTGCTCGAGGCGGATGATGGCGACGTCCTGGCGCTTGAGGGCCGCGCGCTGGGCGCGGAGCTCGTAGTAAATCTTGCCCGTGCAAAGGAGGATTTTTTTGACGTTGGCGGGCTCCAGGCCGGGGGTGGCGTCGGGCAGGACGCGCTGGAAGCGGCCGGAGGCAAAGTCGTCGAGCGGGGAGACGACTTCTGGGTGGCGAAGGAGGCTCTTCGGCGTCATCACAATCAATGGCTTGCGGAACGGCCGCAGAACCTGACGCCGAAGCAAATGGTAATATTGGGCTGGGGTGCTGGGGTAGGCCACCTGGATGTTGTCCTCCGCGGCGAGGCTGAGGAAGCGCTCGAGGCGGGCGCTGGAATGTTCGGGGCCCTGGCCTTCGAAGCCGTGGGGGAGGAGGAGGGTCACGCCGCTCAGCCGGCGCCATTTGTCTTCGGCGCTGGCGATGAATTGGTCGACGATGACTTGGGCGACGTTCCAGAAATCTCCGAATTGCGCCTCCCAGCAGATGAGGCCGGAAGGGGCGTCGAGGCTGTAGCCGTATTCGAAGCCGAGGACGCCGATTTCGGAGAGGGGCGAGTTGTAAATCTCAACCGGGGCCTGTTTGGGATCGAGGCGCTGGAGGGGGATGTGGCGGCGGCCGTCCTCGAAATCGTGGAGGATGGCGTGGCGATGGCTGAAGGTGCCGCGGCCAACATCCTGGCCGCTGAGGCGGACGCGGTGGTTCTCGACGGCGAGGGAGGCGAAGGCGAGGGCTTCGGCGGCGGACCAATCGAGGGGCTGTTCGCCCCGGGCCATTTTGAGGCGGTTGGCGAGGAAGCGCTCGATTTTGGGATGGGGATGGAAATCGGCGGGGAGGGTGGCCTGGAGGGCGAGGAGATGGGAGAGGCGTTCGCGTGGGAAGCCGGTGTCCACTTCAGGAACGGCCTGATCTTCGCCGCCGAGATAGCCGACCCAAGTGCCGCGGGGCAATGGGGTGGGGGGCTGGTAGCCGGGCTCCTTGGACTGGGAGAGCTCCTTTTCGAAATGTTCCTGGCGGGCTTCGGCGATGCGGTTGGCGTCCTTGGAGGTGATGCCGCCGAGCTTGAGGAGATGGTCGAGGTAACCTTCGCGGACAGGTTTGCGCTGTTCGATGGCTTTGTAGAGGAGGGGCTGGGTGAAGGCGGGCTCATCGGTTTCGTTGTGGCCGAGGCGGCGGTAGCCGTACATGTCGATGACGACGTCGCGCTTGAATTCGGCGCGGAAATCGAGGGCAAGCTGGACGACTTGGGCAACGGCTTCGGGGTCCTCGCCGTTGACGTGGAAGATGGGGATGGAAAGCATCTTGGCGACGTCGCTGGCGTAGGCGCTGGAGCGGCCTTCGTTGGGGCGGGTGGTGAAGCCGATCTGGTTGTTGACGATGATGTGGAGGGCGCCGCCGACGGTGTAGCCGGGGAGGTTGCTGAGGTTGAGGATTTCCTGGACGACGCCCTGGCCGGCGAAGGCGGCGTCGCCATGGATGAGGATGGCGAGGCCTTTTTTGCGGTCGAGGTCGCCGGTGCGGTCCTGCTTGGAGCGGGCGCGGCCGAGGACGACGGGGTTGACGAATTCGAGGTGGCTGGGGTTGAAGCAGAGGGAGATGTGGACCGTTTTTTTGGAGGAGGTTTTCCAGTCGTTGCTGTAGCCCTTGTGGTATTTGACGTCGCCGCCGAGGGAGTCCTGGACGGGGGCGGAGTCGGCGAATTCGCGGAAGATTTCGCCGGGGCTCTTGCCCATGATGTTGCAGAGGACGTTGAGGCGGCCGCGGTGGGCCATGCCGATGACGAGCTCGAGGATGCCCTGGTCGCCGGCTTTTTCGATGGCGAGGTCAAGCAGGGGTATGAGGCTTTCGGAGCCCTCGAGGGAGAAGCTCTTGGCGCCGATGAATTTCTTGCGGATGAACTCCTCGAAGGTGACGGCGTCGGTGAGGCGGGTGAGGATGCGGAGCTGCTCCTTGCGGGCGAGCTTGAGGTGGTTTTCGCAGCCTTCCATGCGCTCCTGCATCCATTTGCGGATGGGGCGCTCGTCGATGTGCATGTACTCGACGCCGATGCTGCGGCAATAGGTGTTGCGCAGCTTGCCGAGCATTTCGCGCAGGGTCATGGTGTCGGGGCCGGTGAGCGTTTCGCAGGAGAACCGGCGGTCCATGTCGGCCTCGGTGAAGCCGAAGTAGAGGGGGTCGAGGTTGGCGGGGCCGGTGCGGGGGAAGCCGAGGGGGTCGACCTGGGCGATTTTATGGCCGCCGACGCGGTAGGCGCGGACGAGTTGGTCGACGCGGTCCTGAAGGTGGCCGGCCTGCTCGTGCCAGAGTTCGTGGGCGTCGCCGGATTGAGTGGGGGCCGGGGGGTTGAAAATGCTGTGGGGGCGGAAGTCCGGGGCGGCGGGCGCGGGGTGGGGATCGCCGTTGGAGAGTTCGCGGAAATAGGCCTGCCAATCGGCGGGGACCGCGTTTGGGTCGCGCAAAAAATCGGCGTAAAGGCCTTCGACAAAGGCCAGATTCGAACTGCTGGGAACTGCTTCGCTCATAATTTGGGACCACCCCGCTCCGGAGGCAGAATATCGTTCCGGGGGCCCTTGTCAAAGGCGCGGAGGGAATGGCCACCGATGAATCGACGACCGCCGAGGGTTGTTCGATGCATTCGCTTGGCGTTGTGTGAAGGGCCGACGGGGATGCGGCGATGGCAAACGGGCGACTTTGGTCAGGGATTCGAATTTCGGCGCGCGGCGTCGCGGGCGAGTGCGGCATCAAGGAGGGCACGGGAAGCGTGGAACGTGGTGGCGCGGAGTTTTTCAATCACGTCGGGAAGGATAATCCAAGATTCAGCGGCGGTCCTTTCCAATATGCCAATCGTGCCAGTGATTCGTAGGCCTTTGACGCGGGCGGCGAGCCGCGCGGGGCCATCGTCGAGTATGATTGCGAAAGCGCCGAGTTCCTTCGCGAGGACTATCGCTTCGGTTTCTCCGGGGTCAAGCGAGAGAGGCTCAATTTTGGAAGCTTCGCGTGCGATCGCCCAACGAGGCAGTTGTGAAGCCCAATTCCGAACGGGAAGGGATGTGGAGGGATCCTGAAGTTCACGGTGGACGGCGCGTGGAATGACAACTTGGTCGAACAGTTTTGGCAGCAGATCGATTTCGCCAAACTGAACGAAGTAGTTGACTGGGCTGGTGTCCGCAACGACAACGATCATCGTTTGGGGAGGCTGTCGAGGGTGGCCCGGTCTTCGTCGAGATCCGCGGCAGAGTAATGGCGCGGGCAGCCATGTTGGGCGAGGAACGTTTCTGTTTGCTGCCAAGAGAGGCCCAACATGCCGCGAACTTGGCCACGGGAAAGGCGATGGGAGCGGAAGGCCTCAATGGCGGCGCTTTCGAGAAGGTGGCGTGTGGCCTCCTCGGGAGTTTTCCCGAACCTTTCGGCGACTGCGTCAGGAATGGTGAGCGTCATTTCGGATCGATCTTGTCCAGCGGCGGAGGCCTATCGGCGGTTTCCGGGCCGCCGCCCTGGCCTTGGGACCGACGCGGTCCATCGACATACCTGCATGATAGCTCAGGCATGGCGGCGCAACAAGCGCGGAGAAAATGGAATTCGTAAAATGCGGTCCGGATTGACTCGGCGGGGGTGGGTTCTAAGATGGCGGCGATTTTCCTATGACGAAAAAGAAGAAAGCCCCGGCCGCGCCAAGCGCGGCGCCCGCGACGAAGAACATCACGTCGATGATGCACGAGGAGAGGGTGTTCCCGCCGGCGAAGGAGTTTTCGGCGGGGGCCCATGTGAAGTCGCTGGCGGAGTACAAAAAGATGTACAAGGCCTCGGTGAAGGATCCGGAGCGGTTTTGGGCGGCGCAGGCGAAGAATGAGTTGACGTGGTTCAAGCCGTTCAAGAAGACGCTGCAGTGGAAGGAGCCTTACGCGAAATGGTTTGTGGGTGGGACGCTGAACGTGAGCTTCAACTGCCTGGACCGGCATTTGAACACGCCGACGGCGAACAAGGCGGCGATCATTTGGGAAGGGGAGCCGGCGGCGCCCGGGAAGGCGGGGGAGGAGCGGACGCTGACCTACCAGCAGTTGCACCGGGAGGTGTGCCTGTTCGCGAATGTGCTGAAGCGGCACGGGATCAAGAAGGGGGACCGGATCATCATTTACCTGCCGATGATCCCGGAGGCGGCGATCGCGATGCTGGCGTGCGCGCGGATTGGGGCGGTGCATTCGGTGGTGTTCGGGGGGTTCAGCGCGCAGTCGGTGGCGGACCGAATATTCGACTGCCAGGCGCGGATGGTGATCACGGCGGACGGGGGGTTCCGGCGTGGGGCGATTGTGCCGTTGAAAAAGAATGTGGATGACGCGCTGGCGATCAAGAACGCGGAGGGGGAGCGGCTGGCGAAGACGATCGAGAAGGTGATTGTGCACCGGCGGGCGGAGAACCCGGTGCACATCGAAGCGGGGCGCGATGTGTGGTGGCACCGCGAATTGGAGTATGTGGACGCGAACTGCCCGGCGGAGAAAATGGAAAGCGAGGCGAACTTGTTCATCCTCTACACGAGCGGCTCGACGGGGAAGCCGAAGGGGATTTTGCACACGACGGCGGGGTATTTGCTGGGGGCGACGATGACGTCCAGGTATGTCTTCGATCTGAAGGAGACGGATGTTTATTGGTGCACGGCGGATGTGGGATGGGTGACGGGGCACAGTTATGTGGTGTATGGGCCGCTGGCGAACGGGGCGACGAGCCTGATGTACGAGGGGGCGCCGAATTTTCCGGAGCCGGACCGGTTTTGGAGGATTGTGGCGAAGTATGGGGTGACGATTCTGTACACGGCGCCGACGGCGATCCGGGCGTTCATGAAGTGGGGGGTGGAATGGCCGAAGAAGCATGATTTGCGCTCGCTGCGGCTGCTGGGGACGGTGGGGGAGCCGATCAACCCGGAGGCGTGGATTTGGTACCACGAGGTGATCGGCGGGAAGCGATGCCCGATTGTGGACACGTGGTGGCAGACGGAGACGGGGGGGATCATGATCACGCCGCTGCCGGGGGCGACGCCGACGAAGCCGGGGACGGCGACCTTGCCATTTTTTGGGATTGTGCCGGAAGTGGTGGACGACAAGGGAAACCCGGTCCCGAAGGGGTCGGGAGGGAAACTCGTCATCCGCAAGCCGTGGCCGAGCATGCTGCGGGGGCTGTGGGGCGACCCGAAGCGGTACAAGGAGGTTTATTGGACGGAGGTGAAGGGGAGCTATTTCACGGGGGATGGGTGTCGGCAAGACAAGGATGGGTATTTTTGGATTGTGGGCCGGATCGACGACGTGCTGAACGTGGCGGGGCACCGGATTGGGACGGCGGAGGTGGAGAGCGCGCTGGTGAGCCATCCGTCCGTGGCGGAGGCGGCGGTGGTGGGGCGTCCGGACGACTTGAAGGGGCAGGCTCTGGTGGCGTTTGTGACGGTGAAGACCGGGATCCAGCACAACGAATCGCTGCGGGATGAACTGCGCCGACAGGTGGCGAAGGAGATTGGGCCGGTGGCGAAGCCGGATGACATCCGGTTCGCGGAGGCGCTGCCGAAGACGAGGTCGGGGAAGATCATGCGGCGCCTGTTGAAGCAGATCGCGGCGGGCGGGGAGATCAAGGGGGACACGACGACCCTGGAGGATTTCAACGTGATCGCGAAATTGACGGCGACGGAGGAGTGACGCTACTCGGAGGCCAAGCCGAGCGCGCGAAGGGCGTGCGAGGTGGCGCGCCGCCAGCGCCGGGCGAGGGCGCGGCCGCAGCCCGCATCCGGGTCCGGCGTGAGCTCGCCCAAGGGCGGGGCGGCCTGGAAATCATAGCGCGGGGCGATGCGGAAGCTCTCCCGTTCGAGCGAAGCGCAGCGGAGCCTCGGGCGGAGAATGGGCACCGAATCGAGCAGGCGCCGCTTGAACGCCTGGCGCTCCGCGTCGAGTTGGACGGACATCGATTCGGTTGCGGATGGGGCGAGAAATTGGCCGGTGGCTGAATGGCCGTTGGCGCCCGGGATTCCGGCCGCTTCGATTCGAACCGGCGCCGGTCGACCGTCCCTCTCCAGCAGGTCGCACGCAGCCTGGACCGCGAAGGCGATGGAATCCTGGGCGGGATCGATTCCCTCGCAGGGATGGGTGATGACTGTTTCGGGCTGCAATTCGCGGAAGGCGGCCGCCAAGCGCGCGGCTAGAATCGGGAGCTTGCCCGAGATTTCGCCCGTGGTGAATTCCAGCAGCGTGAACTGGGGCGCGGACCAGCCCGCATGGGCCAGGGCGTTGAGATATTCGCGGCGCAGGGCCCGGGCGCAATCGGAGCGGTCGACGAAACAGTTATCGCCAGAGTCGGCCAAGTTTTCGCGGAAGCCGTCGGTGGCGGAAAGGAAGCGCGCGCCGGGCAGGTCCATCAAGGCGCCGCCCGCCATCAGCAGTTCGTCGCCGATCCGCGCGACGACGAAGAGGGTGGATGGGCCGGGATTCCAGCGCCGCCGCAGCAGGGCGCCCAAAATCGGGTGGCCCGGTTTCCGTTGTGGCAAGGTTGATCGTGTCAGCATCTGGAACTCCTTCCCGCGCCCGCGCAGCGCTCCTGCGATTCCATTTTCAAGCCGGGCAAACTGGGAACGAGCATAGGTTGAAAGAAACTCGCGCGGGCGGCAATGCGGAGAGTTCCCGAAATGGAAATAATGGAGGCCCCGGCCAGGGGGTCATCTGCGGAGGGCGGTGGTGCGCTCCTGGACCCATTTGAGATCCTTGGAGCGTGGGGCGGGCTCGTTGTGGACATGCCAGCGGAGGGCGCGGGAGGGGTTGGCCATGTTGTCGCGCCAGCGGTGGGTTTCGACATGGCCGTCGGCGAAGGAGAGGTTGGCGCCGCGGTTGTGGTGGTTGGCTGGGTAGTGGCAGATGACTTCACGATCCATGAAGGTGCCGAACATGGGACGGCAGATGCTTTCGGGGTTCATGTCGACGAGGACGAGGAGGCCGGAGGCGGCGATTTTTCTGATTTCGGAAGTTTTGCGGAAGACCAGGTAGCGGCTGGTGTCGGGTACGTCCTGGAAGGTTCCGCCGCGATGGCCGACATAGGCGTTCATGCCGTAGCTGCGGACGCGGGGATGCTCGACGCTGCCTTTGCCGGTGCCGGCGATGCGGTCGGAGGGGCATTTGTAGACGCGGATGTCCTTGATGTACGACGCGAAAAGGGAATAGCGGGGGCTGATGATGAGCTGATAGTTGGTGGCGTCTGCGGGGATGGTGGCGAAGCTGCCCTGGACCCAGGTGGCGTTGTTGAGCTCGCCCTGGCCATTGTGGGCGAAGTTATCGTTGTGGTCGCCGGTGTAGAGGAACCAGGTGGTGGAGAGCTGCTTGACGTTGTTGACGCATTGGATGCGGTGGGCCTGCGCCTTGCCTTTGGCGAGGGCGGGGAGAATAAGGCTGGCGAGGATGGCAATGATGGCGATGACAACCAGGAGTTCAATGAGGGTGAATCCGGTTTGGGGCTTTCGGAAGGGGCGCATAAGGGCGGTGCTGGGAAAGAACGTGAGCGGGGGGCTGGAATCCGTCAAGTAGCGAAAACTCTCGCTTTGAGGCTCCCACCAAGGACCTTCAGCGGCAGGGTGATCTTGTATAGCGGGGAGTGTGTGGGGGGAGAAAGGCGGGTTGTCAAAGGGGGCGGGGAGGGGTAGCGTGCGGGCTCGCCATGAAGATTCAAATGCTGACAGCGGTGTTGGTCGCAAGCGTCCCCTTGTTCGCCGCGGAGGAGGCGGTTTTCCGCGGGGAGGTGGTCGACGCGAAGGTGGAGATTGGGTATGGGCTGGCGATCGCGGATGTGAATGGGGACGGAAAGCAGGACATCCTTTTGGCGGACAAGAATTTGATCGTTTGGTACGAGAATCCAACTTGGGCGAAGCATGTGATGGCGGAGGAGTTGACGGCGCTGGACCATGTGTGCATCGCGGCGGCGGACATCGATGGGGACGGGAAGGCGGAGGTGGCGGCGGGGGCGGGATGGAACCCGGGGGACACGGTGAACAGCGGGGCGCTCTTTTACTTGGTGGCGCCGAAGGACCGGACAAAGCGGTGGGAGCCGGTGGCGCTGCACCATGAGCCGACGGTGCACCGGATTCGGTGGGCGCGCGGGGTGGATGGGAAGTTCGGTTTGGTGAGCGTTCCGCTGCATGGGCGGGGGAACAAAAATGGGGAGGGCGCGGGGGTGAAGCATGAGTTTTACCATGTGCCGGGGGATGTGAAAACGGAGTGGAAGCGGACGTTGATCAACGAGGATTTGCACCTCTCGCACAATTTCACTGTGACGCAGTGGGACGGGGACGGGGCGGAGGAGTTGTTGATCGGGGGAAAGGAGGGGATTTTCCTGTTTGACGGGAAGGATGGGGGTTGGACGAAGACCGAGCTGGCGCGGGCCGGGGAGCAGGGGTTCGCCGGGGCGGGGGAGATGCGGAACGGAAAGCTGGCGGATGGAAGGCGGTTCCTCGCGACGGTGGAGCCGATGCATGGGAACAACGCGGTGGTTTACACGCCGGGGGCGGAGAAAGGGCTTTGGAAGCGGACGGTTTTGGATGAGTCGCTGGTGGATGGGCACGCGGTGGCGGTGGGGGATTTTTTGGGGACGGGGAGCGACCAGTTTGTGGTGGGATGGCGCGGGAGGCGGGCGGGGGATTCTATTGGGGTGAAGCT
>CAZSXX010000096.1:0-12765 GCA_964611245.1 uncultured Verrucomicrobiota bacterium | reverse complement strand
GGCTTTTTGGAGGAGTGCGGCTTTGGTGGAGCCAAACGACGGGAGGGATGGGGTGAATCGGGTCGACGAGGCGGTGGACCGGTGCGGGGGGCGGGAGTTCAGTTGGGCGGCGATTGGCTGGCGCTGGGTCATGGCGGTCCTTTTGGTTGGGGCGGCGCGGGTTGGGCGCGGTCCTGGTTTTGGCGGGCCGAGGGTTGCCGGGAAAGGGTGGCGCTTGGAGGTCCTCGCGGTTGGGCGGGGGCCGAGGTTGGTTGAAGCGGGTTGTCTCCTGATTTGGGAGGCAACCGGATTCAGTCAACGTTGGGCGTTTGTGCTTTCGGTTTTACGTTCCGGTTCGCCGGGGGCGTTGGAACGGGCTTGGTCGGCCTGTCGTAGGCAATTTAGTGGTTTATGAGATGTTGTCAAGTGGCTTTGGTGTATTTTTAAGCGGAGAGTGAAATTTGGCTGGGCGGGCGCGCGATGTGGTCGATGTCGCTCTCCACCTTGAACAGCAGGTGCCGCGCGGACTGCATGCGCGCCGGAGCCTCCATCACCGATTAACGAATCAAGGTGGCTTGGGGAAATCTCTAAGTTAAACTCTGGGGCATCCTCTTCTGTTCGGCACCAAAACAGGCACCAAACGGCTGCGTTGGGTTAGGAGCGAGCACGTCTGGTTTACGCTTGTGTAACCAACGAAAGCGGGCATATTTTGACTCAGACAGGCTGGATTACAGTCCAAATCCCGACACTTGGCTCCACTTTCCCCCCTCAACAGCCGGTTGTTCACGGCGGGCCCTCATGCATCTTGGCGCGGGCGCGGCGGTTCACTTTTTGGTGGTGGAGGATTGTTATTCCCATTGGACATGGCAGGGTTCTCCCATGAAAGTGACGCCCGATTCCACGCACCGGATCGTCCTGACCAAAGAGATCCGCAGCGCCTTGAATCTCAAACCCGGTGAGCCTTTGGATGTCTCCATCAGGGCCGGCGCCGTTTTTTTGAGTCCAGTCCAGGCCCCCGCCGCAAAAATCTCCCGCAAACGCAAACTCAAGGTTTACACCGGAAAAATCCCCGACGTTGACGTTGAGGAGGCCGTCGAAAAAGCTCGCCGCGACTCGCGCTTGTGATTTACCTCGACACCGGAATCTTGGTTCGCGGCCTGCTGGCGGCCCATCCATTTCACGAGGAGTGCCAAATTCTCATCAATGCCGAAGCCATCAGCAGTTGTCATTCCTTGGCGGAAACGTTCAACACCTTGACCGCCGCTTTCAAAATCCCCAACGACGCCGCCTCGCAGATGGTCGAATCGCTCACCGCCGAAATGCGTTTCGAGGCGCTTTCGCAAGCGGACTATTTGAAGGTCATCCGCGAAGCGCGCCAACGGGGCATCCAAGGTGGAATCATTTACGACGCACTCCACGCGGAGATCGCCCGCCGCCTGAAGGTCGAAAGGATAGTCAGCTACAACTTGACCAACTTCCGCCACGTCGCCCCGGACTTGCCCGTGGCCAAACCAGAATCTGTTTGATTCATGAGTGGTCGCCCCAATCGCGCTTTTTTGGATTTGGAACTGCTCGTTTTTAGTCCATTTCCGGTGGCTGGCTTCATTTCGGCGGTCTAGGCTCAAAACCGTGCTTTCCATCCTCCATCGTGAAATGCGCCTCGTTTCGCGGCGCAAAGGCGCGCTGCGGACACGGTTGGGCACGACCATCGTGGGATTTCTCCTCGCGGTTTCAATGGCGTTTTTCGGTCCGTCGGCCGCGGGGGCGTTCTCCTCCATTTTCAACGTGCTGACATTCCTGTGGTTCTGGATTTGCCTGGCCCAGGGAGTCCGGCAGGCGGCCGGAAGCATCTCGGATGAAAAGCGGGACGGGACCCTCGGCCTCCTGTTCCTGACGGCCCTGCGCCCCCGGGAGATCATCGCCGGCAAACTTTTCTCGATCGCGATTCCGCTCGTTCAGCCCCTGCTGGCGTTCCTGCCGGTGTTGTCCGTGGGCCTGCTGCTCGGCGGAACCACCATGGGCGAGGTGCTCCGGGCCGCGCTGGTGTTTTGGATCGTCCTGGTCTTTTCCATTTCCGCCGGGCTGTTCGTCTCGTCAGTCAGCCGCGGCTCCGGGCACACGGGTCGCACCACCATCATTCTCTTGTTCGTGGCCGTGATTGCGCCGCCGTTGCTGGCGCGCGGCCCCCTCCAACCGGTCGGCTGGTTCAGCCCGTGGCTCGCCAACCAAACCATTCCCGACCCGGGTTACCGCGTGAACGCGGGCGATTTCTGGATGTCGATCCTCGTCACCACGGGCATGAGCCTCCTGCTCCTCGCGGGCGCGTCATTTTTCCTTCCCCGCCGGTGGATGGACGAGCCCGTCGTCGAAAAAGCGGCTAAACCCCGCCGCCGCGTCGCGACGGAGGCGCAGAGGGCCCAGTTCCTCGACCGTAACCCCGGCGAATGGCTGGCGATGCGCCATGGCATGGGGCCCCGGGAGCGCACCGCCATCAATCTTGGTTTGATCGCGGTGGGGGCGGTCGCGGTCAGCTTGGCGGGGAGTGGAAACCGGGCCCAGGCGCCGATCGCGTTGGTTCCCCTGTTCCTCGGGTCACTGTTGCTGCTGCTGCGGTTGGCTTCCCAGGCGTCCCATTCCCTGGCCGAGGCCCGGCGGTCGGGCGCCCTCGAAATCGTGGCCTCCTCCCCGCTCCCCCACCAGCGGTTGATCAGCGGCCAAATTTCCGCCCTGTTTCGACAGTTCATCCTCCCTCTCTCCATCCTGCTCGTGGCGGCGGCGGCCTGCGCCGCGCTCGCTGTCCCTCAGATGCCGCTCCTCGAGGCGTTCCTGTTGCTTGCCTATTTTTCGTTCGGTTTGGCTTCCGCCGTCGCCTCGGTCTCCGCCATCGGCATGTGGATGGGCCTGCGCGAAAACTCGTCCAACTCCGCCTTCATCCGGACCGTGGGCTACGGCCTGTTCCTGCCCGGGTTTTTCATGGGCTGCGCGCCCGTTCCGCTGACCTTTGTGGTGGCCGCGGGCATCGGCGCCAGCCAGGTCACGGGCCGCCAGCTCCGCCGGCTCGTGCTGAACGAGAAAACCGAGAAACTCGCCGCCGCCCCGCCGGTCATCCCGCCGCCGCTCCAGCCGCTTCCTCGATAGCCTCCCGGATTCTTTGGGCCAGGGTCTGGACATTCGGCTCCTGAACCATGCTTTCATGCGTGCCCGGAATCACCGCGATGCGCACTCGTCCCGGCGCCACCTGGTTCCACCCCAGCGACGGATCCATCGAGCGCAGCGGCTGTTTGCGCGCCCGGAATAGGTGGATCGTCCCCCGATACCCGCCCGCCTTGTAATTCTCCAGCGCCTTCCAGTGCGTCTCCGCGTATTTGACGTAGTCCTTGGGGTACTTCGTCATGTCGATCATTTCATTGAGGGCC
Organism: uncultured Verrucomicrobiota bacterium; assembly: GCA_964611245.1. GTDB lineage: Bacteria > Verrucomicrobiota > Verrucomicrobiia > Limisphaerales > SXQI01 > CAZSXX01. The sequence continues at coordinate 9,370 of CAZSXX010000096.1, read as the reverse complement.
GGTGGCGGTTGGTTGGGTTGGCCGCTGCGGCTGGCCAGCCGGTCCCGGATCTTTTTCGCTTTCCGGCGCAGCATGGCCACCTGTTCACTGGCGGGATGCGACGCGAAGTCCCTTAAATTCTCGTAAACATTCTCGATCGAGAATCGCGCCGAACCCGCCGTGACCTGGGTCTTGTCCAAGTTGGGCGGGCCGCTCTCAAGAATGGCGAGCAGCCCGACCACTTCCCCGGCCGCCTCCAACTGGCGCGCCATCTCGAACGCCACCAAGCCACCAAAACAAAATCCCCCCAGTTGATACGGCCCACGCGGCTGTTTTTCCTTGATCGCCTGGATGTAGTGCCTCGCCATGGCTTCAATCCGGTCAAACGGCTCCTGCGGCGATCGAATGCCGAAGGACGGTTGGTCCTGCCCCAGCAGTTCAGCGAGCTTCCGGTAATAAAAAAAACCGCCTCCCCCGTCCCCGCCCAAGGAGTGGACCCAAAATATCGGCCGTTTCCCCCCGCGCGGCTGGATGTCCACAATGGTGGACCATGCCTGCGGCTTCGGGTCCGCGCGGATGATCTCCGCCAACTGCCGGATCGTGGGCGCCTTGAACAAGCTCGCCAACGGCAGCTTCCGCCCAAACGATTGATCCAGCTGCGCGAACAATTTCACGGCCAGCAACGAATGCCCGCCGAGGTCGAAGAAATTGTCGGTCACCCCGATCGGCTGCACCCCAAGGATGCGCTCCCAAATCTTGCTGATTTGCCGCTCAAGGGGGGTCGCGGCCGCCTCAAAAGCCCGCTCGCTGCCGTGCCACTCGGGCGCAGGAAGCCCTTTCCGGTCCACCTTGCCATTGGGAAGCATCGGCATTTTTTCCATCGCCACAAACGCGGCCGGAATCATGAAATCAGGCAACGTCCTTTTGAGCAGCGCTTTGATCTCAGGGATGGCCGGGTTTTTTTCCGGCTCGCATTCGATGTAGGCCACCAACCGTTTCCCGCCGGGCGAATCCTCACGCGCGAGGACCACCGCCTTCCGCACCGCCGGATGCGTCAGCAGCGCCGCTTCGATCTCCCCCAGCTCAATCCGGAAACCCCGAAGCTTCACCTGCGAGTCGGCCCGGCCGATGAATTCAATCGCCCCATCCTCACGCAGCCGCGCCAGGTCCCCACTGCGGTAAAGTTTTTGGCTTGGATCCGGCCCAAACCGGTCTGGAACGAACCGCTCCGCTGTGAGCTCGGGACGGCCCAAATATCCGAGAGCCACCCCGTCCCCGCCCAGCCACAATTCCCCCGGAACCCCGATCGGGGCCAGCGTCCCGCCGCTTTCGACAATGTACGCCGTGCTGTTGGCGATCGGCCGGCCGATCGGAATCGTGCTCGCCCCATCCGGCACCTCCGTCACCCGGTGGATCGTCGCATACACGCTCGTTTCCGTTGGCCCATAAGCGTGCAGCAATTGGCGGGGCGGGCCCTGTTGCAGGACCGCCGCGACCGACTTCGGATCCGACGCCTCCCCCCCAAAAATGACGCATTTCAGATTCGCGAACACCCCCGGCGCCTCGGCCGCCAGTTGGTTGAACAGCGCGGTCGTGAAAAAGGCGGCCGTGACTCCATATTTCCGCAGGCCCTCCGCCAGTAAATCCGCGTCCACCAATTCCTCCTTGGAAAACCCCACCACGCGCGCCCCATTCAACAGGGGCGCCCAAATCTCCCAACTCGCCGCGTCGAACGAAATGCTCGAGGCCTGCGCCACCGCATCCTCCGGCTCAATCTCCAAGTAATCGGTCCCGCAAACCAGGCGCACAATCCCTCGATGCGGAACCCGGACTCCTTTCGGCTTGCCGGTGCTCCCCGAAGTGTAGATCACGTTGGCAACGTCCAGCGGCCCGGGGGCGTCGGGAAGGTTCTCTTCGCTCTCCCGCGCGATTGCGGAAAAATTCCCGTCGATCTGGATCGTCGGCGCCGACATATTGGGGATCACCCCGACGAACTCCGGCTGGGCGATGGAAAAACGGGCCCCGGCGTCGTCCATCATGAACGCCAGCCTTTCCTGCGGATACGACGCGTCCATCGGCAAGTAAGCGCCCCCCGCCTTCAAAACTCCAAGCAGGGCCACAATCAACTCCACGGACCGGTCCATCAGCGTCCCCACCACGTCGCCCCGCCTCAGCCCTGCTTTTTGCAGCAGGCGCGCCAGTTGGTTCGCCTTGGCGTTGAGTTCCTGGTAAGTCAACGTGCCGTTTCCATACGCCACCGCTGTCGCCTTCGGGGTCCGCCGCGCGATCTCCTCGACCAGCCGGGGAATCGACCGGTCCCGCGGATAATCCCGGCGGGTGTCGTTCCAATCCACCAACAATTGGCGCCTCTCCGCCGGCCCCGTGAGGTCATGGGCTCCGATCCCGGCGTCGGGCTCGGCGGTCACGGCGGCCAGCAGGTTCTCAAAATGTCCCAGCAGGCGCTCCACGGCGGGGGCGCTGAACAAATCCGCGTCATACTCAGCCTTCAACGTCAACCCCCCGCGCTCTTCCTGCGCCACAAGGGTGAGGTCGAATTTTGCCGTCCCAGTTTCAACCTCCATCAGTTCGCCCCGCAGCCCAGGGAACAGTTGTTCGTCCAGAAAATCCGAATTCAGCGCGAACATCACCTGCACCAGCGGCGATCCGGACGCCCCGCGCTCCGGATGGATCGCCTCAACCAGCTTGTCAAACGGCAAGTCCTGCCTCTCATATGCCCACAGCGTCGTCGCCCGGACCTGCCCCAGCAATTGCCGGAAAGTCATGCTTCCCTCAACCCGCGTGCGGAACACCAGCGTGTTGACGAAAAACCCGATCAAGTTCTCCATTTCGCTCCGCGTCCGCCCGGCGATCGGCGACCCAACCAAGAGATCCTCCTGCCGTGTGTGGCGGTGAAGCAACGCGTTGAACCCCGCCAGCAACGCCATGAAAACCGTGGCGTTCTCCTGCCGGGCCAGGGCTTTCACCCGCTCGAACAGGGGCGCGGGAATGGTGCGGCGGGCCAGCCCGCCGCGGTGTGAACGGCGCGCCGCCCTCGGCGCGTCCGAAGGCAACTCGAGGTTGGGGTTGCACCCTTGCAGGTGTTCCCGCCACTGCGCGATCTCCCGCGCCATCGCGTCGCTTTGCAGGTGGTCCCTCTGCCAGGCGGCGTAATCGCGGTATTGAATCGGCAGCGCCGGCGGCGCCGCGTCACCCCCGCTTCGGCTCGCCTCATACAACACCGCCAGCTCCTTGAAGAGAGCCCGCAGGGACCATTCGTCCGCCGCGATGTGGTGCGCCACCAACACCAAAATGTGCTCGTGGGACGACAGCTTGAGCAGCGCCGCGCGAACCATCAGGTCCTGGCTCAAGTCGAACGGCTTCCGCGCCACGGCCCCAATATGCCTCCGCGCTTCAGCCTCGCGCGCCTCCGGTGGGATGGGGGAAAGGTCGATCGCGGCCAAGGGGACAGGGCTTGGCGCGTTGATCTTTTGGTGTGGCGCGCCGTCCACACTCGGGAAAGTCGTGCGGAGCGACTCGTGCCGGCGCACGATTTCGTTCAACCCTTCCGCCAGGGCGGTCGCGCTCAGTTCGCCCGTCAGCCGCAGCGCCGTCGGAATGTTGTACAGGGGCGTGTTGGGCTCCAGTTGGTCCAGGAACCAGAGCCGTTGCTGCCCGGACGAGAGCGGCGCCGTTGGGTCCTGGCGCGCTTTCTCGCGGAGCATCCGCTCCAGCAGGGCCCGCTTGTCCTCAGGGCTCAGCCGGTTGATTTCGTCCAAAGTCGTCATTGTTGGGGGAGGTGGGGGCTTCACCGCGCCGTGGCTTGCGCCGGACCCACGGGTCCAGCGGCCCGGTCCCGGGCAGGTGAGACAATTCAATTCGCAATTTCACAGCGGTCGCCTCGGGGGGAAATGCCGCCGAGCGCCCGCCATTTAACCCCCCGCCCGCGCGCGCCTCAATCAGGGCCAGTCACGGTCCCATGCGCGGCTATCCTCTTATCGAAAGTCAGGCCCCCCCCCTAATGACGCCCCGTTCGCTTTCGCTAGGATGCCGGGGGAAGGATGCAGATGGACAAAAGTGACCCGCTGACAGACAGCGCAATGGCGGCCCCAATCGCCATCCTTGGGGTCCCCTTCGACAGCGTCTCCTCCGCGGAGACCGTGCGGATGATCGCCCGCATGATCGAGTCCGGCGCCCCTCATTACCTCGCCACCGCCAACGTCGATTTTCTGGTCCAAGCCTCCCAGGACGTCGAGCTCCGCCGCATCCTTTTCGACGCCCACCTCGTGCTGTGCGACGGCACACCGCTCATCTGGGCTTCCCGCCTCCTCGGCAACGCCCTGCCCGAGCGGGTCGCCGGCTCGGATCTGGCCCCGTTGCTCCTCAAGGACGCCGCCGAAAAAGGCTACCGCGTTTATTTCCTCGGCGCCGAGCCCGACGTCTGCGCCAACGCGGTGGCCAATCTCCGCGCCCAATGGCCCACCCTCCAAATTGCCGGCCATTTCTCGCCGCCCTTCCGCCCGCTCATGGAGATGGACCACGATGACATCATCCAGCGCATCCACGCCGCGAAACCCGACCTGTTGTTTGTGGGCTTTGGCTGCCCCAAACAGGAAAAGTGGATCAACATGCACTACCAACGCCTGGGCGTGCCGGTGTCGATCGGGATCGGCGCGACAATTGATTTCCTGGCGGGCCGCCGCCGCCGCGCCCCGGTCTGGATGCGCCGCGCCGGCGTCGAATGGATCTATCGGGTCGTCCAGGAGCCCCGCCGCCTCTTCAAGCGCTACGCCAGGGACCTGGGGCATTTCGGCTGCGCGTTCGCGCGGCAATGGTGGCGCCTGCGCCGGCGCCGCTCCACCCGCCCCGCCGCCGCGTCGGACGCGACCGCCGCCCGCGTCCATCAGCAGCCAACCTCCAAGGTGATCTGCATGCCCTCCCGCCTGGATGGGGAGGCCGTCCAGCACAGCGCCCAACTCTGGAAGCACGCGCTGGACGGCGGCGACTCCTGCTTTCTCGACCTCCGCGGGGTGGAGTTCATCGACAGCACCGGCGTCGGGCTGCTGATTCGCCTGCAAAAACGGGCCCGCGCGGAGCGCAAGGAACTCGTCCTGCTCGCCCCCAGCCGGGCCGTTCGCCGGTCCCTTGAATTGATGCGGCTCCAGGATTTCTTCCGGCACGCCCCCGACCTCTCCGCCGCCGTTGAGCTGTGCGCGGCCGGCCACACTCCCGAGCCCGTGGTCCTGGGCGCTGGGGCCGGGGGTGGCGGGCCCGTCCTGCGGTGGCAGGGCGAGGTCACCGCCAACAACGCCGACCAGGTTTGGGAGCGCACCCGCGCCCATCTGGCCAGCGCCTCCAGTTCCCACGGTTCCCTCACCGTGGACCTGATCCATGTTTCCTTCATCGACAGCACGGGCCTCGCCGTCATGATCCGCGCGCGCAAGTTCGCCCGCCAGCACGCCTTCCACCTGAAATTCACCGGCCTCCAGCCCGCCGTCAAAAATGTCCTCCGCCTCGCCCGGATGGAGGATTTTCTCCTGCAGGACCAAGCCGCATGAGAATCGGCATTTCGACCTCCGTCATCCAGCGCGGCAAAACAGGCATCGCGCACTACCTGTTCCCCCTCCTCAAGGAACTGAAAGCCTGCGGCGGGGGGCATTCGTTCGTCCTCTTTGTTCTCGAACAGGACGTTCCCCTGTTCGCGTTCCTTGGCGGGGCGATGGAAATTGTGGTCGCGCCCGAGCGGGCCCGGCCTGCTGTCGCCAACATCCTGTGGCATCAGTCAATTCTGCCCGGCTTGTGCTCCCGCCATGGGCTCGACGTCATCCACGTCCCAAGCTACCGCCGGCTCCTCTTCCGCGCCCCCTGCGCCAAAGTCGCCACCATCCACGACCTGGCCCCCTTCCATGTCCGCGGCAAGTATGACCTGGCGCGGATGATCTACGGCCGCCATGTGGTCAAGGCGTTGGCGCGCCGGCAGGACGCCATCATCGCCGTCAGCGCCACCACCGCCCGGGACATATCCCGCTTCTTCGCCATCCCGCGCCGCCGCATCGATGTCATCCACAACGGGCTGGATCACGGGCGCTTCCAACCCCGCCCACAGCCGGACGACAGCGCAGTCCTGCGGCGTTTCGACCTCGGCGCCCCCTTCTTCATCTACCTCGCCCGCCTGGAGCATCCCGGCAAAAACCACGTCCGGCTCATCGAGGCCTTCAACATTTTCAAGGCCGCGGCCCGTTCATCCCATCTCCTCGTCCTCGCGGGCGCGGATTGGCACGGAGCCGAGGCCATCCACCAAGCGGCGGGCCGCTCCCCGTTCGCGGCCGACATCCGTCGCGTCGGATATGTGTCGGACGCGGAGTTGCCCGCGCTCTGCCGCCGCGCGGAGGCGATGGTTTACCCGTCCCTGTTTGAGGGGTTCGGCATGCCCCCGGTCGAGGCCATGGCCTGCAATTGCCCGGTCATCTGCTCGGACCGCGGTTCGCTCGCCGAGATTGCCGCCCCGGCCGCTTGCGTGGTCAATCCCGAGGACCCAATCGAGATGGCCTCCGCCCTGCGCCGCGTCGCGGTCGACACCGAGTACGCCGCCGCCCTCCGGCGGTCCGGCCTCCGGCACGCCGCGCAGTTCGCGTGGAAGCGCGCGGCGGCGGCCACCCTGGGGGTCTACCACCGTTTCGAGCGCGTTCCGCAGCCCCAACCAGCCCTCGCGGGGTCTCGTTTAAAGCCAGCCTAAAAACTCATACAGATAATAAATCGCCACGCATTCGATGGCGACGAAGATCAGGAAAGTCAACGTCAGCCAAGTCCAGCGCGCGGCGTCAAGCAGCCAGTTCACAGCGGGATCCATCAAAGCAAAGGGCGTGCCGCCGCCGCCGCGGGCGCGAAGTGGAAACCCCAAATATGGCCGATTCAGGCCGGAAAATGGCCATTTTTCACGCCCCTGCCATTCTGCAGGAATGAGAAAATGTCCCGCCGTTGGACAGTCGCCTTACCCGTTCGGATCCTGTCCCCGGTCAAACTCAGTCATCCGCACCCCTTTGCGGGCCCGGCATTCCTCGACGCTCAACCGCAGTTGCTCGCGCAGTTCGTGCGCCCCTTTCACCGCCGGCAGGACCAACGTCGGCGTGGTCGCGTCCGCCGACGTGATCTCCAGGTTGCCCGCGCCGACCATCCGCAGCAGCAACGGCTCAACCAGCGTCACGTCCATCACCCGGTACAGCTCCATCTCGTCAGTCCGCTTGGTCAATATCCCGCGCGTCCACCGCAGCCGCTGCGAAGTCACCTGGAAAACCTGCGTCCGGATCAACGCCGCCACCACCGCCAGGTAAATCGCCACCACCCCCGCGCCGATCGCGACCAACGGCTCCTGCAGCATCACCGCCCCCGCGATGAACCCGCCAATCAAAAGCAGGCCCACGAAAAATGTCCCCGCCTTAACCACAAGGGATGGCGACCCCCGAAACAAAACCGCTTCCTCGCTCATGCCCGTGCAATATCACAACCCGCCAAGTCCCGCCACCGGGGATTCTCCGATCGCCGAATCCCCCGGCGCCGTCTCCCGCATCCTCACGGGCTGATCTTCACGTCTTTCAGGCCCACCTGCTCCAGCAGTCCGTTGATTTGGTCAACCGCGCCTGGATCCCCGGGATGGGCTTCCAGGCGGCCCATGATCGAGGCCACGGCGTCAAACCACAATCCATTCTCCGCGTACACAAACGGCAACCGCGCGGGGTCCGCCTGCGCGATCTGCTCCCCCAGCGCGGCGGCGGGGCGGATGCGCTTGATCACCCCGCTGGCCACCACATCCTTGGACCGGTTCGCCGGGTCGGCCACCACGGCCACGACCCACTGATACTCGCGGTCGGGCTCAAGTTTCGCCCCCTCCTTCGCCAGTTGCAGTTTCTGGATCCCGGCTTTCGGGGATTCCTTGAGCGCCAGCTCCAGCAGCGGTTTCGCCTGGTTCTCCTGGAAGAGGCTGATCTCGATCCGCGCCTGCGTGGGTTGGGTGAGATACCAATAGAGCGGTGGCTGCTCTTGGGAGGTCTGGCCCGCTTGGTTTGGCGAAAGGACATACAGTGCGGGCAGGGGATCCCCCGTTCCGCGCGAGCCGGCGTTGACGCGCACCTCCGGGGCGCCCCGTTGCGGCGGTTTGTAAACAGGCCTCTTCGCCGGGGCGGCGTTGGTCCCCCGAGGGGACGGAGCCTGCCCAACGCCCGCTGAAATGCTGTGTTGCTCCTTGGGGTTCTTCGGCGTTCTCGCGGCGTTGCCTTGGCCGGAGGCCGATAAGGCGGACGCCAAAAAAAGAGCGGCCGCCAGGAGCGTGGCTTGATGGAGTTCAGGTTTTTGCATTCAGCGTTTGAGGTTGAGGTTGAGTTTCTACAACTGGCAATTGGACCTCGCGCGGAGCCGACGGCGGCTCCGCGGCTGCAAGGACCTGGTACATCGTGATCTTCTCCATCTTCCCTTTCACGATCAGCGTCCCGATGAGTTTGGTTTCAAACTCACCCTCCAAAAGCTCGAACGTCGGCTCGCCGATCAGCACGCGGCACCGCGTCTCCAGTTGGTCGGGATCGGCCACCTTGCTGTCAAAGCTCTCCAGGCGGGAGGCGGTGTTCACCGTGTCCCCAATCACAGTGTACTCCAGCCGGTCCGAACTCCCGATGCTCCCTGCGACCAGAGGCCCCGTGAATATCCCCACCCGCATGCTGGTCGTCGGCCGCTTCTCCCCCTGCCACCGCGCGTTGAGCTTGGCCAATTCCTGGCCCATCTCCAGCGCGGACCGGACCGCATTGACCGCGTCCCGGCTCATCTCCTCGCGCGTGGCCCGGGGCAGCGGGATGCCGAACGTGGCCATGATCGCATCGCCAATGTACTTGTTGATGACCCCACCGTGGCGCACCACCACCTGCGCCATCACATCCATGTACTGGTTGAGCCAGTCGATCAGGAGCGCCGGGTCCATCTTCTCCGACGTCGCCGAAAAGCCCTTCAGGTCCGTGAACAGGACCGTCGCGACCAATTTCTGCGGCCGGGGACGGTCGCCGTCCACGAACAGGTGCCGCTGTTCCCACACATTCTCCGCGATGTCCTTCGAGACATGCCGCGAAAACAGGTGCATGAGCAAGTCCCGCTGGTTTTTCTCCTGGTGGGACATGAACGAAGTCACCATCGCCGCGCACGGAAAGCAAGCCACAGCCGGGGTCACAAACGGAATCCAACGCCCCGCCCCAAAGCTCAGGCTGAACGCGAACCACAGCGCGATGGCGCAAATGGTCAGCGCGAGCGAAAGCCGGAAGGGCGAGCGCAAATGGTACCCCAGCGCCGCGCCAACCAGTCCCCAGGAAATGATCCACGCCCCCTCCTGCCATTCCTTCCAGAATCCCAGCGGCTT
>CAZSXX010000095.1:0-12766 GCA_964611245.1 uncultured Verrucomicrobiota bacterium | reverse complement strand
CCCGGTGAGCAATCACCGGGCGCGGATTGAAACCCGAGTCTATCCCCACGTCCTCATCCTCAATCCCAGTCGCCCGGTGAGCAATCACCGGGCGCGGATTGAAACGGGGGTGTCGCGCTCGAATTGTTGGGGGTGCTTTTGTCGCCCGGTGAGCAATCACCGGGCGCGGATTGAAACATCGTCGCCAACGAGTTCAATTTGAACCCTTTCAAGTCGCCCGGTGAGCAATCACCGGGCGCGGATTGAAACTGTAAATACGCAATTCGTCGGGCCAGTCGGCACGAGTCGCCCGGTGAGCAATCACCGGGCGCGGATTGAAACCCGATGGGATTCAACTTCTCTCGCGGCGACGAAGTCGCCCGGTGAGCAATCACCGGGCGCGGATTGAAACCTGGATTCAAACCGCCATCAAGCCGACGATTCAAGGGTCGCCCGGTGAGCAATCACCGGGCGCGGATTGAAACAGCCTGAACTTTCAACCAACCCCTTTTGACCATGCGGTCGCCCGGTGAGCAATCACCGGGCGCGGATTGAAACAAGACCGTGACCGGGGTGTTGACGACCGACGAGAGTCGCCCGGTGAGCAATCACCGGGCGCGGATTGAAACCGGTATTGACAAGGATCATCCGGGTGGTGCAGGTGTCGCCCGGTGAGCAATCACCGGGCGCGGATTGAAACCGCGTAACCCGGGAACCCCTGCAAATCGTAATACGTCGCCCGGTGAGCAATCACCGGGCGCGGATTGAAACACAACGAAATGAAACGGACCGCTTTTCATCAGGTGTCGCCCGGTGAGCAATCACCGGGCGCGGATTGAAACCTGGGCCTGACCACAGCCCAACACGAGCAGGGCTTGGTCGCCCGGTGAGCAATCACCGGGCGCGGATTGAAACTACTTCTGGCCTTCCGACACAAAGGCCGACATCCGGTCGCCCGGTGAGCAATCACCGGGCGCGGATTGAAACTTGGGTGTTCTGGAGCGAAACCTGACAAACGTGGGTCGCCCGGTGAGCAATCACCGGGCGCGGATTGAAACGCCGGAATATACAAAGCGTGCTGGCACCCAGAGGACGTCGCCCGGTGAGCAATCACCGGGCGCGGATTGAAGCACCACCCCCGCACGTTGTCCCGGCTTCAGCCGGTGTCGCCAATCACTCATCCCTCATTTCTCATCCCTCCAAAAAAGAAACCTCTTTTTTTTGGACATGCCCCCACGGATGACCCACCCCCCATGCCACGATCTCGCGCATGGATGAATGCAAGTATTGTGAACCCGCGCGGGGCTTGCGGCATCCCCGCGTTTCTTTCCGGCCAACCTTCAACCTCCCGGACACGCTTGGACACGCTTGGACACAATCGGACACGTTATTTTTTTCGCCCAGGAACGTTGGCCCCCTCACCCTCATCACTTTCTTTGATCCGACCTGTCCTCCAAAGCCTTGGCGACGGAGGACCTGTCCTCCAAAGCCTTGGCGACGGAGGACCTGTCCTCCATAGCCTTGGCGGCGGAGGACCCGTCCTCCAAAGCCTTGGCGGCGGAGGACCCGTCCTCCAAAGCCTTGGCGGCGGAGGAATCCTCCATCCTTTCCTTCCATCCCCCGCCATTCACGCTGTTTTCACGCTTTCCACGCTGCTCCCAAAGGGCTCGCCAAAGGCCGCCAAAGCAAAAATGGGATGGGCCCGGGTCGATTGGCGCTTGCCAACCCGGGACGCATGGGGAACATCAAGCCATCACGCTTTGGGCGCCGCCGGAAATGTGGGGCCAATCCCTGCGCGCGGATCCCGCGCGGAGTGGCGGTGTGATTGGTCCCTATGTCTCTTGATTTTCAAACGTTGCCCGCGCTGCTGCGGCGGAATGCGGAGGAGCATGGCTCGAGGCCGGCGCTCCTCGGCGGGGCGGGCGCGGCCCTGGGCCACCACGACCTGTGGCTGCGGGTGTCCGCCGCGGGCCACGCCCTCAACCGGTTGGGCGTGGGGCGCCGGGACCGGGTGGCCATCGTCCTCCCGCAGGGCCCGGAGCTTGCCTTGGCCTTCCTGGCGGTGGCCTCCTGCGCCACGGCGGCCCCGCTCAACCCCGCCTATTTGGAGCCTGAATTCCGGTTTTATCTTGGGGACATCCAGGCCCGCGCGCTGATCGTGCCGCAGGGCGGGGCCAGCGCCGCCCGCGCGGCCGCCACCGCGCTGGGAATCCAGGTCGTTGAGCTTGCCCCGGGATCTTTTCCCGGGGGCCTCGGCCTGCCGGTCGAGGCGCTTCCGCCCGGCCCGGAGCCTGGCGCCGCCAGTCCGGGGGACGTGGCCTTGGTCCTTCACACGTCCGGCACCACCTCGCGGCCCAAGATGGTGCCGCTCACCCACGCGAATCTGTGCGCCTCGGCCCGGAACGTTCTCGGGACGCTGGCGCTTCAGCCCTCGGACCGCTGCCTCTGCGTCATGCCGCTTTTTCATATCCATGGGCTGGTCGCCTGCGTCCTGGCCTCGCTGGCGGCCGGCGGCGGCACGGTCTGCGCGGCGAAATTTGAGGCGGCGAAGCTCGACGGCTGGCTCGATGAATTTCAGCCCACGTGGTGCTCCGCGGTGCCGACGATGCACCAGGCCATCCTGGGCCACGTCCAATCTTCCCCGGTTGCGCGCCATTCCTTGCGCTTCATCCGGTCCTCCTCCGCCGCGCTCCCGCCCTCGGTCATGGCCGGCCTGGAAAGCGCCTTCGGCGTGCCGGTCATCGAGTCCTACGGCATGACCGAGGCCGCCCACCAGATGACGAGCAACCCGCTCCCCCCGCTCCCCCGCAAGCCGGGGTCGGTCGGCCGCCCCGCCGGGCCGGAGGTCGCCATCCTGGACGAAGCGGGGCGTCCCCTGCCGCGGGGCCAAACGGGCGAAATCGCCATTCGCGGCCCCAATGTGACCCCCGGTTACGCCAACAATCCAGACGCCAACGCGGCCGCCTTCGCCGACGGCTGGTTCCGCACCGGCGACCAGGGCTGTTTTGACGCCGACGGGTATCTCTTCATCACGGGCCGGCTCAAGGAATTGATCAACCGTGGGGGCGAAAAGGTTGCCCCGCGTGAGGTCGACGAGGCCCTCCTGTCCCATCCCGACGTCCGGCAGGCGGTCGCCTTCGCGGTCCCCCATCCTTCACTGGGGGAGGACGTCGCGGCCGCCGTCGTCCTCCAGGAGGGAAGCAAGTGCTCTGAGGCGGATCTCCGCGCGTTCGTGGCCGGGCTCCTGCCGCCCTTCAAGGTCCCCACCCGCATCGTCGTCGTCGCCGACGTGCCCAAGGGGCCCACCGGCAAGGTGCAGCGCATTGGATTGGCCGGGCGCCTCGCCCCGGCCCTGGCGGTGGCCTACGAGGCTCCCGCCTCCCCGCGCGAGGAGCAGGTCGCCGCCATCATGGGAGAGACGCTCGGGCTCGGGCAGGTCGGTCGCCACGGCAATTTTTTCTTTCTCGGAGGCGATTCGCTGCGCGCCACCAAGGCGCTGGCCAGGCTGCAAAACGCCCTCGCCATGGAGCTCCCGGCCACGCTCCTTTTCCAGTGCCCCACCCCTGCCCTGCTGGCGGCCCGGATCGACGAAATCGTGGCGCAGGGAGAGATGGATTTGCTGGCGGATGAGTTGTCCAAACTCTCGCCGGAGGAACGGGCCGCGCTCTTGGACGGCCCCGGGCCATGACGCCCTCGCTCCGGGAGCGGCTCGCCAAACTCACCCCCGCCCAGCGGGGGCGGCTCACCGAACAAATGGCCGCCGGGGGCGGGCCCGCGAAACCGCCCCGCGCTCGCTTCGGGCCCATCGCCAAGGCCGTTCCCCTGCGCGTTGAGCCGGATCCGTCCGGCGGCCAGACTCTTGTCTATCCCGCCTCCCACGGCCAGGCCCGCATGTGGTTCCTGCACCGCTACGCGCCGGACTCCCCGGTTTACTCAACGCCAACCGCCTTCCACCTGGCCGGCCCGGTCAACCCGGCTTGGATTGAGGAGGCGGTCGCCCGCATCGTCCAACGGCAGGACGCCCTGCGGACCACGTTCGCCATGGAGGCGGACGGGCTGGTGCAGCGCGTCGCTCCCTTCAAGGGGTTCACGCTGGAGGTCATCCCGGTGGAGGGGGAGGCGGCCCCCGCGCTCAACGGCGCGGCCTGGGCGCCGTTCGACCTCGCCGCCGCCCCGCCCTTCCGGGTCCGGCTGTTTCGCCTCGGGCCCGCGGAGCATGTCCTCTTGGTGGTCCTTCACCACATCATTTCCGATGGCTGGTCCCGCGGCCTTTTGTGGCGGGAGATTTCCGGGGGCTACGCGGCCTGCGCGCGCGGGGATTCGGCGCCGCCCATGGCGTTGGACGTCCAGGTCGCGGATTATTCCGCCTGGCAGGCGCAGTGGATCGCCCAAGGCGGCCTCGACGGACAATTCGAGTATTGGAGGCAAAAACTCGCTGTCGAGCCAGACCCGCTGAACCTGCCCACCGACGCCCCCCGGCGTTTCGGCGATTCGCCCCGTGGGGAGCGCCTCGCCGCGCCGTTGGACCCGGCCCTGTGCGCCGCCCTCAAAACCCTCGCCGAGCGGGAGGGCGCCACGTTCTTCATGGTCCTCCTCACCGCCTTCAAGGCCTTGCTGAACCGCTACACTGGGGCGGAGGACTTGACGGTGGGCGTGCCCATCGCCAACCGCACCCGGGTCGAGGCCGAGCCCCTCATCGGCTGCTTTATCAACACTCTGGTCTTCCGCACCTCCCTTGTCGGCGACCCCGAATTCCGCGAAGCCTTGCGCCGCGTCAAGGAAACCGCATTGGGCGCCTACGCCAACCAGGACGCCCCATTCGAGCGCCTGGTCGAATTCTTGAACGTCCGCCGCGACGCCAGCCGGACTCCGTTGTTCCAGGCGATGTTCGCCCTCCAGGACTTTGCGGAGATTGAGCTGCGCTGCCCCGGCGTCCAAACCACCCGCTGGCCCATCCCGCCCATCACCACCATGTTCGAGCTCAGCGTGGATGTGGAGCGCTTCGAAGGCGGCTGGAGGACCGCCATCCAATACAACACCGGCATTTTTGACCGCTCCCGCATCGAGCGGATGCTGGGGCATTGGCAAACCCTGCTGGAGGCCGTCGCCGCGAATCCGGCCCTGCGGATTTCGGAAATCCCCCTGCTCCGGGACGCCGAGCGGCGGCAATTGCTCGTGGATTGGAACCGGACTGCCGCCGATTTTCCAAGGGACCGGGATCTCCATGAAATCTTCGAGGCGCAGGTGGAAAAGTCCCCGGACGCCGTCGCCGTCGTCTTCGAGCGCCTGCGGTTGACCTATCGGGAGCTCAACCGCCGCGCCAATCATTTGGCCCGGCGCCTGCGGGAGATGGGCGTCGGTCCGGACGCCCTCGTCGCCCTCTGCCTCGAACGCTCCCTCGAGATGGTGGTCAGCGTCCTCGCCGTCCTGAAGGCGGGCGGCGCCTATGTCCCGGTCGACCCGGACTACCCCCCGGGCCGCGTCCGCCTCATGCTCGGGGATGCGCGCCCGTCCGCCCTCCTGGCGACGCAAAAGCACGCTCAACTCCTCGCCGATGTCCCCGCGGACCGGATTCTCTTCCTCGACGGCTTGCGCGGGTCGGATTCGCCCGGGGATTCCGTGAACGTGAAATGCCCCGCGGCCCTCCACCACCTGGCCTACGTCATTTACACCTCCGGATCCACCGGGACGCCCAAGGGGGTGATGATCGAGCGCGGCGGCATCCTCAACCACATGCAATGGATCCAGGCGGACTTCCCCCTCGCGCCCGGGGATGCGTTGCTCCAGAAATCCCCGTTCAGTTTCGACGCGTCGGTCTGGGAGTTCTTCGCTCCGCTCCTGGCGGGCGCCCGCTTGGTGGTGGCACGCCCCGGCGGCCACCGCGATCCGGCCTACATCGCGGAGGTCATGGCGCGGGAGAACGTCACCATTGTGCAGCTCGTGCCCGCCCAGCTCGCCGCCTTGGTGGACGAGCCGGGATTCCGGCAATGCGCCTCGCTGCGGCGCGTCTTCAGCGGCGGCGAGGCCCTGTCCGCCGAATTGGCGGAGAAATTCTTCAAGGCCTCCCGGGCCGACCTGCAAAACATGTATGGGCCCACCGAGGTCACGATCGTCGCCACTTGCCATCCCGTGCGGCCCGGCTTGGACGGCCCGTCCGTGCCGATTGGCCGGCCCATCCCAAACATCCAGGCCTACGTTCTCGATCCCTCCCTGCGGCCCGTCCCGATTGGCGTCGCGGGCGGGCTTTTCCTGGGCGGCGCCGGCGTGGCCCGCGGGTACCTGAACCGCCCCGAGCTCACCGCCGAGCGGTTCATTGCCAATCCCTTTTCCAATGACCCGGCCTCGCGCCTTTACCGCACGGGCGACCTGGCCCGCTGTCGCGCGGATGGGGTCATCGAGTTCCTTGGCCGCGCCGACCACCAGGTGAAATTGCGCGGCTTCCGCATCGAGCTGGGGGAGATCGAGGCCGCCCTG
Source organism: uncultured Verrucomicrobiota bacterium (assembly GCA_964611245.1). Lineage (GTDB taxonomy): Bacteria > Verrucomicrobiota > Verrucomicrobiia > Limisphaerales > SXQI01 > CAZSXX01. The sequence continues at coordinate 6,313 of CAZSXX010000095.1, read as the reverse complement.
ATGGCTTGCCCAGGGGTGCGCGACTGCGCGGTGGTCCTCCATGAAGCGGCGGCCGGGGGCCAGCGGCTGGTCGCCTACCTCGCGGCCGACAAACCGCCGCCCGGCTGGCGGCAATCCGTCGGATTGAAGCTGCCGGACTACATGGTCCCCTCAGCCATCGTGACCCTCGACAAATTGCCCCTGTCCCCAAGCGGCAAGGTGGACCGCCGCGCCCTCCCTGCCCCGGAAATGGGGGACTCCTCCGGCGCGGACTCATTTCAAAAACCATGGCTGCCGCTGCACCACCAGTTGATGGCTCTTTGGGAGCGGACGCTGAAGGTCCCGTGCCACGGCATCAATGAAAACTTTTTTGAGCGGGGCGGGCACTCGCTCCTCGCCGTGCGCATGCTGGCTGGCGTCGAGGAAATCTGCGGGAAACGGCTCCCGGCCAGCGCCATGTTCAGCGCCCAAACGGTCGGCGAACTGGCGGACCTCATCCTGAAGGATTCGACCGCAGCCCATGGGGAAATGATCCCCCTCCGGAAAGAGGGCGTGGGCGCGGCGATCCTGCATTGGCACGGCGACCTCCAGGGTGGCGGCTACTACGCCCGCCGCCTTTCCGGGGAGCTGGAGAACCCCTTTTATGTGCTGCCCACCTTCCCTCCCGGCGCGCCCCCGTGCGCGGACGCCTCGACGCTCGCGCGGTTGCATGTCGAGTATCTCCGGGGGATCGGCCTGCGCGGGCCATTCATCCTCTCCGGGTTTTGCCTCTCCGGGTGGCTGGCCCTGGAAATGGCCCGGCAGCTTGCGGACGCCGGCGAAACCATCGAAAAGGTGATCCTGATTGATTCGGCTCCACTGGGAGCGGCTCCGCGATGGATGCAAAAATCCATCGCCCTCGCCACCAGGATTCGTTTGCTGACGCCGGCCGGCGCCCTCGCCGCGTTCGCCAGGGGCCATCGGCGCCTGGCTCTTGCCCGGCAATGGTGGCGCCGCCACAAATCCCTCCCCTTCCCCGAATTCGCCCGGGCGGCGGCCCGGCGCCTCCTCTCCCCGGCCAAGCCGGGGCAACCGAACGAGTCCACTCCGCCGGACGGTGACGATTCACTCCAAGGCATCGGGGACCCTGCCATTCCGTTGATCTGGGCCGTCGCGTCCTGCGGTTTTTCCACTCAGGGATTTCCGGTCGACGTGATCTTCAGCGGTCAACTGGAGGAGGCCCGCCCAGACGTTCCCAATCTCCTTGAGGCGAGGCCACAGTTGGGAAATCTCCATCGGATCCATGGCCCGCACCTCGGCCTCGTCACCGACCGCGTCTCCGAGCTGGCCGAGGCCTTTCGGCGGGCGCGGTGACCCGCGGCGGCGGGCGTGCCCGGAACCATGATGCGTCAAGGATGGTATGCGCGGTAGAAGCGGGTCGGCCCTTCGGCGGTCGTGTCAATGAACGTCCCGGGGCTCTCCGAGAACGTCCGCGTCCCCAGAATCGTCCAGTTCGTCAGGTTGACGGAGGTCTGCAGCGTGACCAACAGCCCAGGCGTGTTCGTGATGACGAGGCTGACCGTGGAGGGGGCCGAACGGGTGATCGCCCCGAACTGCGGGGGGAGGGAGCCGGCGGGCGGAAGGGTGATGGCGGTCGAGTCAAGCGTCACCGCGCCGATGCGCGCCAAGGCCCGGCCCACCAGGGTTGCGCCGGTGGCGAACGAGATGGATTGGTCGGCCATGATGACCCCCTTGAACGCCGTGGTGGTTCCAAGAACCGCGGAGCTGCCCACCTGCCAAAAAACATTCCCAGCCTTCGTCCCGCCGCTGAGAATCACCTGGCTGCCCGGACCGGTGGTCAGCGTCGTGGCCACTTGAAAGATGTAAATGGCGTTCGGATCGCCAAGGGCGTCGAGGGTGAGGTTGCCGGTGATGTCCAGCGTGCCCGTGGACTTGTACAGGCCGGGCGCCAGCGTGAGCCCGCCAAGATCGGCGTTCGCCACGCCCACCGCCTCGAGGCTCCGCCCGGCCGCGTCATTGTACGCGGTGGTCAGGTCGCCTTTTGCCTGGGTCAACATGACGGCGGTGGGGCCGCCATCGTCCGCGGCGAAGATGTCGCCGATGACCTCGACCGGTGTGAGGCCAGAAATGTTGGACCGCGCGGCCGGGCTCAGGCCAACGTCGCCATGGATCGCCGACGTCGGCATGCTGGTGATCTCGCTGGCGGCGAGGACGGCGAACCGGGCCGCCTCCCCCAGGTTGATTGAGGGTTGGCCGGCAAATGCCGGGCGGGGCGCGAGCGATGCCGCGATGAGCATGGCGGGTAGGAATGAACGTCGCAGGGCGCCTTGGATTGGAGTCGTGTTTGTTTTCATGGGAATTGGGATTGAGGGCAAAAAAGGTTGATTCTGTGAATGGGGTGGGCGGCGGGCTATTTCGGCGCGGAGCCCACCGTGGTGGCTTGCGAATCCGCGAACGAGAGCTGTTCGGCCAAGGCGACCAATTGATCCATCTGGATCATCATCATCTCCACCTCGGACGGTGCGGCCGGAACCATGTGGCCATCTTCGGGGGTGAATTTCTGGCCACTCTCCACCGTCACCACTCCGGACTCCGTGACCACTTGGACCTGTTTGAACGACGATTTCCCGGCCACGATCGTGCCGTCCGCGCGGATGTCATAGCGGCCGGCGCCGGCGCTTTTCAGGACCGAGCGGCCCGCCTTCGTCTTGACCTCGAAGACGCTCTCCGGCACGGGAATCCGGATGAAGCAAAAGATTCGGCCGGCGCGGAGGTCCAGATGGGTTTCCAAGGCGGAAACCAAAATCCCCGGGCTCCGGGTCATCTGGTCCAAGGACAGTTCAGTGCCCGGCATCAGGCGGATTGTGGTTCCCCAGCGGCGCAGGAAAAGGTCGACGACGGAGTCGCCGCCACTCTTGATCACCGCGCCCTGCAGCAGGACCTGCCCCACGCGGAGCGCTTCGAAACCTTTGCCCGCGCGGTCGCACGTCGAACCGGCTCCGGCGGACAAGACAAGGGCCTCGGACGGATCCTGGGTCGTTTTCGCCAGCGCGGGGGTCAACTCTTCCGCCAACGACTGCATTTCATCAAAGGCGATCAGGTCATCGACGGCCGCCGGAGCGGCCAATGGGAAGACTTTCCCCTCTTTGCCATCGAACTTCTGGCCGGGGGTGATGATCGTGATGCCGGTTTCGCCGATCAGCTTCAGCGGGATCACTGAATCTTTGTCGGCCACATGGGTGCCATCCGCGGTGATGATGTACCTTCCCTGGCCGCCGGCGCCCTCAACCATGGACCGGCCTGCGGCGTTCCGGATCTCCATCGTGCTGCCTGGGATGAGCGAACGCACCACCGTGAAAATTCTTCCCGTGCGGAGGTCCAGCAGGGTTTTCATGACCGGCTCGCCCGCCACGGTTTGCCGGGACATGGTTTCCAGTTTCACATCCGTGCCTTCCTGAAGGCGGACCGAAGTGCCGATGCGCCGGAAGAAAATGTCGGTGCGGGAGTTTTCGCCGGTCCGGACCACGGCGCCTTGGACCAACGCGTGCCCCGCCTTCAAATCCCGGAACGCGACGCCATCCTCCGAGAAGGTGCACCGGCCTTGCACGGAGATCACAATTGCGTTGGGAACGGAGATGGTCATGTTGGTCTTCACGATGGCAGGGGACTGCGCGAAGCCGCCACGGGCCAAATATAAGGATGCGGCGAGGGCGAGGAAAATGAAGGGCCGGGTCCAGGGGCGGCGCCCATTCTGAGATATTGAGGGCGTCATCGCCTGAAGCGTTGTATCGTGGATTGTGTTCATAAGATTTACCGTGGGCTGCATGCTCCGCTCGCCTTCGGGATTGGTCGATACGGTGTTCACCCCATATGGCCGCTGAACCTCCTCCTTCATATTGTCCGCACACGAAATGAAATTGAAGACCGCCAGCCAAGTTCAGCGACGCCTCGCGCCGCTCGGCGGTTTTTCGGATTCGCCTCGGGGTGGATCGCCGCAACAGGGTCCCCAACCTAAGATGGGGGCGGAATGAAGCCGGAACGCTTGGACGCCGCCAAACAGTATCAGGCCGCCTTGCAGGCGCACCTGACTGGCGGACGCAGCGCCACGCTGCGGTCCGCCCGGGAGCACGGCAGCCGGGCGGTCGAGGCGGGGATTCAGACCTTGGACCTCGCCAAGCTGCATGAGCACACCCTCGTCGCGGCAGTGCTGCCGCGGGTTCCCCCCAAAAAACGGCCTGCCGTGATCAGGCGCGCGGGGGCCTTCTTCGGGGCGGCCATCACGCCCACGGAAAAGCAGGACCGGACCGCCCGGGGCGCGACGCTTCGCCTCAAAAAATTCATCGCAGCCTTGAGCGCAAGGACCGTGGAACTGGCCGCCGCGAACTTGGAGTTGAGCCTGGAAGTGGCGCAGCGCAAAGCGGCCGAACAGGCTCTGGAGAGGGGCAAAAGGCATTATTTGGAGCTGCTGGAACGGTCGGACGCCATGCAGGAAAAAATGCGGGGACTGTCCCGGCAGGCGCTTTCCGCGCACGAGGATGAACGCCGCCGGATCAGCCGCGAGCTGCACGATGTGGTGGCCCAAACTCTGACCGGGATCAACCTCCGCCTCGCCACATTGCGCCTCGAGGCGGCGGCGGATTCGCGGGGCCTTGACCGAAAAATCGCGCGCACCCAACGGCTGGTGGAGAACTCCGTCAACATCGTGCACCAATTCGCCCGCGAGCTCAGGCCGGCTGTCCTGGACGATTTGGGCCTCATTCCTGCCCTGCACTCCTATCTGAAAAGCTTTTCCTCCCGCACGGGCATCCGCGCGCGCCTCAGGGCCTTCGCGGCGGTGGAGCGGCTCGACATGGAGCGCCGCACCGTCCTGTTCCGGGTCGCGCAGGAAGCGCTGACCAATGTGGCCCGCCATTCCCAGGCGTCCCAGGTTGAAGTCAGCATCGAACGGGACCGGAGCTTCATTCTGATGCGGATCAAGGACGACGGAAAAGCGTTCGACTCTGCCGCGGCCCGACGGAGGAACGGCGTCAAACGCCTCGGGCTGCTTGGCATGAAGGAGCGGGTTGAGATGGTCGGCGGCGCCTTCTCCGTCGTTTCCACCCCCGGAAAAGGGGTCACCATCACAGCGCAAATCTCCGTCCGGAAACCCACCTGAAGACTGATATGATGAATCCAATCACCGTTCTGCTGGCGGAGGACCACGTTTTCGTGCGCGAAGGGTTCCGCCGGATGCTTGAACTGGAAACGGATTTTAAGATTGTCGGCGAGGCGGGCAACGGGCGTGAGGCGGTGGCCCTCGTCAAAAAACTCCGGCCCGACGTGGTGTTGATCGACATCAGCATGCCGCTTCTCAATGGCTTGGAGGCAACCCGGCAAATGCTCAAGGCCGTTCCCGCCACCAAGGTCGTGATGCTTTCGGCCTACAACGACGACGCCTACATCACCGAGGCCACCAATTCCGGCGCGGTCGGATTCCTGATCAAACAATCCTCCGGGCACAGCGTCTGCCAAGCCATCCGCGAAGTGCAAAAGGGAAACACATTCTTCAGTCCTTGCGTGGCCCGGCGGCTGCGCGACCGAAACATCACGGCAAGGGACAACTCACTCCGCGCCAACGGCAGGCAATTGACTTCACGGGAGATGGAGGTCCTCCAACTCATCGCGGAGGGCAACGCGAACAAGCAAACCGCGGTCGAGCTTGGCATCAGCATCAAAACCGTTGAAAAGCACCGCGAGAACCTGATGGCCAAGCTCGACATTCACGACACCGCCGGCCTGACTCGTTACGCCATCAGCGCCGGGATCATCGAGAGCAGCGTCCCGTTGACCATTGTCTAAAAGACCCCGGACGGGAATTCCCCGGGCAACCGACGCCGAACACAAATCGATGGGACGGTCCGGGCGCTATTTAAATTTGCTGAATTGGGCTTCTCCAGTATCCTATCCGGCAAAATGTCCGAAAACGCACCAGCGGAACCCAGCCAGGGTTCGGCGACTCCTTTGGCTGTCTCAGCGTTCCTCGCGGAAGCGGCGGACCTCTGGCGACGCGTGCCGCGGAAATCCCTGTTCGCCGCCATCTTGGGCGGGTGGATCGCGCTGTTCCATTTTTATGGCAACGCGACGATGGGGTATTTCTCGACGGCCTCCCTCTTTGAATGGGCCCACCGAATCTACAGCGGGCGCGAGGAGGATTCCCACGGCAATTACATCCCTTTCGTGGTGGTCCTGTTCGTTTGGATCCGCCGCCGGGAGCTGGCCGTGGCGGCGTCCCGCGTCTGGTGGCCCGCCATGGCTTATTTTGTCGGCGCCGTCGCCCTGCACATCATCGCCTTCC
>CAZSXX010000094.1:8099-12957 GCA_964611245.1 uncultured Verrucomicrobiota bacterium | reverse complement strand
GGTCATGGACTCGCTCACCGAAAAAGTCGAGCTTGCCAAAAGCCAGGACGCCGAGAGCATGGAAAAATATCGCCCTTACTTCAAGGCCAAGCGCGACCTCGAAACCCAGCAAAAGCTGCGCGACAGCATCTTCATCCGCATCCTTCAGGAAACCGTCGACGCCAGCATCCCCAAGGGCGGCGTCGTCGAAGTGCTCGACCCCGCCCAGCCCTCCGTCAAGCCCGTCCGCCCCAACATTCCTTTGAACATCACCCTCGGCGTCGTTGTCGGATTGATCATGGGCTTCGGCCTCGCCTTCTTCATCGAATACCTCGACACCAGCGTCAAGACCATCGACGACGTCGAGCGCGCCCTCCAGGCCCCCGTCCTCGGCGTCATCCCCCAAAACGTTGGCTCCCTCCTCGAGGAGGGGCCCGACAGCCCGCACGCCGAAGCTTACCGCGTCTTGCGCACCAATCTCCTTTTCGGCCGCAAAGATCAGGCCATGAACACCATGACCGTCGTCAGCGGCGGCGCCGGCGAGGGCAAGTCCACCACCATCTTCAACCTCGCCACCGTCTTCGCCCAGAACGGCGCCAAGGTTCTTTTGGTGGACTCCGACTTGCGCCGCCCCAGCTTGCACAAGCTGCTCAACGTCTCCAACACCATCGGCTTGACCAATTTCCTCCTCAAGCAGAACACCATCGAGGAAGTCATCCAGACCACCAAGGTCCCCGGCCTCCACTTCCTCCCCAGCGGCAAGCTCCCCAGCAGCTCCCTCGGCGTCCTCAATTCCGCCCAAATGCGCGAATTCGTCCGTCAGGCCCGCGAACGCTACGACTTCGTCATGTTCGATTCCCCGCCCATCATGGGTGTCAGTGACGCCTCCATTCTTGCCAGCGTTGTGGACATGGCCCTTCTCGTCATCCAATACCGCAAGTATCCCCAGGTCATGACCATCCGCGCCAAGCAGATGGTCGAGAAGGTCGGCGGCAATTTGATGGGCGTCGTCCTCAACAACATCAACATTTCCCAGGACTCGTACTACTACTACTACAGCGGCTATTATTACGACTACTACTCCAAGCACGACGACGACGGCAAGCCCTCCGGCGACCCGAAAAACGGCGAGGCCAAAAAGCCCGGCGTTGGCGAGCGCGCCTCCGTGGAGTTGAAGCAGAAATATTGATTGCCGGATTTTCGGCCTTCCTTAAATTTGAAACACATGAATTTGTTGCGGAATCTTTTTGCCCCGTTGGGCGCCGGCGCCCTGGCGTTTTGCGCGTTGGTCCTCCTCAGCGGCTGCGAAACTCTCTCCGGATCCGGCGATGCCCCGGACGGCCCCACCAAGCTGTCTGCCTCAATCGGCGCGAACACCATTCGCCCAGGCGAACAATTGACGATCGAGCTCCTCGACATCAATCCTCCCCAAAAAATTGACCAGACGGTCCAGGAGGATGGCTCCATCACCCTCATCCTCGGCCAGACGGTCAAGGCTTCCAACAAGACCGCCGGCGAGTTGCGCTCTGAAATCGAGAACCTCTACGTTCCCAAGTATTTCAAGCGCATGACCGTCAACATCCGCCAGGAGAACCGCTTCTATTTCGTGGGGGGTGAAGTCAAATCCCCCAGCCAGCGCCCCTACACCGGCGAGATGACCGTCATGCGCGCCATCAAATCCGCCGGCGATTTCACCGAGTACGCCGACAAGAAAAACGTCGAGGTCATCCGCAGCAATGGCGCCAGGCAGACGGTCAACGCCCTCAAGGCGATGAAAAACCCCAAGCTCGACCTCCCGATTTTCCCCGGCGACACCGTCCACGTCCGGCAAAGCCCCTTCTAACCCCACGGTGATTGCGCTGCATCTCCTCACCGGCGCCGCCGCGGGTCAGCGCATTTCCCCCGCCCGCTTTCCGGTCTCCGTTGGCCGGGCTGCCTCCAACTCCTTGGCGGTCGTCGAGCCCGGCGTTTTCGACCGCCATTTCGAGATCCAGTTCACGCCGGATGGCTTTTCTTTGGTCCCCAATCCTCCGGCGACCGTCTCGATTAACGGCGCTCTCAGCCCAGCCGCCATCCTCCGCAACGGCGACATCATCGAAGCCGGCTTCGCCAAAATCCAATTCTGGCTCGGTCCCATGTCCCAGCGCAGCCTGCTCCCCCGCGAGATGTTGACTTGGCTCATGGTCGGTGGCGTCGCCGCCGCCCAAGTCTACCTCCTCGCCAATTTGTTGGCTTTCGCCCGCTGATACACCTCCAGCGTCCTCTCCGCGCACGCCCCCCACGAGTGGTCCTCCGCCGTTCTCCGCGCCTCTCCGGATACTCGCCGCCGCGCCTCCAGGTCCAAATCCCGGACCTTTTCCAACGCCCGCACGACCGATTCCAGGTCCCCGGCGTCGCACGTGAAACCATTCCTCCCTTCCTCAATCCATTCCGCCGCTCCGATTTCCCGCCCCACCACCACCGGCAATCCGCACGCCATCGCCTCCGCCACCACCATCCCGAACGTGTCATACTCCGACGGATACAAAAACAAATCCGCCGCTTGGTACCTCCCCACCATTTCCCGCGACGGCCCATGGAACTCCACCCGCTCCGCCACCCCTCGGTCCCGAGCCAGTTCCATCCATGGCCCCGGTTCCGATCGCGTCACCACCGCCAAGTCCGCTTCCGGAAACTTCGCCAGCGCCTCGATCGCCTGCCTCAATCCCTTCACCGCCTCCCCCGCGAACAGCCATCGCCATCTCCCGCCCACACGCCCCTTTTCCGTCGGCGCGAACACCCGCCCATCCACACCGTGATAAATCACACGGCACTCCCCGGCCCCATATTCCTCCTTCAATTCCCCCGCCACCCGCTTTGAAACTGCGATGATCTCCGCCCCCCGATTCCGTCGGTAAAAAGCCCGCTCCAGCGGGATCACCACCGCCGGGAACACCCGCTTCAACAGCCCACTCGCCGGCGCCCTCCGCTGCCGCGCCGCGTTGCACACATGCGCCGTCACCACATCCGCGTTCCAGCACGAAAACCCCTGCGCGTGCACAACATCAAAATTCTCCGCCCGCAAAATCCGCTCCGCCCGTCCCGGAATCGTCAAAACGCTCGCCAACGCGAATCCCCGCCACGCCTTAACCTCATGCGCCCGAAATGGAAATTCCAACCCCTCCTCAAACCGGTTCGCCACCACATGGATCTCATGCTGTCCAGCCAAATGCCTCGCCAACTCAATGCAATAACGCCCATGCCCCACCCCCATCAAAAAATCATGCACCACCAGCGCGATCTTCATGCCCGCCGTTTCGGTTTGTAGTAAAGGAACCGCTTTCTTGGCTTCCCGTCGTCCTCGGCCGCCACGGTCCCCGCCGCCACCGTCCCCGCCACCTCGCCTTGCGCCAATTTCTGGAGCGTCCCAAGGAAAAACCACGTCAACGCCCCCGTCGGAATCCCCAAAAATGGCGACCCAATCGGGAATATCATGATCGCGATCACAATGCACGCCGCCGACGCCAGCGCCACCGTCGACACGGGCGAGTCCCGCAGCTTCAGCAGCGATTCATAAACCGTCCGCGTCGCCGCCCACAAAATCCGCCCAAACAGGATCAACCCCAAGATCCCCATTTCGATCATCAGGCATCCCAAATCCCCGTCCGCCGCCAGGTAATCCGTGTACCCCGTCCGCCCCGCCAGGAAAAACGGCACGCTGTACCCGCTCTTCCCCAGCCCGTGCCCAATCGGATTCTCCTCCATCGACCGCCACCCAATCACCGTCGGAATCAGCATCCGCATGAAAATCGTCTCCCGCTGCAGCAGCGTCTCATACCGCTCCGTCGCCCCGCCGCTCGTCTTCTCCACCCCATAACTCAGCGCGAGCACAAGCACCGCCGGCAGCACAATCAGCGTCTGCAGCCTCCGCCGGTACCACGCGATCGTCGCGAATCCCGCCGCCAGCATGATCAGCGCGGACCGCGCCCCCGACAGCACCAGCCCGTACGACAGCGGCAGGATCGCCAGCATCAGCAGTGTCCGCTCGGTTTTCCCCTCCTTCCGGTCAGTGAACAGCGAGATCGCGAAAATGCTCACGAACGCCATCACCCCCCCAAACACCCCCGACGACACAAACGTCGAGAACCGCCGCAGCTCCAGCCGCCCTGACGATGTCGCGTAATAAATCCCCTTGTACCGCTCCGCGAAATGCGCGTCCTGCACCGACCGTTGCTGGATCTCCTGCGGCGATTGCCGAATCCCATAAATCGCCGTCAACACCCCCAGCAGCACCAGCACATAAAAATACCCCTTGATCTGCGTCACCGACTCTGTCAGGTGGTAACCTAGGCAGTACATCAACGACGCGAAGCACCAACCCCGCATCGCCGCGATCCCCACCAACAACGGCGGCCCACCCGGGACAAAAAGGTACACGAAGCAAAGGAAGTAAAACGCCAGCAGCGCCTTCCCCACCGGCGTGTTCAGGAAAAACGGCGCCCCCCTCGCCCTCTTCTTGAAATAAACCAGCGCCAGCGCGATCCCCAGCAGCCCGTCGAACAAAAACGTCGTCGCCGGGTGGTTGAACGTCACCTTCAGCCAGCCATGGATGAACCCAATGCAGATCGCCGCCAACACGGTCGCATTGATCAGCCGGTCCGATTTCAGGATCGCCACCAGCTTCTCGCGCAGCGACAAATCCTCCCACGGCGGGGCAGGGCGGGTTCTTAGGGGCCTGGCGGTCCGCTCCCGGCCGGTTCATTCGATTCTTCCCGCCCGCCCCCCGGCCGCAGGATTCCGCCCATCCACGCCGCCGCCACTCCCACCAAGATCGCCCACGCCGGCTCCACTGGCAGCCGGTACCTCAGCCCCGGCCCCGCCAGACTCTGGATCGCCTGCC
>CAZSXX010000094.1:0-8089 GCA_964611245.1 uncultured Verrucomicrobiota bacterium | reverse complement strand
CGCCACTACCAACAGCGTGAAAACCAACGCCGGATGCGGCCTCAACCGGACCCGCCGCATCACCGCCAGCAAAACCGCCCCCCCGCAAACCGCCAGCGGAATCCCCTTTGCGTACCACGCCGAAACCAACGCCCCCCCGGATGTCGACGTGATCCGCGCCGGAAGCGCCGCCATCCAAAACCGCATCCAGCACAGGCCCACGAACTTCCCCGGATTCTCCCGCAAAAACTCCTTGAACATCCCCATCAACGCGTCGTTCCGCGCCGCCTCGTCCGGCAAATTCTGGATCGCCGGATCATAAATGTCGACCGGCTGCGGCCCCTCCACCGCCGCCCTCCCAAACTCCACTTTCAATCCCGGATGGTTGAAAAACCACGCGTTCACCCCCGACTTCGTCGAGAACGGGATGAACCGCTCCCAATGCGCGTAATTCCGCGCCGTCCACGGCGCGCACAGAACCACAAACGTGGCCACCATCGCCGCCGCCGGACCCACGCTGCTTCTCCGCTGGAAAAAAAGCCACCCCACCATGATCCACACCAGCGCCGCCGTCGTCGACCGCGTCAGCGCCATCACCGCCAAAACCGCCCCCGCCGCGGCCGCCCATTTCATTGGCATCCCTTGCGGACCCACCCGGCATGCCGCCATCCAGATCAACGCCGCGATCCCCGGCACCAGCAACACCTCGCTCATCATCGCGATCGAGAGCCAGATCAACACCGGGTGGAACGCGAAAAAGCCCGCCGCCACCGCCGCCGCCAACGCGCTGTGCATCCTCCGCCCCGCCAGGAAAACAAGCGCCCCCGCCAGTCCATGCAGCACGATCTGGATCAGCGCCACCGGCAGCTCACGCCCCATCCCAAACACCGCGTAAACCCCCGCCACAAACAGCGGATACGCGCACCCCCCATACATCGCCGGCGCCCCCGACGTCGTGATCACCCATGGCGAATCCACCACAAACCCGCGTCCCCTCCGGATGTTCTGCGCCATCTCATCATAGCAATGCTCATCCTCCGTCAGTGGGTTGAAATCGGTCCTCCGTTGCAGGAACTCAAGGGGACTTCGCGCCGCCCCCGCCCCCTCGGGCATCTCCCGGTTCAGGAAAATCTCCTTTTGCCACGGCATCACCGCCAGCGCCGCCAGCCGCACCGCCACGCAAAGCGCCATCCAGAATCCGGCGGAGTCAAGCAAGCGCGGCAGTCGCACGCCGTCCGTTACCCCATCCGGCGGGCATCGGTCAACGCCGGAATCAGCGCCGCGAATCCATCCAGCTCCCGTGGGGCCGCCACGCACCGGCTGTTCCACTCCGCCTCCCGCGGCGCCTGCGCGCTTCCCAGCACATGCACGCTGTACCCGTGCCGCTCCAGGATCTCCGTCACCTCCCCGGCCGTGTTGTGGAACTCGATCAACAAGATCGGCCGCGCGGTCTTCAGCAGCTTCTCCGCCCCTCTCAGGATCTCCACCTCCGCCCCTTCCGTGTCGATCTTGATCAGCGACGGCCGCGGCAGCTTCGATCCGAACAGCAACTGGTCCAACTGCCGCGTCGGCACCGGAATTTCATTGGCCCCATGTCCATTCGCGGCGCTCCCGCACAACTTGCCCGTCGTCGAAAAATCCGAGACATGGAACGCCGCCGTCCCGTCCTTTCCGCCCACCGCCGCCATGTCCACATGAATGTTTGTGAAGCCGTTCAGCAGCGCGTTGTGCTCGATCTGCCGGGCGTTGGCCGGCACCGGTTCAAACGCGTAAACCTGCCCTTTTGGCCCCACCAACCGCGCCAGCAGCACGCTGAAAAACCCCACGTTCGCGCCGATGTCATAAACCGTCATCCCCGGCTGCGCCAACAGCCTCAGCGCCGCCTGCAAATCCGGCTCCGCGTTCCCCAGCGCGTATCCCGCGATCGATCCCCCAGTGTTGAATTTCAGCCCCCGCCCTATCCCCGTTTGCATCACCGCGTCCCGGTGCCGGAACTGGCTCGAAACCCGCTGCAGCGCCGGCTTCAGGAACGGGAATCGATACTGCAGCCCCGCCACCCGGATTAGCCAAGGTTGTGGAACCCGGGAGGCTATTCGAAATAATAAGCCGACCCGTTCTTCGGAGGGGGGATTCGCGCCAACGGGCTCCTCAATCGTTTCGGGAGAGGTAGGATCAGTGCGCCCCGCGTTGCCGATGGTTGTTTTGATTTTGGTACCGTTTTTTTGTGGGCACTATAGGGGTTTCCCCAGTGTCGGCGAGAACTATTTTTGCGTGGCCCGCCAATTCTCGTCCACCCCCAGCGCCCGCGCCATTTTCCCCGCCAATTCACCCCAATCATACACCGCCACCGCCCTCTCCCGCGCCGCCGCGCCCAGCCGTCCCCTTGCTTCCGCGTCCATAATCAGCGCGTCGATCGCCTCCGCCAGCCGGCCCGCTTTCGGCGGCGCCAGAATCCCCGCCTTCCCGTGCGCCAAATCCACCCGGTTCTCCCCAATGTCCGTCCCCACGCACGCGCGCCCCATCGCCATGTATTGCTTCAGCTTCGTTTCCGACCGCGCCTCCGAATGGAATCCCGGCTCCAGCGTGTCCACGCAAATGTCCGCCGCCGCCAGCGCCGACGGCAGATCCGCCAGCGGCACAAACCCCGTGAAAATGAACCGCCCTCCCATCCCCGCCGCCCGCGCCTCCCTCTCCCAATCCCCCCGCGCCGGCCCGCGCCCAATCACCAGGAACCGCGCCCGCTGGTCCCGCATCACCGCCGCCGCCTCCAGCAGCGCCTGCCCCGCGAACCGGTTTTGAAACCTCCCCAAATACCCCAAATATCCAACCACAATCTCCTCCCGGCCAATCCCCAGCCGAGCCCGCGTCCCCTCGCGGTCCGCCTTCGCAAAATCAAAAAAACCGCAGTCCACCCCCACCGGCAGATAGTGCACCGACTCCTCCCGCCCGGGCCGCAGCCGCTTCGCCACCGCCACCTGCGCCGCGCTCACCGCGAACACATCCGTCGCGTGCGTGATGTTCCCGCACCGCAGGCGGTCCACCGCGTTCCCCGGCGGTGTCGCCGACCAATCCGCCGGCGCGTCATACCAATAAACGATCCGCCGCGCCCGCCAATGCCGCAAATCCGCGAACCCGTCGTTCCCATACAGCACGCAATCCGTTTTTGGCCTCGCCAACAGCGGCCACAGGAAGTTCCTCGCGAACCGGGCGGCATGGAAAAAGAGGGGGATCCGCCTCGACGGCAGCTCCCGGTGGACCACCGTGAACCACGGCGCCAGCCGCCGCGTCAGCTCCCGCGTCTGGAACGAAGTCGACAATTCCGGCGCCTGCCCGTACAGCGCGGTCAGTTTCATGGCTTCCGGCCGATCAACAAAAGGTTGTCCGACAACCCCCGCGGGAAAAGCCTCGATAGCCACACGGGAAAATGCAGCGGCGTCAGCGCCATCCGCCCGCTCAAGCTGTGTTCAATCGCCGTGTCCGCCAGCCCCAATTCGCCCGCCATCCGCAGCAGGTCGCACTCCAGCAGCGCGGTCACGTGCGCCGGATAATGGATGTCCTGGAACGCCGAAAAACGCCTCTTGAACAGCAGCGTCCCAAGGCTCAGCCAGCTCAGTTGGTTCGGCGTCGTCACCACGAGCCATCCCCCGGGCCGCGCCACCCGCGCCATCTCCCGCAGCAGCGCGCGCGGATTCTCCAGGTGCTCAATCGTCTCCACCGCCAACACCGCGTCCATGCTCCCCGTCGCCAGCGGATATTCCCGCGCGTTCAAGTCCGTTTCAATCAACGTTGCGTCCGCCGGAAAATTCGGGTACCGCACCGCGTCCACCCCGATGTACTCCGTGAACAGCGGCTGCAACACCCCCCGCAGCGCCCCTCCGCCGCATCCAAAATCCGCCACCGTTTTGCCCCGGATTCCACGCCGCGCCAACGCCCGCTCCACCATCCCGTAAATCACGCGGTCGCTCGCCCCGCCGCTGCGCGACGCTTGCTCTTTCGTCCGTCTGGCGATTGGTTCATCCATGGCGCTGCGCGATCTCCCGAAAAATCGATTCGAGGGCCGAAAATTGCCGCTTCGGGTCGCATTGCTCAAGCACGCGCCCCCGCGCCCTTTCGCCCATCCGCCGCCGCAATGGCCCGTCGCGGACCAACCGTTCCAGCGCCGCCGCCAGCCCCGGTTCGTCGCCCGCCGCCGTCAAAATCCCCGTCGTCGCGTCCACGATCTCCAGCGCCCCGCCCAGCGCGGACGTCACGATCGGCAGCTTCGCGTACGCCGCCTCCATGAACGCGATGCTGAATCCTTCCGCCGCCGTGTTGGGCTGGCAATAAATATCCGCCGCCGAAAGCAGCGCCGGAACGTCGCTCCGGTTCCCCAGAAACTGGACGCGCCCCTCCAAGCCATGCAGGCGGCGCAGCCCATGCAATTCCTCCAGGTATTCCCGCTCCTCCTCCCGCTCCGCCCCCCCCGCGATCCAGCACCGCCACTTCAAACCGCTCGGCAGTGCCGCCAGCGCCGGCAGCAAATGCCGGTGCCCCTTCCATTCCTCCAGCCGGCTCGCCTGCAGGATCACCGCGTCACCCGGCTCCGCCCCCAGCGCGCGCCGGATCCCCTCCCGGTCCGCCGTGGCGAAGGCCGCCCGGTCCAGCGCCAGCGGGCTCAGCGCCACCCGGCTGGGCACTCCCGGAAACAGCGCCCCCGCCGATCCATCCACCCACCGGCTCACCGAAATCACCCCGTCCGGAAAATCCATCTGCGCCAGCCGTTCCAGCACTGTGTCCCCGCCCGCCCGCGTGTGCAGCCAAAACAAAACCGGCAGCCCCACCCCCCTCAACACCCGCCCAAACACCGCCTGCGACCACGCCGAATGCACCACCGCAAGGTCAAAGCGCCGTCCCCGCGCCAGCCGCGCCAGGCTCCTCCTCGCCCGCATGAGTTGGACGGGGTGGGTCAGCCGGACCTCCGGCAGTTCGTGCACCGCCGCCCCCGCCGCCGCCAATTCCCGCGACAGCCGGTCCCGGAAACAAAGCGCGAACGAATGCGAAAATCCCGGCGATATCGCGTGGTGCCCCGCCAGCGCGATCAGGATTCTCTCCACGCCCCCAAAAATATTCCCGCTATGGACATGGAGAATTCGCACCCGCTCACGCCTCGATCTTTTTGAACAGCAGCGAAATCAACGTGTAATCCTTCTTGTGCCAATGCACCAGCGCCTGCGAGCACGCCGGGATCGGCCCCGGCTCCACCAGCCGAAATCCCACCTTCTCCGCCACAAACAGCAGCCGCTCCATTTCATCCCGCGAAAAGATGTGCCACGCCCGCCCAAACGCGTGGTTCGACGAATCGGTCGCGATCTTCGGGTGCCAGTAATCCGCCGTCAAAAACAGCAGCCCCCCCGGCCGCAGCACCCGGAAGCATTCCTCCAAAAACGGCGCCAGCCGCACCCCATGCTCAATCACCGAAATGCTGAACGCCAAGTCATAGCTCAGCTTCCTGAAATTCATCTCCGTGAAATCCCCCCGGTGCAGCCGGAATGGCCCCCGCACCGTTTTCTTCCTCCATCTCCACCGCATTTGCGACAACAGCAGCCGCGCCGGCAGCGACGTGTCGATCCCGTCCAATTCCGTGTAACCCGCCTCCGCCAGCATCCGCAGCGTGAACCCATTCCCGCATCCCAAATCCAGGATCTTCGCGTCCTTCGGATGCCCAGCGATCGCGTCCAGCAGCAGCCGGTGGTCCCAGTTCTTTTGCGCCGACTCATGCGCGGGCAGCCCCCGCCGCTGCACCTCCAGCAGCGCCTGCCCCACCTGGTCCCAATTTTGCAATACTTGGATCATTGTCGTCGCTTCACCGCCATCTCGAACGTCGCGTTGAGCGCGCCCACATGCCGCCCCGCTGAAAATTCCCCCGCCACCTCGCGTGCCCCGTCCCGCAGTCTGGCATACTCATCCGGATTGCCGAGAGTTTTCCGAATCGCCTCCGCCAGCCCCTCGCTCGTCGGCGGCTCCCCCGGCGCCAACCGCCCGTTCACCCCGTCCCGCAGCCACGCCGAAATTCCCCCCACATCAAACGCCACCGCCGGGACCCCAAGCGCCGCCGCCTCCAGCCCCACCTGCCCAAACGGCTCCGGCCACACGCTCGGCGCCACCAGCAAATCGCTCTCCGCCACCAGCCCATCCTTCGCCTCCCGCGGCATCCATCCATGGAAATCGATCTTCACCCGCTCCGACCGCGCCCGCCCCGCCGCCGCCTTCCATTCCCCCGCCGCCGGCCCATCCCCCACCAGGTCAAGCCGCGTCGTCCGCTTCAACCCCTCCGCCCCCCTCGGCAGCGCCTCGATCAGCAGCCCCCCTCCCTTCAATTCATCAAACCGCCCCACAAAAATCAACCTCGCCTCTTCCCCCAGCCCGTGCCCCCGCGCCTCCAGCTTCGGCGCCTCCACAAAATGCGGCGCCGCCACCAGCCGCTCCCGCGCGATCCCCTGCGCCAAATACTCCCGCTCCATCGGCCCCGGATGCGTCAACACCGCCTCGCACCGCCGCAGCAGCCCAAGCTGCCGCGATTGCCTCGCGAAATCCCGCGCCATCGTCACCGGGCTCGACCCCCCGCAGCTCATCAAGTGAAAATACCCAAGGCACTTCCATCCAAACGCCTTCCCGCAAGGTCGCGCCGGCGCCCGTTTCCACGTCTTCGTCCCGCTGATGCACAGCCCATAATACCCATGTGCGAACGCCACCGCCGGAAACTCCCCAATCAGCGCCCCCTCCAAATCCAGGTCATGCATCGCGTGCAGGTAAACCGCCTCCGGCCCCCACTTCCGCAGCCGTGCCATCGTCTCCTCCAGCGGCCCCGCCGCCCACGCCTCCACCCCCTTCGGCATCGGAATCGGCAGGCCCGGTTCCTCCGCCCCCACCTCATGCAGGAACAGCATCTCGTGCCCAGCCGCCGCCAGCTCCGGCATCACCGCCCCAAGGTAAGTCTCCACCCCCCCCACCAGCGTCCGATGATGGTTGACGATCAGGAGGCGCATGGAATCCTCCCCGCCCCGCGCAATTCCCCCCTCGCCACCGCCTCCAGCGCCAGCGTCAGCGCCCCCGCGTCCCCCGTCGGAACCACCAGCCCATTCTCCCCCTCCCGCACAAACTCCTTCATCCCCGTCTGGTCGCTCACAATCACCGGCGCCCCGCACGCCAGCGCCTCCATCGGCGCGTAGGCGAACCCATCCTGGAACGCCGCGTGGATGCACACATCCGCCCGCCGCAAATGGGGCAGGGGATCCCCCGGCGCGATCCGCACCCTCCCATCCGCCGCCAGCCTCCGCTCCAAATACAGCCGCATCGCCCGCGTCCACGGCCCCCCCACCAGCGTCAGCTCCGCCTTCGCCTCCTTGAAATTCCCAAACGCGTCCAGCGCCACCGCCACCCCCTTGATCAAATTCAAGCTCCCCACCATCACCACCCGGAAAACCCCGTCCCGCTCCCGCGCCCCTGGCGTGAACCGCGGATGTGGCCTCAAATCAAATCGCTCCAGCCTCTCCGGCGCAAATCCCTCCCGCAAAAAACTCTCTCGGATATAATTCGTCGCGTGCAAGATCCGGTCCGACCCACGGTACTCCCTCAATATCCGCCAATGCTGCCCCCGGATGTATCCCAGCGGCTCCACCGGCGCGTAAACCTGCGCCTTCCTCGCCTGCGCCGTCACCAGGTTCACATGCGGCGTCGCCGACACCAGCAGCCTCAATTGGCATCCCTGCTCCCGCGCCCGCTCCATCGTCCGCAGCGCCTGCCCATTGAACGCCATCACCGCCCCGCACTTCGGCAGCCGCCGCGCCACAAACTTGTCGAACACCGCCGCCTCCAAAAACCCCTGCCACGCCGGCGAATACCGCAGCGGCGGCGTCCGCTTCATCCATCCCAGCCATCCCGGCGCATACGCCCGCCCGCCCTCCGGCCCCCCCGCCGTGTCGAAACAAAAATACGAAGTCTCCAGCCCACGCCCCCGGCAAAACTCCACCAACTCCTCCAGGTGCCGCGGCGGCCCCCCCCCCCCCCCCCAGGCCCCCCCCCCCCCCCCCCCCCCCCCCCCCCCCCCCCCACAAGAAGGGGAGAGGAAGGG
>CAZSXX010000093.1:0-13078 GCA_964611245.1 uncultured Verrucomicrobiota bacterium | reverse complement strand
AAGCGATTCACCGCGCCGCGCCCGGCCAAATTTCTCCCTAGCGGGAGTTCAGCGACAACGGGCTTTGGCGGACAAACGCCAAAGCCCGTTTTGCTTTCCCCGATTGTCCGGCGGCTGGTTCGAGGCCCCGCCCGGTCTGGCTCCTTAATTCATCCAGGCCGGGAAGGTCCGCCGGCTGGTGTCAAATTCCCGGTGCCATTTAAGCCGCCACAAATGTTTGGCGCGCTCCAGACGGGCCGACCCGTCGAAGAACAGGGCGTTGATCCCTCGGCTGTGCCGGGCCATGGCGAAATGGTGGAACTCGGCCCCGGCCCCGGCCCATTCGCCGTTGAAGTTCGGGGGGGGATCCGAAATGTCGGGCCCGCCGCCGCGCCACATGGCGTCGGCGAACAATGGGGCCTCCGCCGGGTTGGGCGGGCCGGAGATCCTGCGCCAGTTCAGGCGGGTGGGGCGGCCTTGGATTGCGGAAACGCCCGGTGCGGGGTTGTAAACCCAGTTGTTGATCCCATAGCTGCTCAGCAACAGCTTGTTGCGGTCGACCAAATCGGGCGTTGGAAAATCGAAGCAGGTTCGCGGCCCGCCATACTCCACCACCGGGCCGGCCCCTCGCGCGGCGGATTCCCGCGCCCCCGGGCGCCGCCGGGCCGTGGCCACGGGGCAGAGCAGGATTTCCGGCTTTTTCCGGTATTGGTCCTGCAGGGCCTTGACCCATTCGCCCCGCGCCCAGCCGACCGATTCCCCGGCGCTGAACGCGTCGTTGTTGTCGCTGGTGTAGATGTTCCAGATGACGCTCCACTGGCGCAAATTGGAGAGGCACTGCGCGTGCCGGGCTTTGTCCCGGGCTTTGGCCAGGCCCGGCAGCAGCAGGCTGGCGAGGATGGCGATGATCGCGATGACCACCAGCAGTTCGATCAAGGTAAACCCGCGCAAGTTTTTTCGGGCCGGAGTCACCCTTGCACCGTAGCCAAGCCAGGGCGCGCGGAGAAGGAATAATATGGCCCGCTATTTGAGGCGGAGGCGGTAGAAGCGGGGAGGCGGCCCGGGAGCCGCGTCGTCCACCACCCAGGTTCCGCTCTGCGGCACGGTGTTGGTCGCGATGTCAACCCAGGGGTCGCCAAAGTTTGAAAGCGACTGTGTGATGAACACTGTCCCAGGGAGGGCTTCGGCGGTGAGACGAATGCCCTCCGGCGGCACGGCCGCGACACCCACGATTTCCGGAGGGCGCACGGGCTTGAACTCGAACAAACGGAGGTCGCCAATGTAGGTGGCGGCGACCGGCGAATTGTTCGTCGGGAAGGTGATGCGGAAGGAAAGGAAGCTGGCGGGGTTGGCGATGGGCCAGGTGCGGGATTCCTGGCGCCGCGCGAAATTCCAGTCGCCCGCCGACAGCAAGGTCCACGGGCCCGCGCTGTTTGGGCCGCCTTCGATCCTCCAGTCATGAGGGTCCGGGGCGTCCACGCCGGACGTGAGTGTGAAGAGCACGGCGGTCCGCGCCACGCCGGCGGGATGGACATTGCCGCCGACAAATCCGGAATGCGCGAAGGCGCCGAACTCCGACGTGTTGTCGTCGTCATACGCGCGCATGGGGCCGAAGTTGGAATTGCGTTCGCTGGCGAAAAAATTGGCGCCGGCGATGATCCCAAGGTTGCCGCCCGTGGTGGCGGCAATGTGGTCGAGCGTGAATTCCTGGGACAGGTCGGTGTTGCGCGCGGTCCATGAGATGGGGTCGTTGGCGCGGACCACCAAGTTGGACGCGGCGACGCGGGAGAAGAGGGCCGTGCCGTCCAGGCGAACGGTGACGCCGTTGGTGAGGTTCCAGTCCAACTCAAAGAACCGCGTGGCCGCGCTGTTCGTGCCCCATTGCGGACCGGGCGAAAACGCTTTGGAGGCGAAGGGGGCGCCATTGGTGGAGAGAATGAAGCTGGAGCCCCCGGCGCTGTTCCGGGCGGTGAACGAAAGCGCGCCCACATTGAGGGCGAACTCGCCGCCCGCGTCCGGAAACGCGCCTATCACGGTGGAGTTCCATTTGATCGAAAGCGCGAAGATTTTTCCGGCGCCCGTGCCCGGCGGCAGGGTGAAGGACGCCTGCGCGTTGGGCATTCCCTCGGAGGTGAGCCGGAGCTCCTTGAGGTCCGCGCCCTGCACGCCCGACAACCCCGGGGCGGAGCTTTCCAAGACTGAGCCGTCGGAGAAAGTGGTGGCGCCCAGTTCGCTGCCGGTGAAGTCCTGGAAATAATGGGCCGCCTGCGCTGGGGCGGCGAGGAGGGCTCCGGCCAGCAGGCACGCGGAAGCCACCGATGCGCGTTGAAAAGTCATGCCGAATGTTCGCCGATTTCTCCGCGTTCGCCAAGCCGCGGGGCGGTCACTTTTTTCCGGCGCGGCGGAAATGGCGGGCCGCCAGAGCCGCCAGGCCCAATCCCGCCAATCCGACCGCGCCCGGTTCGGGGACGACGGCCGCTTGCACGGTCAAGACAGGGCGATTGGCCACCGTGCCAAAGCTCCGGGAATTGAACACCGCGCTGACCCCTGAATCCGCCGCCGCCAGGCGCAGGCTCACCGCGCCGCCCGCCGCCAGGTCATTGAGGAAGCCGGGGGTCAAAGAGAGGCCATAATTGGCCGAGCCGCTGGTCCCGCCCGCAAAACTGAAGGTCCCCACGGCCTCGTCGCCCGCGCCGATGAACGTGCTGTGCAGGCTGGTGAAAGTGATGCCCGTGGCGCCGGCGTTGTTGGGATTGCCGGTCCCCTCGACCCATCCATCGGCCAGCTGCCAAGAGACGGAGAACAAACCGGCCTGGGGCGCGTTGAAGATGGCGTTGCCGCCCGCCCCCGCCGTGAGCTGAAGGGACACCGACTGGATTGCCCAGTTCCCGGCGCCGAATTCGGAATTGAACGCCGTGGCGGCCGGGGCGAGGTTGAATTGCAGCACGCTCTTGAATTCGCCTTGGGTCGATCCCGGCGCCGCCACGGAGATCACGCCACCGCTGCCGTAATTGTTGTTTGAAAGGTTCCCCGACGGCCCGGTGGCGAGGAACGCGTCCAGCGCCGGGTTGGCCGTGAAGGTCGCGCCCAAAACGCCGGGACAAAACGCCGGTGTGAGCAACACGAGCAGGGCGGAAGTCTGGAGTGAAGGCGAGCGGCAAATCATGGGCCATCTTTGTAAAGGCCAATCCGCCGACTGCAATCCTAATCAGCGGACAAATTTTGGCCCGCTCCGGTCTGGGCCGGCGCGCGCGCGAGAGCGCGAGGGCTCGGCGGGGATTGACGAGCCGCGCGAATTCCCGATGATTCGGGCCATGAGAATCCTGCTTCTCCTGAGCTTGGCCGCGGGCGCAACGTTCGCCGCCACCCCCGACCCCCGCGTGGCCGCCGCCGCCCAGTCGATTTCATCCAACAACATTCTCAAGCATATCCAGGTCCTGGCTTCGGACGAATTCGCCGGGCGCGGGCCAGCGACTCCCGGCGAAGGCCTCACGGTGAATTATCTCACGTCGGAGTTCAAAAAGATCGGTCTCCAGCCGGGAAATCCAAACGGCTCGTGGTTCCAGGAGGTCCCCATGGTCGGCGTCACGTCCACTCCGAAGGTCGCCCTTACCCTGAAGGGCCAGCGGTCCGAGTTGCAGGCGCCGCAGGATTTCGTCGGGTGGTCCCCGCAAGTGCGGGCCGAGACGAAAATCGAGGGCAGCGAGCTGGTCTTCGTTGGTTATGGGGTCGAAGCCCCCGAGTATGGTTGGGATGACTTCAAGGGCGTGGACGTGCGCGGCAAGACGCTGCTGATGCTGGTCAACGACCCGCCCATTCCGGATCCAGCGGATCCCGCGAAGCTGGATGAAGCGATGTTCAAGGGCAACGCCATGACCTATTATGGGCGCTGGACCTACAAATACGAGATCGCGGCGGCCAAAGGAGCGGCGGCGGTCTTCCTCATCCACGAAACCGGGCCGGCCGGGTATCCCTATTTTGTGGTGATCAACAGTTGGAGCCGCGAGAATTTCATGCTCAAGGATTCCACGGAGAAGGCGATTTCGTTCGCCGCCTGGATGAGCCTGGACCGCGCGCGCCAGACTCTTCAAGCCGCCGGGCAGGAGTTCGAGGCCCTCAAGCAAAAAGCGGCGCGCAAGGATTTCCGCCCCACCCCGCTGGGCGCCACGCTGGACATCACCGTGAACAACACGCTGCGCGAGGTTTCGTCGCGCAACGTCCTCGGCCTGTTGCCGGGCAAGGATCCCGCACGGAGGAACGAGTATGTCATCTACACCGCGCATTGGGACCACCTGGGCCAGGATCCGAAATTGCAGGGGGACCAAATCTACAACGGGGCGATGGACAACGCCTCGGGGGTGGCCTGTTTTCTGGAGGTCGCCCGCGCCTTCGCCCAACCGGGCGCCACGCCGGACCGCAGCATTCTTTTCCTCGCCGTGACCGCCGAGGAAAAGGGGCTGCTCGGCTCAAAATACTACGCCGAACACCCGCTCTATCCCCTCACGCAGACGCTCGCCAACATCAATTTCGACGGGGCCAGCCTGTTTGGAAGGCGCAGCGATTTGGGAATTGTTGGCTTTGGCAATTCCACGCTCGATGACCTCGTGGCCGCCGCCGCCCGGGCCCAGGGCCGGACCGTCCGCCGCGAGCTCAGCGCCGAGAAAGGATTTTACTACCGATCCGACCATTTCGAGTTCGCCAAGGTCGGCGTCCCCGCCGTGTACCTCGACAAAATTGACGGGGAGTATCCCGGCAAACCCGCGGACTACGCCAAAAAGAAACGCGACGAGTATTTGGACCGCGATTACCACAAGGTCTCCGACGAGATCAAGCCGGACTGGGATTTCACCGGCGCGATCGACGACACGCAGATTCTTTTCCTGGCCGGGCACCGTGCGGCCACCGAACCGCGCTGGCCGGAGTGGAAGCCAGGGACGGAATTCAAGGCCCGCCGGGACGAGATGCTGCGCAAAAAGTAGCGGGGATTGCGCACCGGTTCGAGGCCGCGCGTCCCCATCCGGTCCGGCGCGCGTCGCCATCTCCCTCCAAAAACGGCGAAACCAAAATTGACACCCCGGGGCGCGCCAAGGTATAATCCCGCCCCTTTGTATGAACCGTAATCCGCATGTTGCAGTCGTCGGCGCCACGGGCGCTGTCGGCGTCGAAATGATCGCCACGCTGGAGAAGCGCCGCTTCCCGCTGGGAAAGCTCACCCTTTTGGCCTCCGCCCGTTCCGTGGGGAAAACCTTGAAATACAAGGGCCAGGACATCGCCATCCAAGAGCTGACCGCAGACGCCTTCAAGGGGATCGACATCGCCCTGTTCAGCGCGGGCGGGAGCATTTCCCGGGAGTTCGCGCCGATCGCCGCCGCCGCGGGCTGCGTGGTGGTGGACAATTCGAGCGCCTTCCGGATGGACCCGAACGTGCCGCTGGTCGTCCCTGAAATCAACGCGGGCGACGTGAAGAACCACAAGGGAATCCTCGCGAACCCCAACTGCACGACGGCCATCACGCTGATGGCGCTCTATCCGTTGCACCAAGCGTTCGAAGTCACGCGCATTTTTGCCTCCAGCTACCAGGCGGTCTCCGGCACCGGCGCCAAGGCCATCGAGGAACTGCGCACCCAGGTCGGCCAAGTGGTGCGCGAGGAAACGGTCACGCGCGACGTGTATCCGCACCAGATTGCCTTCAACGTGCTGCCGCAGGTCGATTCCTTCCTGCCCACCGGCTACACCAAGGAGGAGATGAAGATGGAGAACGAAGGCCGGAAGATCATGCACCACCCGGGCTTCCGCGCCAGCGTGACCTGCGTGCGCGTGCCGGTCTACCGCGCCCATTCCATCGCCATCAGCGCCGAGTTCAAGAAGCCGGTGACCGTGGAAGCCGCCCGCGAAGTCCTGGCGCGCGCGCCGGGGCTGGACATCGTGGACACGCCCGAAAAATCCGAGTATCCCCTGCCCCTTTACGTGGCCGAGAAGGACAACTGCCAAGTGGGCCGCATCCGCATGGACTGCGCGTTGGACAACGGCCTCTGCTTTTGGGTGGTGGGCGACCAATTGCTCAAAGGCGCGGCCCTCAATGCAGTGCAAATCGCCGAGGAATTGCTGAAATAGAAACCCGCGGCGGGCGGAATGCTGCCTCCGCTTTCCAACTCTCCCATGCCTGACTTCCCCAGCCTCACCCAGCGCCTTCGAGAAGGCGGGGAACTTTCCGCCGCCGAGATCGCCGCGGCGGTCGAGCTGCTTGCCTCACCCGGCGACGCGCCGGAAATAAAGGCTGACTTCCTCGCGGCTCTGGCCACCAAGGGCGAGACGGCCTCCGAACTCGCCGCGTTCGCGCAGGAACTGCGGCGGCGGTCCGTCCCGGTGCCGGTCGACGCGGAAACGCGGTCCCGGCCCATTTTGGATGTGTGCGGCACGGGGGGCGACCGGCTGAACACGTTCAACATCTCCACCTGCGTGGCGCTGGTCTGCGCGGGGGCGGGCATCACCGTGGCCAAGCATGGCAACCGGGCGATCACCTCGCTGGCGGGCAGCGCGGAGGTGTTGGAGGCGCTCGGAATTCCGATCGACCTGACGCCGACGCAAGCCGCCGAATCGCTGCGGGCCAATCAATTCGCGTTTTTCTTCGCCATCAAGTATCACCCCGCCTTCCAGCATATCGGCCCGGCCCGCAAGCTGTGCGCCGAACGCGGCCAGCGCACCCTCTTCAACATCATGGGCCCATTGCTCAACCCCGCGCGGCCGAGCGTCCAGCTCGTTGGCGTGCCGCGCCCCCATTTTTGCGGGCCGGTGGCGGCGGTCCTGCGCCAGCTTGGGCTGCGCGCCGCGACCGTCGTTTGCGGGCAGGCGGGGGAGGCGTGGCTGGACGAACTGTCCACCATCGGCCCGAGCGCCACGGCCCAGTTCCTGGCTGGCTCTGAACCGCGCGAGGTGACGATCAACGCCGCCGATGTGGGCTTGCCCACGGCCACGCTGGAGGACCTCCGGGGCGGCGACAAATTCGTGAACGCCGAAATCATCCGCGCCATCCTCGACGGGCGCGAGCGCGGGCCGAAACGCGACGCCGTCCTGCTCAACGCCGCCGCCGCCTTTGTGGTCGCGGGGCGGAGCGACACCCTTCAGGACGGGGTGCGCGACGCACGGGAAACGATTGAGTCCGGCGCGGCGTTGGCCAAGCTGAAAACGCTCGCCACCCAGGCCAAAGCGGGCTGATTGCTGGAGGCGCGCCGGAAAAGCGCGAGCGTCACTTGCGCCCAGCCTGCGCCGCGGCGACAAACGCCTTGGCCAGCCGGGTGATTTCCGCCCAGTTTTCGTCCTTCAACGCCTGGGCGGGAACGAGCGAGGAGCCCGCGCCGACGGCCACGCAACCCGCTTTCAGGAACGGCCCAATGGTCTCCAGGTCCACGCCGCCAGTCGGCACGATTTGCAGGTGCGGCAGCGGGGCGCGCAGGGCTTTGATGTAGGCGGGCCCCAAGGTGTCAGCCGGGAAAATCTTGATGAAATCCGCGCCCATCTCAAACGCGGCCTGCGCCTCCGTGGGGGTGTAGGCGCCGAGCATCACGGGCCGATCCAGCGCGCGCGCGGCGTCGGCCACTTCCCGGCGGGTGATGGGGCTGACCACGAATTCCGCGCCCGCCTGGACCGCCGCCGTGGCGGTGGCGGCGTCCATGACCGTCCCGACGCCGAGCAGCGCCTCGGCTCCCAGGGCCGCGTGGGCGGCGCGGATCGCCTCGATGGCGTTGGGGGTGGTCATGGTGACTTCAATGGCGATGACGCCGCCCGCGAGCAACGCGCGCGCCAAAGGGGTGACCAGTTCCGCGCGGGGCGCACGGACCACCGCGATGACGCCGGGATCGCGCAGCAGGCGCAGGACTTCGGATTTGGCGCGCATCAATTCGCGGCCGGGGCGGGCTCGGGTTTTTGGTGCGCGGAAACCTTCGCGGCCTCAATCAGCTCCCAGAATTTGGGATTGGACTGGAGGGCCTGGTCCTCGGGAATCGGGAGGTTGGACCGGTAAAGAAAATCGCGCACGGTGCCCTTGCTCATGATGCGGTAAACCAGCACTCCCAACTCATGACGCTCGAAGTAAACCCTGTAATCGCCCAAACGGAAGCGGTGCAAATGGCGCCCGGCCCGCTCCAAGCGGCCGTACTTGTCGAGGTCATCCTTCATCACCTCCTGGGGCAGCCCGCGAAATTCCCCAAGGATGTAGAGTTGCAGTTCCTTGGGCATTTTCGCGAGTTCCCCCGCGCTGGTGGGATTGAAGATGATCTGAAAAGGGCGCATGGCAAAAACCTGACAGGGCTCGAAAATGGTAGCGCGTACGGGAATCGCACCCGTCTCCCGGCCTTGAGAGGGCCGTGTCCTAACTGATAGACGAACGCGCCACTCGAGCCTGACCGCGCCACTTTAACCGCCACCGCCCTCTTGTCAATTGCCGCGGCGCGAACACATTGCCGCTGCGCATCGCCCGACGCGCCCCGATGGCGTCATCAGGGCGCATTTCCGTAATATTACTGAGATTTCTGTGGCGGTGGACTGGGAACGGAGTCAAGTTCGGGTGTGCGCGTTTGCCAGCCTGGAGGTGTCCGATGATGGGGATGCTTCTTCGACGCGTGGCGCTGGCGGGCGTGGCGGTCCTCTGCCTCCTCCCGCTGTTGTGGGCCGCCCAACTGGGACGCCGCTGCGGGTCGATCATGTATTTCCTGGACGGGCGGCACCGACGGGTGGCGCTGCGCAACCTTGAGCTTTGCTTTGCGGGAACGAAGAGCCCGCGCGA
Organism: uncultured Verrucomicrobiota bacterium; assembly: GCA_964611245.1. GTDB lineage: Bacteria > Verrucomicrobiota > Verrucomicrobiia > Limisphaerales > SXQI01 > CAZSXX01. The sequence continues at coordinate 4,317 of CAZSXX010000093.1, read as the reverse complement.
AATCCACGCCATCGCCCGCGAGAATTTCCGGCGGATCGGCGAGAACATCTGCTGCGCGGTCAAGAGCACGTCGATGGATGACGCGGCGCTGGGGAGCCTGCTGGAAGTGCGGCGCAGCGCCTCGCCCGAGGCGGCGGCGGGCTTCGCGGCCCGCAACGTGGTGTTCGCATCGGGCCATTTTGGCAGCTTCGAGCTGTTGAGCAGGCTTTCCCCGCACATCCGCGAGTACCGGCACGCGGCGACTTACCGCGCGATCCGGCAGGAGGGGTTGGACACGCTGCTGCGCGAGATGCGCGGGCGCTCGGGGACCGCGCTGTTCGAACGCCGGGGCGGCGCCGAGTCGCTGAAGAAGGAGATGAACGGCGGCGGCATGCTGCTCATCCTGTTGGCGGACCAAAGCGACCGGAGCAGCGGACTGGAGCTGCCCTTTCTGGGCCATCCCGCCTTCACCAACCGCGCCCCCGCGGTGATGGCCGCGCGGTACGATGGCGCCCTGTTCGCGCCGGTCTGTTACCGGGTGTCTTTGGGCCACTACCGGATTGAGACGGGCGAGCCCATCCCCACGCGCGAGCCAAGCGGGGCCCGCCGGGATTGCGAGGCCATCATGCGCGACATCAACCGCGCGTTTGAGGCCGCCATCGCGCGCGATCCCGCCAACTGGTTCTGGGTGCACAACCGCTGGAAAACGCGCAACGGCGGCAGCGTGGTTTGAGCGCTAAAAAACTTGCCCGCCGACGTGGAGGCGTTAGTTTTTGCGGCCCTGTATGACATACAAGATTTCGCAACGCGCCGCGTCGCTGGCCCCCTCGCTCACCCTGGCCATTGATTCGAAGGCCAAGCAAATGAAGGCCGAGGGCCTGGATGTGGTCGGGTTTGGCGCCGGGGAGCCGGACTTCGACACCCCGCAGCACATCAAGGACGCGGCGGCCAAAGCCTTGGCGGCCGGCTTCACGAAGTACACGGCCAGCAGCGGCATTCCCGAACTGCGCGAGGCGATCGCGGCCAAGTTCAAGAGCGACAACGGCCTTGCCTTCAAGCCCTCGCAAGTCATCGTCTCCAACGGCGGCAAGCATTCCTGCTACAACGTGATCCTCGCCACCTGCCAGGAGGGCGACGAAGTGATCATCCCGTCCCCCTACTGGCTGAGCTACCCGGAAATGGCCAAGCTGGCCGGGGCCACGCCGGTGATCATCGAGACCACCGACCAGACGGAGTTCAAGGTCACTCCCGCGCAGTTGCGGGCCGCGATCACGCCGCGCACGCGCCTGTTCATCCTGAACTCGCCCAGCAACCCGACCGGCTCGCTTTACACGCCGGATGAGATCAAGGCGCTGGGCGACATTTGCGTCGAGAAGGGCGTGCTGATCATGAGCGACGAGATTTACGAAAAGCTCGTTTATGACGGAGCGTCGCACGTCAGCGTGGCCAGCTTTTCCCCGGCCCATCTGGAGCACACCATCATCGTGCACGGGTTCGCCAAAGCCTATTCGATGACGGGCTGGCGGCTGGGCTACCTGGCCGCGCCGGAGCCGATCGCCAAGGCGATTGACGCCATCCAAAGCCACAGCACCAGCAACCCCTGCTCCTTTTCACAGAAAGGCGCCGTCGCCGCGCTGACCGGACCGCAGGACCACCTGCAAAGCTGGCTGGCGGAATACGCGAAACGCCGCAGCTACGCGCACCAGCGGCTGAACGCCATCCCCGGCATCTCCTGCGTGAACGCCAAGGGCGCGTTCTATCTCTTCCCCAACATCTCGAAGCTGGGCCTCAGCTCGACCGAGTTTTGCGCGCGGCTGCTGGAACAGGAAAAAGTGGCGGCGGTTCCCGGTGTCGCCTTTGGCGCCGACGCCTATTTGCGCATCAGTTACGCCACCAGCTTGGCCAACATCGAAAAGGGCCTGGACCGGCTGGAGAAATTCGCGAAAACGCTCGGCCAATAGCCGTTGGATCACCGGGCGCCCGATTCGCGCAGGCGCGGGACGGTGAGGCCCTTGAGGAAATCCAGGGCGCGGGAGAGGGCGGCGTCCTGCACGACGAGCGGCGCCACCTCCGACGCCTTGGGCGCTTCCGGGTTCTCTTCATCCAAAGCTTCGCGGTGGCGGCGGGCGACCTCCGCGCCGTTGGGGCGGCGGTTCAGCCGGTTGGTGAGGGAGGTCAAAAATGGCGCGGGGCCGGCCGGAACCCCGGGCTTCAGAAAGGCGAGGTACGGATCATCCAGCCAGCGGCGTTCGTTCTTCTCATCGACATCCACGGTGATGTCCGGGGCGAGGCCCGAGGGATTGATGGCCTGGCCGCCGGCAAGCATCACCTGCTGATGGGCGATTTTCAAATGCTGCCCGTTGCTCAGCGGAAAATCATCGAAGATCACCGCCTGCCCGGCGGTCCGGCTGCCGATGAGCAACGCCAGTTGCTGTTCCCGCAGCGCGCCGGCCAAGGCCTCCGCGGCGCCGGTCGTTTGGCGGTTCACCAGCACGGCCAGCGGGAGTTCGACCACCTCGCTGCGCGCGGCCGTTTTGGCCACATGCTCCCCCCATTGCAAAACCGGCTTTTCCGTCCCGAGAAAAACGCCCACCAACTCGACGGCGGCGGCGTAGTCATTTCCGCGCGCGAAACGGAGGTCCAAAACCAACCCTTTGAGGTTTTTCGATGACTTGATGGCCTCCAGCGCCTGCGAGCCCACCCCGGGACCGATGCGGTTCAGGCGGACATACCCGAAGACGCCATCGAACACATTGGTTTTCGCGACCAACGGACCCCCGGTCGGCTCGGCGGGCGCGTCGGACAGCTCGACTTTTCCCTGCAGTTTTTCGATGAATCCAAGCGTCGCCGCCTTGCTCAATTCCGCCTCGGAGACGCCGGTGAGGTTCGAACGGACGAGGCTGAACACCTCGTCAAATTTTACTGGCGTCTCGGCGCGGACACCCCCGGAAAAAACTCCCAAAACGCAGAGCCAACCGGCCATGAAACCCTTCATCATTCAAACCAAATCTCAGCGCTGCCCGCGCCCTTGTCGAATTATTTTTTCGGGGCGGGCAGCCCGTGGCGGGGCGGCCTGTTATTTCGCCGTCGATATCAGGAGGAACGCGCGGCGCTGGTCCGCGAAATTCTTGAGCCCGATGGTCCCGCGCCCGCCGGGGCCGTGGCCTTCGACATCCTCGGTCATGCCCCTGAGAAAGCCGTCGATCGAATCGAGCTTGCGGGTGTCATCGCGGACCTCGTTGGCGATCAAAGCCTGGTGTTGGCGCGCGATGGGCCCAAGCCTTTCCCAGTCCAGCCATTTCCCGGCGCTGTCGTGAAGGCAAAAAAAACTCCGCGATGCTGGTCGCGGAGTTCGGTTTTGAAAAATCGACGCGGGGGCGGTTACAGCCGCTTCACGCGGACGTTTTTGTAATGAATGGTGCTGCCCGGATCGTGGGCCTGGAAGGCGAAGGTGCCCTCGCTGAGCTTGCGCTCGAAATCCTTGCCGGGTTGCGCTCCGGCCGGCTCGGTGTATTGCAGGACGATCCTGTCGTTGACCCGCACGGTCACCACGTTGCCCTTGACGGTGATGTGCTGAGTCCACCATTTCCGGTCCTCGGCGAAGGAGGTGGAGACGCTGACGATGGCATAAAGGCTGCCGGTCTTGATCCAGTCGCCCTGGGTGTTGTTGACCTGGCACTCAAAGCCGCCCTTGGGCCAGCCGGTTTCCTGGTATTTGGTGTGGAAATAAATCCCGCCGTTGGAGCCGGGCTCGGTCATGACATCGACCTTGAGCTCGAAATCCTTGAACGGCTTGCCGTCGCCAATGTAGTAAAGGTGGGAGCGGTTTCCCTTGCCGACAAACGCGCCGTCCTTGAACGTCCAGGCGTTGGTGTTCTCGGTGGACATCTTCCAGCCGTCGAAATTCTTGCCGTTGGAAATGGCCACAAAGCCCTCTTCGGATTCCGCCGCCAGCGCGGTGGCCACACAGCCCGCCGCCAAAATGAGACTGCTTAAAAATCGTTTCATGAAGGGAGTTTTTTACCCCCGCGGCCCGCGCATGGCAAATGAATAGCGCGGGTCGGCCAGGACACCGCGAAGCATTTCAGCGAAAAGGGGTTGCGCGGAGGGTGGCGATGCACTAATTGTGGAACCAGACCCTAGCAATCCTGTGCCGCCGCAAGACTCCATCCTGTTGTCGCGCCCAAATCGGGCCGGGATCCTGGCGTCCGAAGATTTCCATTTCCGCCTCCAACTACCCAGGCCCGGGCCGTCCACCGGCGCGGGCCTGTCAATTGCGGGCAATTTTCCTTCCTGTTGAAGGAAAGCGGGCGCAGGCATGTTACCGTGTGTTTGCCT
>CAZSXX010000092.1:0-13085 GCA_964611245.1 uncultured Verrucomicrobiota bacterium | reverse complement strand
CCGCTTAAGGATTGACGACGCGGAAGTATCCTTCCGAGCCGGTGACCGTGACCGTGGCGGCGCCAGTGACCGCGCCGGCGTCTTCCCAGACACCCGCGGAGAGGCTGGCCCGTTTCTGCAGGCGCGCGCCGACTCCGGCGCCCGTGATGGTCAGGTTGACCTGGCCCCCGGCGACCACCACCGAGGAGATGCGCAGGGGAACCGGGCTCAGGGTCGAAAGGTCGCCCGGGGCCGACGCGATGCGGGCCGCCTCCTGGGCCGAGAGGGCCCGGCGCCAGAGGCCCACGTCGTCGATGCGGGCCGTCATGTGGACCGCGCCGCTGTCCGTGTAGGTTCCGGTCCCGTCCTGGCCGATGTTGACGGCGAAGCCCGCGTCCACCGAGCCGGTGATGACCAGCGGGGTGGCGTCCACGAGCACGCCATCCACATAGGTGAACGTGGTCTTGCCGCGCCAGAAGGAGACGACCACGTTGTGCCAATTTCCATCGCGGATGTTCGGCGTCGCGGAGGTGTTCATCCGGTTGCCGCTGCCGCGCGGTGTGCCCGTGGCGTTGATGCGGGTGTTCCCGCCGCCCTGGCTGAAGACGCCCCAGCCGATGTTGCTGCTGCTGTTCCAATCCTTGTTGGAAATGAACGGCAGGTCATCCGCGCTGGCGGTCCAGTTCACCCACATGGAGACGGAGAAATCCGACTCGCCAAACTGCAGGTCCGCCGGTCCGCCAAACGTCGCGTAATCGATCGTCGGGCCGTCCGTGGTGAACCGCATTGATTGGCCGAATTTGCCGGACTCGAAGGTCGGGTTGCCGCGCGGCGCCGCATGGTTGCCGCGCCCGGAGGCGTCCTGGTAATCGCCGTCCAGCTTGACGTGCGCCACCAAATCCTGGTTGAGCGCCGAAGTCACAACCGCCACCCTCGCCACGGAGCTGGTCGAGGATCCCGCGGAGTTGCGCACGATCAACTGGTAATCGCCCGCCGCCGAAGCCGTGACCGAGTTCAGGGCCAGGGTCTTGGTCGTCGCCACAGTGGCGCCGTCCTTGCGCCAGTCGTATGTGAACGGAGCCGTGCCGGCCACAGTCGCGCTCAGGGTGGCCGAGCCACCGACGCTGAGAATAGCGTTGGCCGGGGAGGCCGTGATGTTGGGCGCGAGGACCACCACCACGCCGCTGGCCTGGGTCAGGTTGTTGCCCAGCTTGCCGTTGGCGTAAATGCTGGCCGCTTCCTGCGGCGTGAGCAACCGGCGCCAGATCCCGAAGTCATCGATCTGGATGTCCTTGAAGCGCGCGCCGAGGTCGTTGTTGAACCCATACCGGCCCGTGCCGTCCTGCGCGATGTAGTAGGAGAGCGCATTGATGTCCCCGGCGCCAGCGATGTTGAGGGTCTGCCGGAGGATGCCGTCCATGTAGAAATAGGCGAACCCATTCCGGTCATGGGAGATGACGATGTTGTGGAAGTTCCCGTCGGTGAGCGTCGAGACGTTGGCCGAATCCTGCCGCGGCCCCACGTTCGCTTTCCAAGTCCATTTCCACGCGCCGCCGCCCTGGGCGGAGACCACCAGCCCCGGATTGCCGCCGCTTTGCCAGTGCTTGTTGCCGAAGAATGACGGATCGCCCGTCCAGGCATTGGCGTCCGCGCCGCGCGCCCAGAACGAGACGGTGAAGTTCACCTCGGAGCCGAAGTCAAAATCCTCCGGCGCGCCCAAGGCGATATGCTGCCCTTCGGTGATGCGCAAGGCACCCGCCCCAATCTGTTTGGTCGTCGTCGAGTACGTCGGCAGGACGCCATCCACGATCTCCGGCTGGACCTCCGGCGTGCCATGGTTGCTTCGGCCTGAGGTGTCGTTCGCGTCGGTGTCGAATGGATAGTGGGCCACCAAGTCTTGGGTGATCGGGATCAACGGGAGGACGGTGACTTTGACCGGGGTGGTCGTGGTGTTCCCGCTTGGGTTGGTGATGGTCACGGAGTAATCTCCGGAATCGCCCACGCTGGCGGCCGCGACGACATACGAGGAGCTGGTCGCGTTGGGGATGTTTTCCCCTCCTTTTTTCCACTGATAGCTGAACGGCGACTGCCCGCGCGCCTCGACTTCCAGGCTGAACGGGGCGCCGGCGGACGCCAGGACTGGCTGCGGGGACAGGCTGACCACGGGCGAAAGCAGGACTGTGACCCGGGCGGAGCCGCTGGTCGCTTCGCCAAGGCTGTTGCTCACCTTCACATTGTAATTGCCTTGGCTGGCGCCGGTGACGCGGGTGAGCGTCAGGGTCGCGCCCGTGCCGTTGGGCACCGGTTGTCCATCCTGGTACCATTGGTAGGCCAAGGTGGCGTCGCCGCTGGCCACCACTTTCAAGGTGGCGGTCCCGTCAAAATTGACGGTGACGGGCGTGGGCGAGAAGACAATCCGGGGCTCCGGGATGCTGTAGAACGCGACGTCATCAACACCCCAGTACCAACTGGCGGTCCCCGCTTGCATGAAGCGCAAGCGCACTGTTGGCTGGTTGTCGGCCGCGAAGAGGCGGATCACTTCAATCCGCTTGCTTTCGCGGGAATCGTCGTTGACCCGGCCACTGATGTAGGGAGCCAGGGCCTGGGAAATGGGAGCGCCAATATACGCGCCATAGCTGGTCCCATACGCTGTATCCCCGCGGATCGTGTTCATCGTGGCCACCGCGTCCACCGATCCATCGGCGCTGTAAATGATGTCCCCGCCGGCGCTGGCGCGGTCGATCAGGTAAAGGGCGGGCAGCCAAGTGGCCCCGCCATCGATCGAATACTCCACAGAGTTAATGTTGTCCTGGTTCTGCTCGTACATGCTCTTGAAGCCGAGGAAGACATTCCGCTTGCCGGTCAAGTCAAAGTCCTTCGTGAACACCATTTGGACCTGCGACCCGCTCCGGACGTCGGATTCCGCGTAAAGCATGTTGCCGTCCGCGAGGACATCTTGCAGCACGCCATTCAGCACCACGGTGTTGATGTTGAATATTCGGCTCTTCAATCCGGCCAGCCGGTCCCTGGAAACCACCGTCCAGTCCAGGTAGCTGTTGGAATTGAGGTTGTCCAGATCTTCAAAGTCGGCGCTGGCCACAATTTGCGTCCTGTTTGTCCGTGTCCATCCAGTTGGGATGCTGCCTTCGTCCACCAGGTCGAAGTTCTCGATCAGGAATGGCTCCGGCAGGGTGATCTTCTGGTAATTGGCCACCGTGAACGAAAATGAATTCGTCTTGGTCGTGCCGTTCTCAGAGTAAACCACCCCCACCACGTGCGCTTCGTTGGGCTCCAGTGGGTCAACCACCGTGAAGTCGATGGTGTAGTTGGGCGCAATCCCCGCGACCGTTGCGGCCACCGGCTTGGAATCAATCAGCAGCCGGATCGACGCCTCCGTCACGACTGAAGCCCCGGTGTTCAGGTCCACATGGATGTCGGGCAAATAGTGGACATCCACCGCTCCGAGGCCTGGGCTGGAGGATGCGATGAAGGCAGGCACGGGCCCCAGCGTCTGGGGCAGGCCGCCGGCGGAAATGCCGCCCAGCGCGGCGATTTCCCCGGAGTTCAGGGCGCGGCTCCAGAGCTGGATGCTGTTCACGAAAGCGGGCGCCACTTCCCCGTCGTTGTCCGTGAAGAGTTCCGCGAATCCCCGCGGCGAAAGCGAGAAGCGGCCATCCAGCCCACCCGCCCCTTGGATGCCCACCAGCTTCCCGTCGATGTACTTGTGCATCGTGTTCGCGTTGGCGTCGACCGCGATGGCGATGCGGTGCCACGCCCCCGCCGTCACATTGCCCTGATAGGCCCCGCCAATTCCCAGCCCGTTGCCCGGGTTGACGAAAATGTCCCCGTCCGCTTCGATCACGCGGTTGTCCGTCTCAAGGAGGGCCCGCCACTTCGCGTCGGACTCCGCCGGGAAAAGCAGGTCCACCACGTAGGTCCATCGGTTCACCAGGCTGCCGTCCCCATTTTGGTCGGCCGAAACCGGCATCCGGATGCCGTCGGGCGTGGTCCAGCCGCTCAATTTGGCGACCAGGGCGGGCGCGCCGCCAATGTCCGGGATGCCAAACGTCGTCGTGGTTCCATATTGGATTCCAGCCTGAGTCTCCGCGGAGAGGGTCTCAAGTGGCTGCGTGCCGACCGTCGCGGTCAGGTTGCCGAGGTTGAAGTCCCACTGGCCGACCGGTTGCGCGAACGAGCTGAGGCCCGCCAGCACAACTGCGCCGGCCAAAAGGGCGCTGCGTTGTTTTGTCATAGGTTAGTTTTTGGGTTTGCTGAAGAAATTCTCCTACTTGGTCGCGCGGTAAATGTTCAGGACCGCCTGGGCCTCCTCCGCGCTGGATTCCACCGCCTTGGCGTCCGGCACGGGAATTGAACCGGGCTTGGGCTCGCGCCGGGGCGGCGCCGCCACGGCGGCCTCCTGGATTTGCACCTGCTCCTGGAGCCCCTGGTTGATCGCGGCCATCGCGCGCGCGATCACGGACCGTTGCGCGTCGTTCAAGCTTCGGTTCCCCATCATGCCCTGCAACTGCATCGACGCCGGGGCGTACTGCTTCCGCTCGACCAGCCGCGCGATGGCCTGGGCCAGGGATTTCGTCTCCGGGCTCGCGGTCTGGAACGCCTTGTCAAATTCCGCCGCGATCTGGTCAAGGGCCAGGGGCGCGGCGCGGTGCGATCCGCAGCCGAGCAGCGGCACGATCAACGCGCAAATCAGGAGGAGCTTTTTCATGGCGACAAAGGTGGGACGGAATTAAAAGCGCTGCGACGGGGGGATGTCCCCAAGGTAAATGTGGTAATCCACCCCTTTTTTGGTGTAGCGGATCGTGCTCACATGCCCGTCCACCCAAAGGGTGTCGCAGCCCGGATGCCGGAACCACTCGCGCTCCATCGGATAGCCGGGATAATGGGCGGCCAGGTCGTACTTCCATTGGGTCAGGCATTCCGCGTAACCCGGAAATAGCCCCAGGGAGTCCGAGCCGCCCTCCATTTTTTGCTCCGCCGCGTCCTGCGCGAAGACCGTCGTCGCGGGGCTCGGGAACGAGTTCAGCTTGCGCACGCCGCGCCCGCCGTCGGGCTTCCGGACCACATACGAATTGATGCCGAAGGAGGAGTTCAGCCAAAACTCCGAAGGGTAGCGGAGCCCCGTCTCCCGCCATTCATCCACATGCTTGGCGGTCGGGCAGCGGAACGCCTCCTTGACCCCGCCGAAATATTTGAGATACGCGACGCCCCAGTACGCCAGCCCATCATTGGGGTCCAGCAGGATGTCCGAGCGCGGGTTCCGCGTCCACTGCCCGTTGTTCGGCGCGTTGGCCGTCCCGTCGCTGGGGTCGATGTTGTGGTGGAACGCTTCATTGTTGTCGTCCGCGTACATCGTCGTGCCCACCGCAATTTGCTTGAGCGAATTGGCGCATTTGGCCAGCCGACTCTTCTCTTTTGACTTGGAAAGCGCCGGCAAAAGCAGCGACGCGAGGATCGCGATGATCGCGATGACAACAAGGAGTTCGATGAGGGTGAATCCGTTTGAAGACGCCGCCGCCTTGTTGGTTTTTGGTCTCATAGCAATGTTCTGCGCTGCAGCTGGCTGCCCCGGAAATGGCGCGCGAAGGCGCCTCTGGGGCAGGTTGTTGTTGGACGATTGATCCTTGTTTTATCAGCCGCCCGCCAGATGTTCAATCCCAATTGTTACGATTTGATGACGGCGCGGACGCGATTGTGCAAAGAGTCGCGGGCCTTGCCCCTAAAGCTCGGCCAGCGCGGCGTCGAGGATCTCAAACGCGCGCTCAAGCTCCGCGTCCGTGAGGGTCAGGGGCGGCGTCAGCGTCAGGATGTTCCCCATCGTGACCTTGAAATTCAGCCCCTTGCTCAAGGCGGAATACATCACCCGCTCCGCCTCCTCCGCCGCGCGCCCCCCGCCGGGGCCGGGGCGGATCAGCTCCAGACCAAACAGCAGCCCCAGTCCACGCACCTCCCCAATGATCGGATGCTTGCGCTTCAGTTCGGCCCCGCGCTCCAGGCAAACCAGTCCCAGCCGCGCCGCCCGCTCCACCAGCTTTTCCTCCGCGATGACCTCCAGCGTGGCCAGCCCGGCGGCGCACGCCACCGGATTCTTCTCGTGGGTGTAATGCCCCAGCGCCGATTGCGCCGGAATGCGCAAGGAATCCCGCGCCAGCACGGCCGCCAGCGGAAAGATTCCTCCGCCCAATCCCTTGCCGAGAACCAGCAGGTCCGGCACGACGTCAAAATGCTCGCACGCGAACATCCGGCCCGTCCGTCCCAGGCCATAGGGAATCTCGTCCAGGATCAGCAGCGCCCCATGGCGGTCGCACGCGGCGCGGATCCGTTTCCAATAATCCAGCGGCGGAATGTATGGGGTCGACCGGACCGTCTCGGCGATGACCGCGCCGATGTCCCCTTCCTTTTGCAGGACATACTCGATGTAATCCGCGCAGGAGAGGTTGCACGCAACTCCGCATTTGAACGGGCAATGGCGGTGGTCCGGCGGCGGCACATGCTCGCATCCGGGCAGCAGCGGGCCCGCAAATTGCCGAAAGATTGCTTCGCCACCGACCGAAATCGAATCCAACGAGGCCCCGTGGAAGGAGTCCCACATCGAAATCACCTTGTGCCGCCCCGTGGCGACGCGCGCGATTTTCAGCGCCATGCCAACCGCGCTGGTTCCGCCCGGGGCGAAGAGCAGTCGGTTCAAGTCCCCGGGCGCCAGCCCAACCAGCGTCCGGGCCAGGTCCACCGCGGGCTGGTTGGTGTACCGCCGGGTGCAGAACGGCAATTCGCGCATCTGCCGCTCGATCGCGGCGACCACGCGCGGATGCCCAAACCCCACTTGGTGCACATTGTTGCCGTGGAAATCGAGCAGCTCGCGCCCTTCCAAGTCCGTCAGCGTGGATCCCGCGCACCCGGCCAGCGCGTTCAGGCATGGGGTCGAGAGCGATTGGTGGATGAAATATTTCGCGTCCTCCTCCAGCAGCGCCCGCGTTTTGGCGCCGATGTGCCCGCGCGACCACGCGGCGCGGCGCGGCGAAATGTTGAGGTCTCCTTCGGATTGGAACTGGCTGGCGTCGTTCATGGGGAAAAATGGGGTTTCGGCCGCGCGGCCAAATTTGGCGGATGGATTTTTTCCGCGGCGGTGGCAATGATCCGCCAATGCAAAGCGCGGATGTGGCGGTGGTGGGCGGTGGAGTGATGGGGCTGGCCTTCGCCCATGCGCAGGCCATGCGCGGGCGCAAGGTGGTTCTTTTTGAGAGGACGGACTTCGCGATTGGAGCCTCCGTCCGCAACTTCGGGCTGCTCTGGCCCATCGGCCAGGCGTTCGGCCCGGCCCACGACCGCGCCATGCTCAGCCGCGAAATCTGGACGGGCGTGATCCAGAAAGCCGGCTTGTGGCACGCCCCCACCGGATCGCTGCACCTCGCCTACGCCGAGGACGAACTCGCCGTTTTGGAGGAATATCTGGAGATCAACGGCGACGGAAATCTCGGCCGCCGCCTGCTGACGCGGGAGGAGACGGTCAAAAAATCCCAGGCCGTCCGCGCCGACGGCCTGCGCGGCGCACTTTGGAGCCCCACGGAGATCAACATCGACCCGCGCCAAGCCATCCGCAACATCCCCGCCATGCTCCGCGAGCGGCACGGCGTCCAGCTCCAGTTCGGCGTCCACGTCTCCGCCATCTCGCTCCCGAAGATCACCACGACGGCCGGGGATTGGGAGGTCGGCGAGGCGGTGGTCTGCTCCGGCGCCGACTTCCAGGCGCTCTACCCCGAGGTGTTTCGCGCAAGCGGCATGACCGCCTGCAAATTGCAGATGATGCGCACCGCCCCGCAGCCGGGCCAGTGGCAGCTTGGAGCCAGCCTGTGCGCGGGGCTGACGCTCGCGCATTACGACTGCTTCAAGCCGTGCCGCACGCTTCCGGACGTCAAGCGGCGCTTCCGCGCCGAGTTCCCCTTCGAGGCCGACCACGGCATCCACGTCCTGCTCTCGCAGACCGCCCCCGGCGAATTGACGATTGGCGACTCCCATCATTATGGCCTCACTCTCGAGCCGTTCGACCGCATCGATGTCGACGACGCCATCCTGAAATACCTGCGGACCTTCGCCCAGGCGCCCTCGTTCGAAATTGCCGAGCGCTGGAACGGCATTTATCCCAAGCTCCCGGGCCGGACCGAATTCATCGCCCACCCGGCCCCCGGCGTCACCATCGTGAACGGCCTCGGCGGCGCCGGGATGACGCTTTCCTTCGGGCTCGCGGAGGAGGTCATGCGCGGTTCCTATCGGCCCTGATCACCACGGCAGGGAGAATGTCTTGACGGTGGTGAACAGCTTCATCGCCTCGGCCACCCCCTCCTTGATCCCCAGCCCGCTGTCCTTGATCCCGCCGAAGGGGCTGTTCTCGGTGCGGAAGCCCGGCACCTCGTTCACGTTCACCGTGCCGCAACGCAGTTCGCGCACCATCCGCAGCGCGGTGTTGAGGTTCGAGGTCACCACCCCGGAGCTCAATCCATAATCCGTCCCGTTGGCCAGGCCGATCACCTCGTCGATGTCCGCGAAGGTCATCACCGGCGCCAGCGGCCCGAACGATTCGCATGCCACCATCCGCGACTTCGGCGACACGTCCGTCAGGACCGTCGGTTCGATCTGCGCGCCCCGCCGCTGGCCGCCACACAAGATTTTCGCGCCGTCCGCCACCGCGTCGCGGACCACCTTTTCCAGGTAAATGGCCGCCGCTTCGTCGATCACCGTGCCGACCCGCGTCGCCTCGTCCAGCGGATCGCCGCAGACGTACGACGCCGTGTTCTGCAAAAGGCGCGTGGTGAAATCGCGCGCGATGGATTCATGGACGAAGATGCGCTTGATCGCCGTGCAGCGCTGGCCTGAGTTGCGGAAGCTTCCCTCCGCCGCCAGCCGCGCCGCCAAATCCAGGTCCGCGTCCCCGAACACGATCAACGGATCGTTCCCCCCCAATTCCAGCACCACGCGCTTGTACCCGGCGGTCGCCGCAATTTTCTTGCCCACCGCCACGCTGCCGGTGAACGAGACCAGTTCGACGCGTTCATCCACCACCAGCGGCCCGGCCACTTGGTCGGTCGGCCCCAGCAGCACGCTCAGCATTCCGGCGGGCAACCCCGCCTCAAAAAACAGCTCGCAGAAACGGACCGCGGTCAGCGGCGTCTTCTCCGACGGCTTGAGGATGATGCGCGCGCCCGCCGCCAGGGCTGGGCAAATCTTGTGCGCCACTTGGTTCAGCGGATGGTTGAATGGCGTGATCGCCACGGACAGCCGCAGGGGATCCCGCACCGTGAAAATCTTCCGCGCCTTGCCTTGGGCCGAGACGTCGGCGGAAAAAATCTGCCCGTCGTCCCGCAGCGCCTCCATCGCCGAGAAGCGCAGCACATCCAGCGCGCGGCCCACTTCATAGCGCGTTTCAAACAGGCACAGCCCGCTTTCCGTGGACATCAGCCGCGCGAACTCCTCGCGGCGCGCCTCCAGGCTGGACCGCACGCGCTCCAGGACCTGCGAGCGTTCATGGCGCGAGGGGACTGGCCCGGCGCCAAGCGCGGCCGCGATCGCCCGCTCCACGTCCTCGCGCCCAGCCATCCGGACGCGGCCGACGGGCGCTCCATTATACGGATTCCGCACGGCCAAAAATTCCCCGCCGCCCACCGGTTGCCCCGCCACGGAACTGGATAGGTTCAATTCTTCGCTCATGCCGCGCTCCCATTGACCAGGTAATCAAACAGCTCAAAATTCCGGGGGTCGCACCGGACCCGCGCCGCGTATTCCGCGTTGAGCGGATCCGAAAAAATGAACGGCACCATTTCCTCATACCGCCCCCCATGCGACCGCAGCCCCGATTGCACATCCCTCAGGTCGTGGTAATCCGGCGTGCGCCCCAGCGTCGTGTCCCGCCCGGCGCAGACCATCAAGTCGCCAATCCGGTCGGCCCGCAATTGCAGCTTTTGCACCGCCTCCTCGCGCGTGTAAACCTCGGTCACCCCCGGCAGGCTCAGGAGGGCCGCTCGGATGGTGTCCAGCGGCGAGTCCGTCGGCGCGTGCACCACCGCGAACGAGCCCAGCGCGCCATGGTGCGCCACGTAGGGGTCGGTGATCGGCAGGATCACCCGGAATTCGCCGGGGAAACGGTCGCGCAGCAGCGACTCCAGGTAGATGACATTGGGCTCGCCGTTGGAATGCTGCTTGGCGTTCATGCCATGGTCGGCGGTGATGGCGATCCGCGCCCCCAACGCGCGCAGCGCCCCGATCTGTTCGTCGATCCCCGCGTAGAAATTCAGCGCCAGATCCTCCTCGGGAGCGGCTTTGTGCTGGATGTAATCGGTCGTGGACAGGTAAAGGAAATCCGCCCGCCCGGCGCGCAGCAGCGCCACCCCGGCCTTCAGCACATACAGGCTTGCCTCACCGCTGTAAATCTTCGGCGTCGGCTCGCCCACGAACGCCTCCACGTCGCCGATCCCGTGCGTCTCCACGGTCGCGTGCTTGGCCCGCTCCGACGAAAACGCGGTCCCGCCCCGCGCGATGAGCTCATGCGCGAAAATGTCGCGCAGCTTCTCCTTGGCCGTCACCACGCCGACCTTCCGCCCCGCCGCCGCCGCCGCCGGAAAGATCGTCGGGGCGGTGAGGAACTCGGCGGAGTTCATCATCACCTCGCGGTCCTGCGCGCGGTCGTAAAAATAATTCCCGCAGATGCCGTGCGTTTCGGGCGGGACGCCGGTCACGATCGAGGCGTTGTTGACGTTGGTGAACGTCGGCATGGCGGCGCGCGCCACCGCCCGCACCCCCGCGCGGCACAGCTTCTCCAGGTTCGGCATCAGCCCGCGCACCAGCGCCGCGTTCAGGTATTCGTCGGACGAGCCATCCAGGCAGATCGCCACCAAGGGCCCGGCCGGGCAGCGGTAATCCCGGCCGTTGACCGTGAATTGTTGTTTGGATTCGTTTGGCGTCATCGTTTCGTTCCGAGGCTCACCCCTCGTTTTCATTTTGGGAAGAAATTTTCGAGCGCAGCAGCAGGCACAGCGCGGCGGACATGATCGCCAATCCCGCCAGCGCCTTGAAACCCAGTTGATACCCGCCCACATCCACCAGCCGCCCAAATTGCGCCCCGGCCAGCACGCCCGCCAGGTAACCCACTCCGTCCACCATCCCCGACACCGCGCCGATCGATTTTTTGCCGCCCACCTCGTACGACAGCGTCCCGGCGAGAAGGCTGTACGGCCCGTAGGTCAAAAATCCGATCACCCCAATCGCCGCCGTCACCACCCCCAGCCCCATGTTGAACAGGTTCGGCAGGTTGAAGATCAGCGCCGCCAGGAGGGTCAGCATGCCGCACAGCAGCCATTTCCGGCTCCGGTTCTGGAGCCGCCCGTAAAACCAGCCCACGGTGAGAATCCCCACCGCCCCCAAAATGTCGAACGGCGTCGATAGGAACGCCGCGATCTGGTTGGAAACTTCCTTGCCCCCCTGCGTCTTGATGAAATCGACCGTCCACGTGTTGAACGTCTCGCGCAGCAGCGTCAACGTGAAGCTCAGCGCGCAGACAATCCCGAACTGCGGTGACTTGAACAATCCCAGGAAGCTGACCCAGTCGATCGGTCCCCGGATTTTCTTCGCGGTCCCGGGCGGCGGAGCCTCAGGGCGCGGGATGATCCGCCAGCACGCGAACATCAGCGCCAGCAACACCAGGGACGGCGCCGCCATCACCGCCCGCCAACTCCCGCCGCTCCACTGCGCCACCATCCCCGCGAAGACCGTCGCGAACGCCCCGCCCGCCACGAAACTCAGCGAGAGCAACGCCATGGCGAAGGGCAATTGCGCTCCCTGGAACCAGAGCGGCGTGAGCTTCACCATGGCCGGCCATCCGGCCGACCCGGCCAGCCGGTTCGCGGAGTAAAAAATCGTGAGGACGCCGAGCGTCGGCGCCATTCCGCCCGCCAGGCCCATCATGGCCACCGCGAAAAGCGCCGTCAAAAATCCCGCCCGCCCCCCGAACCGGTCCACAATCGGCCCGAAGGCGAATTTGCCGATCGCGTAAGCGATGGTGCTGTAGCTGGCGATCGCCCCAATCTCCGCCCGGCTCGCGTTGAAATGCTCCTGCAACAGGGGCACCGCGACGGAGAAATTTTTCCGGCAAAGATAAATCCCGATGTACCCAGCGACCAGCGATCCAAGCCAAAGATAACGCGCTTTGGCGGGCTCCATTCCTGGGTTGGCGGCTGGATTCATTCACGCCGGCGGCTCGCCGGCGCGGCGAGAGTGCCGGATTTGTCCGCCGGACGCCCGAACTTTTTCCGCGACATTTCCGTGACGAGGAAATCCCGCGCCCGTCCGGTCACGTCGCCGTCGGCTTGCGCACCTGCTCCAGTTGGGCGCAAAGCCCCGGGATGTCGTGGAGCAGGTGGGCGTTCACTTTCTGCAGCGCCCCCGCGTACGATTGGGCCGCGCGCCCCCCCACCAAAAGCGGAATTTCCGGCCCCACCAAGTCGCGCAGCCGCGCCAATTCCCCCTCCAGCCGGGGATCGTCGTCCGGGTACACAATGCTGAGGGCGATCGCGCGCGCCCGGTTTTGGCGGGCCGCCCCGGCGATCTCCGCGGCGGGCAGGCTCGTCCCCAGGTAAACCACATGCCACCCCAGGCTCGCCGCCGCCGCCGCCGCCAGCAGCGCGCCCAATTCATGCAACTGGCCCGTCGGCGTCGCCACAATGATGCTCGGAGCCGCGTCGCTCGGCGCGAACGGCTTCGACAGATGGCCCAAAAACACCCGGATCACCGCGCTGGCGAAATGTTCATGCGCGGCGGTCAGCCCGCCGTCCCGCCACTCCTCGCCGATTTTCTGGGCCAGCGGCGCGATCAGCCGTTGCAGCAAACCCTGCGCCCCCAGCGCCACCGCCGCGTCCTTCAGCGTCGCCTCCAGTTTCCGCGAGTCCAGCTCCCGCACCGCGTCCATCCCGTGCCCGAGAAACTCGGCCACCCGGCCTGGCCGCTCCGCCCGTCCCTCGGCGGGGCTCGGCGAGGCCGCCGTTTTCGGCGTCACCTCCGCCAGCGCGCGCAGTTTTTCCAGCGGAAGATTGGCGATGTTGCCA